>SYOC01000006.1 GCA_005804965.1 Pseudomonadota bacterium
TGCCGAGGCGAGGGCGAACATCCCGCCAGCCATGAAGAGATACCAACTGAGCAGGTTGAGCCGGGGGAACGCTACGTCACGGGCACCAATCATGATTGGAATCAGGAAGTTACCCAAGGTCGCCGGCACGGAGGGGATCAAGACGAAAAACACCATGACCACGCCATGCATGGTGAACGCTTTGTTGTAGAGGTCGGCGCTGAGCAAGTCGCCAGCCGGGGTTGTCAGCTCTAACCGCACCAAGGCGGCAAACAATGCCCCAACGAGGAAGAACGACGTCACCGCGATCAAATACATAATCCCGATACGTTTATGGTCAACAGTCAGCAGCCACGATGAGACCGTATGACCAGCGTTCAGATAGGTGCGACGTTCTGGCTCTTGGAGTTCAGGAGTGTCGTGGACTTCAACGGCAGCCATGATTATCCCTCGTTTTCCACGCGATGTTCGGCTTGCGCCTGACCATCATTCTTGCTGAGCGACTTAATGTACGCGATGAGTTGGATGATCTGATCCTCAGACAGTTGTCCTTGGTACGTAGGCATGAGGGGCTGGAACCCAGCCACAATCTTCGCCGTCGGATTCATAATTGATTCGCGCACGTATGTTTCATCCGCCACAATCGTCTCGCCGCTCTGGAGTTTCACGTTGTGCCCGAAGACACCGGCAAGCATGGGCCCGAGAACACCGTTGGTCTGATGACAGGTCACGCAACGTTGTTCTTCAAACAATCGCGCCCCGACAACCTCCGGCGGTTCGTCTCCTGCTACACTCGCGACAGCCACATTTCCGTTCTTCAGCCATTGTGCATACTGCGCCGGTTCCATGACAACAACCTTGCCGATCATGCGCGAGTGCTCCAAGCCACAATATTCCGTGCAGAAAATGTGGTATTCGCCAGCTTTTGTGGCCTCGAACCAACTCGTCGTGTAACGCCCCGGAACGGCATCCATTTTGGTGCGAAACGCTGGAATGTAGAAACTATGGAGTACGTCCTCCGAAGTCATGGTCAGCTTGATCGGCTGCCCAATCGGGATATGGAGTTCGTTGATTTCACGCTTGCCTTCTGGATGCTGGACTTTCCACATCCACTGCTTACCGACCACAGAGAAGTTCAGCGCTTCTGCCGGCGGAGTAGACATCTTGAAAAAGAGGACGGCTCCCCAGGCAAATATTACTAACGAGATCCCAAGAGGGACGATGGACCAGAAGATTTCGAGCGGCAGGTTGCCCTCGATCTGTTCTGGAATTTCGTCGTCGGACTTTCGTTTATATTTGAGGGCAAAAGCGATGACCGCTAGAAAGACGCCCAAGCCGAACACAAGACAGATCAGGCCGATGAAGATGTACAGCGCATCAACTTCCCAGGCAAAATTGGATGCCAACTCAGGCCAAAAAGAAAATTTTCCCATCGTGATTGCTCGTCAGCGTAATTCGCCGTGAGGCGTACTCGCGGTCAGCTTCTTCCAGTCGAGAACGCAGGCGTAGGTCCTCCCGCTTGCAACTTCCGTTCGCGTCGCAGCATGGTCAGCACGTACGTGCCCAGCGCTAACATTGTTAAAAATCCTGAAATCTGCACGATCCTCAGAATGAGGAGGCCATATTTTCCCGCAGCTGGATCGTAGTGAAAACACAGTAAGAGAATTTGGTCAACTGCTGAACCAATCTTCCCAGCCGAAGCTTCTACTAACCCCAACCGTACATCGCGGGGCGAATATTCCACACCGAAAAAGTAGTGGGACAATCGACCTTGTGGCGTCAGAACCATGATACCACTGGCATGCGCGAATTGGTTCGAAGCCTGATCGTAGGAATAACGAAATCCCACAGCTTTTGTCAGTTGTTGGATAGCGGCCTCGTCTCCCGTTAAAAAATGCCAACCAGCGTCTGTCCCAGGGCGGTTGTATGCTTCTAAGTAGGTCTTCCGTTTCTCGGCAGCTAACGGAGACTTCTCACGCGCATCGAAACTGACGGTCAGCACGTTGAATTCCGTACCGGCCGAGAAGGCCAACGTCCGCAAGGTACGGACAAGTCCATTGAGCACCAAGGTGCAGAGCATTGAGCAGTCGTAGTAGGCCAGTGACAAGATCACCGGTTTTTCTCCGAAATAGTCACGCAGTTGGACGGCTTTTCCGGTTTCGTCAGTGAATGCAAGATCCAAAGGGAGCTGCTCGTTGAGGCGTTGATCGAAGCCAACATCGGGGAAGGGATTAAAGAGCGCTGGCTTCTGAAAAGCCAGCATATCGCCGCCAGGCCCAGCTCCAGGCAAAGCGTAAACAATAGAGGATAAGCTCATAAAAGAGGCGAATGTCAGCGCGAGCCCGACGGTCTGCCGGAGCATACATCCCAAGGTCTTTTCGAGAACATTGGGACAGTGTGGTTTCATCGCGTGACGCATGCGCGGCATTTCCTCTAGTCCAGCCATTCCTGCATTGCTATTCGCTCCGCGCAGGCAATCCTTTTGCGGCAAGAACGTTGATCGCTTGTTCTACTGGGATACTGACAATGCCAGCTTCTTTATTGACCCAACGATAGCTCGTCAGCACTTCTCCTTCATGGCGACGAGACAGTTGGAGATCTTGCCCCGGCGAAACTTGCAAGCGGGGAGCAGGAGGAATGGGGTCGGGGTTCGCAAGCGCAGAGAGTGGCACGTCTTTACGCGTTTGATTCATTTGGAGGAAGTCGAGCATAAACCAGACAAAGAGGAACGAAAACGCCGTGACTACGATGAGGATGACACCGAAGCCAATGATAGGCTTCAGTTCAACCCTGCTTTCCTCGTGTCCGCCAACAGGATGTTCAGTCGCGTGAGAATCCATGCTGCAATCCTATTTTGCTGCTTATACTTATGCGCGTTCCATCGCCTGTTCCGCTTCAGCAAAGGGATCAGGAAGCGGGGCCAGAGAGCGTTTTCTCAGCTGCCCGTAAAATGTCGCTAACCATAAACCGCCAATGCCGACAGGAGCAGCTAAGTCGAGCCAGTGAAGGCCAAGCCCGTTCGTATTGAAAGCAGGAGAAATAAACCAGTACAGATCGACAAAACGCATGAACAAAATCAGTCCAGCGATTTTCACGAGAATGTTGCTCTTCATTTTGTTATTGCGGATCAACAACAAGAAAAAGGGCACGAGGAAGTGAAAAACCGCGAGCCCGATAGCTATCAGCTTCCAGCCTCCGGCGATGCGATGCGCATACCAAATGGTTTCCTCCGGCAAGTTCGCCGACCAAATGATGAGGAACTGCGAAAAAGAACCGTAGGTCCATAAGACAACGAACCCATGCATCAATTTACCAAGGTCATGAAAGTTCTTTGTCCCAACGGCCTCAGAAAGAGCCCCACGATTCGAAAGCCACGTCGTCACGGCGATCATGAATGCGAGCATCGCCAGCCCTTGCCCCACGATAAACAACAGACCATAGATGGTCGAATACCAATGAGGCTCTAAGGACATCACCCAATCGAACGCAGCCAAAGTCGAGGTCAGGAAAAAAATGAGGATGCCAGGACCGCTGAGGTTTTCCATGCGTCGGACAATGGCCAAGCTAGGGTTCCGTTCCAATTCTCCCGACCATTTATAGAGCAGATTGGCCAACGTTAACCAGATGGAAAAATATACGAAAGCGCGGATGCCAAAAAACGACTGATTCAGGTATCCCGCTTTTTGCTGCAGGATCGCACTATGAGCAACATGCTCAGGATTCGCCCATTCGTAAATTTTAGGTACGCCAAAAAGAATCGGGAGGAAGAGCAGCGCCATCAGCGGCAGCACACGCATGCCAGCTTCCAATTGCCTTCGTGTCGCGATGCCCCAATCTCCGCCAGTCAAGTTATGCGTCATTACGCCTGCAAGACAGCCAAGTGTGAGATTGAACCAGAACATGAATCCGAACAAGTAAGAGCGAAAAAATTGCTCGGCGTTCATAAACCCGCCTGCAGCACAGAGCAGCGCTCCGGCTACGCCAATGGTCAGCCAGCGTTTTTGCGCACCTTCTAGAAGAGCACGATTCGAATCAGCATTGTTCATTAGTGCGCTCCAGCAAGTTTCTGCCGCTCCTCAGCAGGAACGTCGTCTAAAGTTGCATGTTGGCTGAGCTGTAAAGCGCGAATGTACGCGATGATTGCCCACCGATCCTCAGGAGATACGCGGTCAGCATAATCAAACATGACGCCGAATCCACTGGTGATGACGGTGAAGAAGTATCCGACTGAAGCTTCGCGTAGGCGGTCAATATGAAACGAGGGAGGTTGCTTGAGTCCTCGCTGTACGATCATCCCCTCCCCGTTGCCGATTTGCCCATGACAGGGGGAGCAGTAGATGTTGAATCGTTCCTGCCCACGGAGCAAAACATCCTTGGTCACCGGGAAAGGAAAATTCGTCGCCGCAGCGCCGTTTTCTTGCCCTTTGTAGAGGTGAACATCCTCCTGCAAATCCCCCCGTGCAACCACGCCTTTGATTAATGGGCGGGCGGAACGGTGGTCAGAGAAGAAAGAGTTGGCTTCCAACGGCTCGAATCGTGGTTGGTCGTGCATGTCTTGACGACATCCAGAGACAAGCACAAGACAGCCGAGGACGATTCCTTTTAATGCAGCGTTCTTCATGGCAGTGAACACGCTATTCCTCAACTTCGCTCACTTGATAGGGATGTAATCCTTCAAGAAACTTCTTGGTCTCTTCACGATTGAACTTGGGATCAGTGGCTTCGATGCACAGAAAAAATCGATCCGTCATCGCATGCGAAAAGCGTTCGACGTTAAAGACAGGATGATAGGGCATAGGCAGTCCGTTGATCATCAACATGCTAATCGCCGCCGTTAATCCGCCCAACAAAATGGTCGTCTCATAGGCCACTGGAACGAACGCCGGCCAACTGAAGAACGGTTTGCCACCAACCATAATAGGGTATTCAATCACCGACACCCAATACTCGAGGCCAAACCCGAGGGCGGTTCCAGCGAGTGCACCGATCAACACGAACAGTGGCACCGGACTTTTAGGCAATGCTAGCGCTTCGTCCATGCCATGCACCGGGAATGGGGAGTACGCATCGACATTGCGATAGCCAGCCCCGCGCGTACGTCGCGCTGCATCCAGAAGTTCTTCGGCAGAGGCAAATTCCGCCATCATCCCATGCAGGGAAGAGGTGGTCGTCTGATGTGTACTCATGCCGCAACCTCCTCGGCACCGTGTTTCTTGCCATGGCCATGCCGCGTCTCGGCAAAGAGCCCGCGCACCTCAGCAATCGAGATGATAGGCGCGACGCGAATGAAGAGGAGCATCATGAACAAGAAGAACCCAATGGTACCGGCAAACAATCCCCAGTCCCATACTGTGGGATAGTACATTCCCCACGAAGAAGGTAAGAAGTCCCGATGCAAACTGGTCACGACAATCACGAAGCGTTCGAGCCACATCCCGATGTTGATCGACATCGAGATCCAGAACAAGGCAGGGATGTTTGCGCGAATGCTGCGGAACCATAACAACTGCGGGATCAACACATTGAAGAAGATGAGCGACCAGTATGACCACCAGTACGGTCCGGTCATCCGGTTAATCATCATAAACCCTTCATACGTGTTCGCGCTGTAATACCCCATGAACGCTTCCATGCCGTAGCCGTAGGCCACAAACAGCCCGGTAGCCAGCATAACTTTCGCCATGCAGTCGATGTGGCGCATGGTAATGAAGTCTTCAAGCTTCCAGACCTTGCGCATGGGAATTCCAAGGGTCAGCACCATCGCGAATCCGGCGTAGATCGCGCCGGCCACAAAGTATGGCGGGAAGATCGTGGTATGCCAGCCTGGGATCACCGAGACCGCGAAGTCAAAACTCACAATTGAGTGGACGGAAACCACCAGAGGCGTTGAGAGTCCGGCGAGCAGTAAGTAGGCAATTTCGTAGTGATGCCAATGTCGCGCCGAGCCCCGCCAACCCATAGCCAACATACCGTACGTCACTTTCCCGAAGCGGCTCGTCGCGCGCTCTCGTAACGCAGCGAAGTCCGGAATCAATCCGACAATCCAGAAGACCGCCGAGATCGTGAGATAGGTGCTGACAGCGAACACGTCCCAAATCAACGGACTACGAAACTGCGGCCACACACCCATAGTGCTGGGATAGGGCATCAACCAATACGCGGCTAACCACGGCCGTCCAGTGTGGAGGAGCGGGAACATACCGGCGCACATCACCGCGAAGATTGTCATGGTCTCGGCGAAGCGGTTGATTGAGGTACGCCATTTCTGATTGAGCAGGAGTAAGACGGCGGAGATCAGCGTTCCCGCGTGCCCGATACCAATCCACCAGACGAAGTTGATGATGGCGAAGCCCCACCCGATGGGGATGGTAATGCCCCAGATCCCGGTACCGATCAGCAGCAGAACAGTGGCTGAGAGCCCGAGGATATTAACAAAGAGAAACGCAATCCCGAACCAGAAAAACCAAACCCTCGGGGTCTTTCCCGAAAGGATCACGTTACTGATCTTCTCGGTAATCGACTTGTACGAGTTTCCCGGTGCGATGAGCGGATGGACTACTTCGTCGGGAGCATGTGTCTCAGGAGCGGAGTGCGCCACGCTAGCCATTCTCAATCTCCGGATTAGGATTCTTTAGCCGTGCCAAGTACGTGGTACGAGGCCTGGTGTTGAGTTCCATAAGCAAGCCGTAATGCAACGGAGTCGCCTTTGCTTTCGCCACTTGGCTCTCTTTATCGTTGAGATCGCCGAAAGTAATCGCCTGCGCTGGGCAGGCCGCCTGACAGGCGGTCACAACCTCACCATCCTGGATGCGGCGGTCTTCTTTCTCAGCGGTGATGCGCGCAAAATTGATCCGTTGTACACAGTACGTGCATTTCTCCATCACTCCGCGGCTGCGGATGGAAACGTTGGGATTGCGCTGGAGCTTCAAGCTCGGCGTATCCCAATCCTGATAGAGAAAAAAGTTGAAGCGCCGAACTTTATACGGGCAGTTGTTCGAGCAGTAACGAGTCCCCACGCAGCGGTTATACACCATGTCGTTGAGTCCTTCGTTACTATGGACTGTCGCACCGACCGGACAGACCGGTTCGCACGGAGCGTTTTCACACTGCATGCACGGCACCGGCTGGTGGTAGACCTCGGGATGGTCAAGATCGCCGCCGTAGTAGCGGTCCACGCGAATCCAGTGCATTTCGCGGCCGATGCCAACCTGTTCTTTACCAACGATGGGGATATTATTCTCGGCCTGACAGGCGGTCATACACGCCCCGCACCCGATACAGGCACTCGTATCAATCGCCATGCCCCATTTGTACCCTTCATATTTTACCTCGGGGTACAGCGACAGATTCAGGTCAATTTCCGAATGCTCCATTTCATGCACGAAGTGCGGATGGTGCTTAAAATGCTCCAGGGTGCCAGTGCGGACAAGCTGACGACCTTCCATGCTGTGATGGTCCTGAACGCACGCCAGCGGGTACCGTTCTCCAGTTCTGCGGATGCTCACATCGGCCCCGGACCACAGAGCGTCTGACGTACGCAGAGACTGAGCACTGAAACCCATCCCCGAACCGACACGACCAGCATGGGTGCGTCCGTAGCCGAGATACGCTGTGATAGTCTCGTCCGGTTGCCCAGGAGACACCCAGACGGCAGCTTGGACTTTGCGTTCTTTATATTTCAGCTCGATGACTTCTTCGTTCGCCAAGTTCAGCCGTTCCGCTGTCTTCGGGCTTATCAAGGCAGCATTGTCCCAGGTCAGTTTGGTCAAATGCTTGGGCAATTCTTGCAGCCACCCATTATTAGCAAAGCGACCGTCCCACACCGACGGGTCAGGACGAAAAACAATGTCGAGTGCTCCTTGCGTGGACACTCCCGCTGGCGTGCCTTGATCGAGCAGCGACCAGTTCGCATTAGCAAGAGAAACGTCTTTGGCAGAAAGCGCCGTGCCTTCCACGACACCATCGTGGATAGATTTGCGCCAGAAGCGTTCGAACTCTGCGCCAGGGCGCTGCTCTTCCCAATACTTGCGAACGATGTCGTAGCCAGCCGTGGTCTGATCTCTCAGCGCAGCCACCATCTCGATGTACGACTTTCCTCCGTACAACGGTGCAATCAACGGTTGAATGATCGTTATCGTGCCGTCATACGCGCGAGCATCTCCCCACGCTTCAAGCGAATGCGCCTCAGGAATATGCCAGTGACACAGCGCGGCGGTCTCATCCGGGTGAGAACTGCAATGCACCCGCAAGGCGACCTTCTCAATGGCCTCCTGAAAGCCAAGATCCACCGGAGCCGTGTATGCAGGATTTCCACCAAGAACGACCAGCAGCTCGACCTTGCCAGCCTTCATGTCATCAACGAGCGTACGCAACGAATCAAGTTGGCTCGTAGGATTGACTTGTAAGGGCGCGGTGTAAATGACGGTCTGCCCAACATTCCCTAGCGCCGCGTTCAACGCCTGGGCGATGGCATGCACGGCAGGAGATTGGTATTCACCTGCCACAACGACGCTCGAACCTTTGTGTTTCTGCAAGTCGCGAACGAGAGCAGAAATCCATTTCGCGTATTTGGGCCCGTTCTCCCACTTGCCGAGCTGAACGTTTGCCAAGCCAGCTTCTTTGGCTATTGCACGAGCAAGCAGTTCAATCTCTCCTGCGCGTAACGACAAGCGATGATCGGCAGCCGCCCCGGTGATAGAGGTCGCACTTTCCGCCACATAGAGGCGGCTCATGGTGCCGTGTTCGTCGCGTACTTTGCGCTTGGCGGAGAAGTCGCGGACGTAGCGCACACTGCCCGGCACCCCAAAGAGAAAATCGGCGTCAAGAGAAAAAATGACTTCCGCTTTCTCGAAGAGATATTGCGGTTCGACGGCTTCGCCAAAAGCGATGCGCGACCCGGCCCATACAGCATCACGATTGACAGGTTCGTATTGATGCCACTGAGCTTCGGGAAAATCTTGCAAGAGTGCTTGCATCTGCGCTGCCAGCGTCGGTGAGGTCACAGTTTCCGTCAGAATCCGCAGCCCAGCGCCACGTTTGGCACGTTGCGCGTCAAGTGCAGGTTTCACATCCGCAATAAAGGCTTCCCACGAACTGATGCGTCGCGCATGCGAAACAACTTGGGCGCGATCTGGGTCGTAAAGTGTGAGGATGGACGCCTGCGTAAAGATATCGGTGGATCCCAGGCTCCCAGGATGTTCGGGATTGCCTTCAATTTTCGTAGGGCGTCCGGTGTGGCTCTCGACCAAGACTCCAGTCGCCACGCCACCAAGCAGCACCGCCGTAGCGTAGAACTGTGCCCGCCCA
>SYOC01000056.1 GCA_005804965.1 Pseudomonadota bacterium
CCTGGAGTTCATAGGATGGACGCGAGAGCAGTTTGATGCCCGGCGCGTTGGTGGGTGCAATGAACACGAGCGCATGATCCGTGTCGCCATCGCCCAAGGGCATGGCTCCGTAATTGAACACGAAATTGTAGTGGGTGAACGCCGCTCCTGTCCCCACCATTTTCGCACCACAGACGACCAGCCCATCGTCGCGTTCTTTGACCGCGCGCACGAACACTTCTTTCTGCTCGTGCAACGCCTTTGAGCGGTCCACCATCGGGTTAATGCCAACATGATTCATGTAGAAACAACGATCCGCAAGTTGGTGATACCAACGGGTCGCGTTGGTGGCGTAAGGCTCGAAGTACTCCGGCCAAGCACCGAGGCTCACCGCCAAGCCGGCTTTGTAATCCGGGCTGCGGCCCATGAAGCCGAAGTGGAGTTTGCTCCAGGCCCGCATGGCTTCGGAACGCGCAAGCAATTCTTGCGGCGTGCGTGCGAGGAGGAAGGATTTGTGGGTGAGCGCACCGTTCGGGGTCATACCAGTCAGGACCGCTTGCTGCGCGGGATCATGGAGCGCGTCATACAAACGCGCCACGGATCGTGCGCCGTTGCGAAAACCGGGATGCGTCGTCACGTCCGGCACCCGCTCACCGTTCAGCCAGATCTCCCGGCCATCGCGGAGGCTTTCAAGATACTGTGCCCCAGTCATAGGCACGTGCTGATGGGCAGTCGCTGATGGCGTGGCTGCTGACATAGATGTTTCTCCTTACTCGTCGGCGAGGTTGGTTGAGAATCTCGACTCGGCGGCGCTCCTGTTGACTACCTGTGGGCACGAACAGAGCCGAAAAACGAAGTGGAGAGTACACGGCCTAGCAGATCGGTCAAGCGCACGGCCAAGCTAGGGAAGCCGTCGAGGGCGATTGTTTCCTCGATCTCTTTTTGCTTTGTTATAAAAACTTTTTTCCTCCCGGATACGAAGGAGCACGCTATGGACCTGGGAGCGCTGTCTTTTACTGAACCCATCACCGAACCAGATATTTCTCGTGGCGTGGGACCGAGCGATGTGCTTTCCTGTGCGTAAAATCGTCTCTGGCGGACAGACCGGTGTGGACCGTGCTGCTCTCGACGCGGCAAAAGTTCTGAAGCTTGCACGTGGCGGTTGGTGCCCGAAAGGCCGACGCGCAGAGGATGGCCGCATTGCCGACGATTATCCATTGCAAGAAACCACAACAGAGGACTATGCCGAACGCACGGAACTGAATGTCCGCGACAGCGATGGGACCCTCATCCTGACGGTTGGCCCGCCAATCGGCGGTACGGCCTACACCGTCGAGTGCGCACGGAAACTGCGTAAACCTTACCGCGTCGTTGACCTTGCGCACCCTCTCGATTTCGACCAAACACGCAGGTGGGTTGCCGAAGAGCGGCTCGCCGTCTTAAATGTGGCCGGTCCACGACAGAGCCAGTCTGCCGACGGCTATGCGCGAGCCTACCAGTTCCTGCTCGGGCTATTTTCTAGAAAGTCTCTTGATGACTAATCTTGTTAAACGTTACCTCACAGTTTTGGGCGACCGATGAGTCACGCAACTGATTATTTGGAAAAAGCGCAGAGCAGCTATGAAGGCGCTCGCGCTTGTTTAGAGCGGCGCACTTTCGACTCTTGTGTGAGCCGTTGCTATTATGCGGTCTTCCAAGGTGCCATCGCTGCGCTGATGCAATTGACTGACTTTCGCCCGACAGGAGGAGAGTGGAGTCATAAAGCTACTCAGGCCGAATTTAACCGTCGTTTGGTGATGCGTCGCAAGGTCTTTGCCGGGCAGATTGGACGAACCCTGTTGACGCTTATTGAGTGGAGGCACAGAGCGGATTATTCGCCGGCAAGTACTGGCCCTCAGACTGCCAGGGCGGGTATTGCCCTGGCCGAAGCTTTTCTTTCTGCGGTGCAGAATCAACTTGGAGGTACACATGGCTCGAAGAACGAACCAAGCTGAAAAACTCCCCCAGGAAACTCGCAGCGCTCTTGCGGAGTATCTTATCGAGCTCGAAAAGTTCTGTCCCGCAAGTACGAAACGATACCAAGTGATTCCGTGGCCGGAATATGGCGAAGGCAGTTACCTAGTAAAAATTCTTCCTCTTCACAACGAAAAGCAATGGATGGAACTGTCAGAGCGAATGGCTGAGGTGGGAACCCACATTCTGCTCAAGAGCGATCAGCTCTTCATCTTGGCGACGTAAGGCATTCTTCTTTCAAGAAAGAGTCCTGATGACTAATCTTGTTCGCCTCTATCTCATTCGTCATGGCCGCCCGGCGGCTGGGTTTGCCGAAGCTGTTGATCCTGAACTCGATGCCGCGGGCAAAGCGCAAGCCGCCAACGTGGCGCACGAGCTTGCTGCGCTCGGTCCGTTGGCATTAGCGACGAGTCCGCTCAAACGAGCACGCGAAACTGCTATGCCGTTTGAGGCGTTATGGCAGACCACTGCACGTATCGAACCTGCGGTCGCGGAAATTCCTACGCCGATGAGCGACCCGCGTACCCGCTCGGCATGGTTGCGCGAGGCCATGCGTGGTCGGTGGGAGGAGCTGCCGCCCGTGCAGCAACAGTGGCGCGAGCGACTGATTGCTACCTTGACTGCAATGCCTGTTTCTATGGTGATTACCACCCACTTCATCGCGATCAACACTGCCGTTGGGATGGCGACCGGGGACACACGGATGATTTGTTGCGAACCCGATCATTGCTCGTGTACCGTACTGGAAGTACACTCAGGGCGCTTACATCTGGTGTCGCTGGGGAAGCAGCGGGAGACGCAGATTCTGTGAGATGTGAGGGAAAAATGGAGCAGAAGATATTATGTTACACGCATCGTCTCTGACCACAGACGCGGTTCCCGTGCTGCCGCAGCATCGCTTTGACGAGGCGAACCTTGAGCGATATTTGCTTGGGAACGTGGAAGGTTTCACGGCCCCACTGATGGTTGCGCAGACACAAGGTGGCATGTCGAACCCGACGTTCATTCTTACGGATGGTGCTGAGAAGAAATATGTCATGCGCAAGAAACCGCCGGGAAAATTGCTGCCGTCTGCACATGCCGTTGATCGAGAATTTAAGGTCATCTCGGCCTTGTGGAACACCGAGGTGCCGGTAGCGCGGCCCTACGTATTGTGCCAAGACCCGTCGGTTCTTGGTGTTGATTTCTACGTCATGGATTTTGTCGAAGGCCGGGTGTTTCACGATCAGACGTTGCCATCGCTGTCGCCCAGCGAGCGGAACGCAATTTATCTGACCCTGGCGGATACCCTTGCGCAATTGCATCGGGTGGATTTCCGTGCCATGGGATTAGCTGACTATGGGCGCACCGGTGGGTATTACCTCCGTCAGGTCGCACTGTGGTCGCGACAGTATGAAGCCGCTAAAACTGAAGAGTTGCCGGCGATGGATAGGCTGATGCAATGGCTGCCTGAGCACATGCCCAGCGACGAAGAGACGACGATTGTGCATGGAGATTTCCGGTTGGAGAATATGATTTTTCATCCGACCGAACCCCGCGTGCTGGCGGTGATTGACTGGGAATTGAGCACGTTGGGTGTACCGCTGTCGGACTTGGCCTACAACTGCATTGCCTATCATGTCAGTGATCCGTTGCGCGGCGACATTACCAATCTGGATTATGCCGCCTATGGCATTCCTTCCGAGGACGAGTATGTTGCGCGGTATTGCCAGCAGATGGGCCGTACCGAACTTCCTCACTGGAATTTCACGTTGATCCTGTCGTTGTTTCGTCTCGCGGCGATTTTGCAGGGCGTGTATAAGCGCGGACTCGATGGCAATGCCGCATCTCCTGATGCATTGCTCAAGCGTGATCGCTGTGGGACCTTGGCAAACAGGGCGTGGGCACTGGTGGAACGAGGAATTGGATAGTGGACCTGCATAGGCTATGAGGCAAAGAGGAGTAGGGAATGACACATGTCGCAATTGAATTACCGGAAGACCTTGCTGTCCGCTTGGCAAGTCCACCACATGAACTGTCTCATGTGGTCTTAGAGGCGATCGCCGCTCAAGGTTACCGCAGCGGGAAATTGACACACGCAGAAGTCCAAAGAATGCTTGGTCTTGTCTCTCGTTGGGAGACGGACGCTTTCCTTAAACGTGCTGGAGCTTATCTTGATTACTCTGAAGCGGACCTTGAGCATGACATAACAATATCGCACCAAATCACAGGTCGATAATGATCGTTTCTGACACTTCCCCGCTGAACTATTTAGTATTGATAGAGCAGATTGATATCCTTGCGGAATTATACGAACGGGTGTTGATTCCCCAAGCTGTGTATCGAGAGCTAAGTGCCGCAGAGGCTCCGGTCCCGGTGCAAACATGGATTAGCAGCCCTCCTGTTTGGCTAGAAGTTTCGCCCATTCTGCTACAGCCTGAGGAGGGGTTACAAAGTCTGCATGCTGGCGAGCGTGACGCTATCACACTCGCTTTGCAGAGCCCGAGCAACGCTTTGATCATTGATGAACGACACGGACGTAACGAGGCAGAAAAACGGCAAATAAAGGTCATTGGTACGCTTGGCATTCTGGCTATTGCGCACGAGGAGGGATTGCTTGACCTCAGGCAGGCGCTTGCTCGCTTGCGGCAAACAACTTTTCACGTTTCTCCGAGATTACTGACCGTAATACTGCAAAGATACCAGCTTACAACCAAAAGAAGAAAAATAAGCTTTGACATGAAAACTCTCGACCATCTCCTTGCTAAAAACCGCGAGTGGGCGCACGAGATCGTGACTGCCGACCCGGAATTCTTCCAACGCCTCTCGCACCAACAGTCGCCAGAATATCTATGGATTGGTTGTTCGGATAGTCGCGTGCCAGCGAACCAGATCGTTGGCCTGTTGCCCGGCGAGCTGTTTGTCCATCGCAATGTCGCCAACGTTGTTGTCCACACCGACCTCAATTGCCTGTCGGTGTTGCAGTACGCGATTGAGGTGCTCAAGGTGAAGCATGTGATCGTGTGTGGACATTATGGCTGTGGCGGTGTGTTGGCTGCTTTACAAGATCGGAGATTGGGCTTGATCGACAACTGGTTGCGCCACATCCAAGATGTCGCGTTGAAACATCGAGCTTTGCTCTCCGAGATGATGGGAGAGGAAAAACGTCACGAAAGGCTGTGCGAGTTGAATGTGATCGAACAAGTCTGCAACGTCGTGCAGACGACGGTGGTACAGCAAGCATGGGAGCAGGGGCAAGACCTCACCGTGCATGGCTGGATCTATAGCCTGAACGATGGCTTGCTACGCGATTTGCAGATGCAAGCTACTGCTCATACAGAACCAGAAACAGCATACCACCAGGCGCTCACGGCACTTGCTTAACGTTTTGCTCAAGAGCTTGTTATGCTTTCCTGGCCTGCACTTCCTGCTGCCACACTGAAGAACACGGGTACGGTGTCCACTGAGTTTCTTGTCCGTGGCCTTGCCGATTACCGCTCTGCTGGCGCGTACTTGCAGCGGCTGCCCTACGGACGCAATATCGACCGTGCGAATGCTCGCCTCGTTCTTTCCGAAGGGCGAGGGACGTGCAGCACCAAGCATGCCCTGCTCGCTGAGTTAGCGTATGAACAGCAGTTGCCTCTCGCGTTAACTCTCGGGATCTACGCCATGGATGAGCGTAACACCCCAGGTGTGGGCCGAGTCCTCGACCTCTACGGTTTGCCGTTTATCCCCGAAGCGCATTGTTACTTGACGTATCAAGGCGAGCGCATTGATATCACCCGCTCTGGCGTTGAGCCGGCAGAGCCGATCACACAATTTCTTGCTGAAGAAACAATTGCGCCTGAGCAAATTGGCGACTACAAGGTGCAGTGGCACCAACGCTTCCTGCGCGAGTGGGTCGTCCGTGCGGCTGGAGTTGGCAGGCGTAGCTTCGAGGAAATCTGGGCGATCCGTGAGGCGTGTATTGCGGCGCTCAACCAGAATGTCTGACTTGCAAAAAGGAGAATTTTTATGCCGGGACCACTTGCTGGGATTCGCATTGTCGATGTGACCCAAATGATTTCTGGACCGATGGCAACTGGGTTGCTTGCCGACCAGGGAGCCGATGTCATTAAAGTGGAGCCTCCTGGTACTGGTGACTTGACCCGCGCTCTTGGCGGTGGGCAACGGCGTATCTCGCCTACCTTCACGGTGGTGAACCGCAACAAACGTTCGGTGGTGCTGAATCTCAAGGAGCAGCAAGGTCTCGACTTGCTCAAGCAGATGGTGGCAAAAGCTGACCTGTTCGTGCAGAACTTCCGCCCGGGCGTCGCTGAGCATATGGGCATTGGCGAGACTGCGTTGCGTGCGGTGAAGCCGGATTTGATTTATGTGTCGATCAGCGGCTTCGGTGAGAAGGGACCGTATACCCACAAGCGCGTCTATGATCCGGTCATTCAGGCGCTATCTGGATTGGCCTCGATCCAAGCCGACGGGGCGACCGGCCGGCCCAATATGATGCGCCTCATCATTCCCGATAAAGTCACAGCGCTGACCGCTGCGCAGGCGATGACGGCTGCACTATTGGCGCGTGAACGTACCGGTCAAGGGCAGCATGTCCGCTTGGCCATGCTCGACTCGGTGGTGTCGTTTCTGTGGCCGGAGGCGATGGCACTCCATACGTTTGTGACCGACAAGGATGTCGTTACACGCCCGGCCTCGCGCGACCTCGTCTTCGAGACCCTCGATGGCTATATCACCGTGGGCACGGTGTCGGATGCCGAGTGGTTGGGGCTCACCCGCGCCTTGGATAAGCCCGAGTGGCTCGATGATCCGCGCTTCAAAACCGTGCCCGGGCGGGTGAAATATACTGAGGCACGCCTCGACCTTGTTGCCGAGGTGCTGCAAACGAAAACCTCTGCCGAGTGGCTGACGCGGTTGGATGCCGAGCAAGTGCCGTGTGCCCCTATCCAAACCCGTGAGGATTTACTGACCGATCCGCAGATCGCGGTGAACGAATTGATTGTCGAGTCCGATCATCCGCATGTCGGGCGGTTGCGGCAGACACGTCCGGCGGCGCGCTTCGATGTCACCGCTCCCGAACTGCTGCGCATTCCTGCGCCGAAACTCGGGGAACACACCGACATGGTGCTGGGCGAGTTAGGGCTGTCGGCTGAGCAGATTGCTGTACTCCGCGAATCAGGTGTAGCGGCGTAAGTTGTCCATCGTCTTTACCGGTCATTCCGATATGACGAGAGTTTGGGTTTCGAGTTGTGTCGGTGAGAAGAAATTCTCCGGAATTGTGCGGACCGACCACTGATGGAAGAACAGTTCGGTCCGCCCATCGGCGCTCGTCCACACCGAAGACTGTGGGCGGAAATAACCGGGACTCACTTCGCGAAAATCACGGAACTGAAGCGTGCGCTGGGCATCGGGTGAATCTACGGCCATCTCAGTGATTAAGTAGGTGGTGCCTCGTGGTTCGACGGTGAGGGTCGCTCGTTGGTATGGGGCGAACGCCGTCGTGGGTTCGCCTTCCAGTCGGACACTGTTACCGTTTGTTGCATTTTCGGCAAAACGATAGCGGAAGTCGTTCAAGGCCAGTATCCAAGTCAGGTCATAGAAAAAATAATGGCTTGTTAGCACTCGTTCTGCTGGACGGTAGGGAGTAACCCGCACGCGGCGCAGGGCTGGCATATAGAGCCATTGTGTCGGTGGGGTTTGCGCCGTGCGCCTGAGCAGGTAGCGATTATCCGCGTAACGGGAAGAATCTCCCAGCTCAAGTGCCACCGCCGAGCGGAAATCCACCCGGACGTTTTCTATTTGGTCTGTCACATTCCAATGCCTTGCCAAGGTGAATGCATAGGTGCGATCTAAACGATCATTGCGGTAGATTTTCATCTCTCCCTGCGCAAGTTCCGACGGAGCTGCGAGCTGTTGCTGTGCCAAGGCGACGACTTCTTCAGCTGAAGGTGCAGCATGACCCGTCACCGGGAAAAGGCTGACGACAAGAAGAAAGATACGAAAGGACAGGTGAAGAATCGGCATCTGTAGTCCTCTGGAAAATTGCTGAAGAGGGTGACGGTTGGCGTTTTACCGTGACTGCGCTTTGGCCGCCACGCAGGACGGGAGGAGCGCTGCCATGAAGAGCAACGTACCTACGGCGCATGTGACGAGCATGACGCTCATGATCCAACCGACCTGGCGAACTGGCAGGAAATGGGAGGTGAGAAGCGGGAGAAAACATAAGCTGTTCAGGATGCAGTCTGCCACGATCACCCGCCCTTCCTCCTCCATAGTGTGATGAAGGGCTTCAAGGGGTGCGTACGATTCGAGCAATCGTTGGTAGGTCAGAGCAAAATACAAACTAAAATCGGTGGCTGCGCTGATGGCCAGGGCCCCAATCGGCGCGGTTGACATGTCGAGCGGGATCTCCAGCCACCACATGACCAGTCCCATGACGACGGTGGCGAAGAATAGGGGGAGCACCATGACCGCACCGCCCCGGAGCGGCGACAAGCGCAACTGCGTCAAGCGACGATTCCGCCAGTACAAGAGCAGGGCGCAGAGCAGAAAAATGGCAATCTGCGAGGTGAAAACGTTCTCAACTTTTCCTTCCCGAATATAGGTGTCAACCGGAGGATAGAGTGTCGAACGGTTGAAAGAGGAGACGCGCAGATCGGGGAAATCGCGTCGGGCGACGCCGAGCATGGCCTGGAGGAGTTCGCCTACGTACGTGCTAGTCTCGTTGCCGAACGAGACACTCATGCGGACCCCGCCGGGAAAATACAGATGATGCTGCACCGAAGGTGCAAGGCGACTCTCCACGAGTACGAATGCGGCCTCGACTTCGTCGGCTGTCTCGGGAAACGGTTTCTTAAATGACTCTTTGGAGATCTGATGCAGTGTGGCGAGAACAGAACTGACTTCTCGCGTCTGCGGGAGTTTTGCGAGAGAAGAGTGGAATTCCCAGGCGCGTTGGAGAAAGTGAGGATTCCGGCCATCCTCGCCCTCGGCAGGTTCGACCAATAGCCCTAAAACTCCGAATCCGGCTTGCCCGGGTTGGTTCAGAAAGGTAGCCGAGCGGTCGACCAGCGTGCCTTGCAAAAAATCCAGGGGCTTCGTGTAGCTCGAAATAGCGCCCTGATGGAAAAGCATCGCCACAAGCGCGAACATGCCAATCATGCCAGCGACGATTGCCCAGGGTCTTTTGCCCAGCGCCAACCAATGCGCCAACCGCGAGCATGCGCCTATGAGGGAGTCGAGCCGACGATGGAGCGCCGCAGAGACTCTTCCGCGCTCTTGAGACCGTGCCGCTAACGGGCGCATGCCGAACGCGAGGCCGATCGCTGGGACCACGACAACGGAGAGGACGAGCAGGACAGCTACGCCTACGGCGGCGCTTAGCCCTAGCTCGCGCATCGGTTTCAGATCGAAGGTCCACAAGGTCGCGAATCCGAACATGGCGATGAACGCCGTCGTCGCGATGAGTCCGTCGACGTGACGTGCATCATGCCAAGCTTGGCGTGCATTGTGGGCAGTGCTGTTCTGAAATGCGGAGATTTTGTGCAAGGCAAAGCTTGTGCCTTGCACGATGACACTCGCGTACACCAGCAGCGAATAGACACGCTCCTGCATGTCGGGCAGGAATCCCATAGCGCCACGGGTCCAGAGAAAACCGGTCAGGAGCACCACGTTTGCGGCCAGCAAGGTCGCGGAAAGCGAACCGAAGACCGCCCAAAACACCGGAAGGGCTAAAATGACGCCGAGATTTGTCAGTGAGAGCATATCGACATTGATGCCTTGGTCGATAAGGCCACGCCCGATCACCCAACCGCCGACGCCGATCTTGTCGTCGGCTGGGGTGATGTCGCGCTTGAACAACCATTCCCACCAAGGAATCGTGCGATTCTCTAAAAACTCCGCCGTGCGGCGAAACTCGAGAATGTCATCAGCTTTGGGCGGGAGATAGCGGACAACCGCCGTCCAGGAAAAATCTCGCCCGAGTAGCGGGCCGTACACGCTGCCGTCCCGAGCAACCTTCTCTTGCCATTGTGACAGATTGAAAAGCGGGGACGTGAGTTCTTCGTGCGTGATGTAGGGTTCATCCCGCAGTGCCTCGCCGGTGTCTTGATAGGCTGGCACTTTCGACAAGCTGAGAAGACTGTCTCCGAAAGCGGCTTCCAACTTCTCGGTGAATTGGAGCACGCGGGTCAGGGCTTCCGGGGAATGAAGCTTGTCTTGCAGGATAAACGAAATAGCGTCGCCAGCTTCAAACCCTCGGCTCTGCTGCGCGAGCACATACTGATGCATTTGTTGGATGGCATCGTCCGCGTTCAGAATCGGCGCGTCGTCGATCACGCTCCCTTTCTGAAGGCGAAGATTCCCCCAAATGAGTGTGGCCGTGAGACCGAGAAAAACCACGACAATAAGGAGTGGATAATCGAAGAGCCAGTGACGGGCGTGCAAGGGGTGCGTCACCGAAGGCTGTGGCGAGGAGTTGATCAATGGCTTTTGCGTTTGATGTTTGCGACTTGGGTGGTGGGAGGCTTGGGGGTCGCGGGACATGCATGGTCCTTTCTGGTCCTGGGGCTCTTGATTTGCCGGTACTCATACGAGGTGAGGACGGGGAGCAATTTGAGAGGATTTGTCCTGAAAAATCTTAAAAAAGGTGTAATGAGGGCGGGTCTCACTATCATGAGAGACGAAATAGGCAAGGGGAGTAAGAAGGGCGAGACTCAGAGAGACGTAAAAATGACGCCTCTCTGCCGTAAGATGAAAGACTATCGACGTACATAGGGAGCGCACCTGCTGGACTTTATGCCGCTCTGCCTTGCACTGAGGGAGATTCAGATTTTCTTTTTAGCTCCCCGGGAACCGTGGTTGGTCGGTGACCCGGGTAAGTTTTTGTCGCTTATTTCCGTCGCACTCGAATTCCGTGCGCGTCAGCTTTTTCGGCCCCGAGTTCATCTTTGTTGGTGATAGGGATCACCGCTTTGAGGAATCCGTTTTTGCCGCCTTCCTTCATTTGAACGATACCAAGACCCGGAGTGCCACCGGTTGCCACATGAGGATCGCCGGTCAAGGGGCTCGGTCCGCGCAGGGAGACGAATAGGCGGTTGCCGGACGGAGCGTGGTCAGCCAGGTCAGGTGCCGGATCGCCAGAGGCTGTCCCTACGAGGTCCACCGTGTTGACGTGCGCATCCGTTCGTGTCGAAAATACTTCCGCCACGTTGCGGATGCGATCAAGCACCCATACATATTTACTGTGCCCGGTCGCTGCCATGCCGTGCGAGTCTCGATCCGGTGTGCTCATGTCGTCAGAAAAGATCACGACGGGGGCCGGAGTATTGGGCAGATTCAGAGCATCGTACCCGGTAAGCGGGAATTTATAGACATCGAACTCGGAGAGATTCGCGGCTGTCCCGCCACCCGAGTTCACATACATACTGCCTTTCGCCTCCAGACCGCCACAGCCGTTACCATGAACCGTCGCTTTGTCGTACTCGGCGACGATGGCCATGGGCGTAGCTTTGAAATCGACGACGAACAAACCGCCACCACGTAGGGTGATAAACCCCAACGCGCTAGCAGAGTCGATGATTGGGCAGATGGGCGCGTTATCTGGGCGGAGCGCCGCATCCTGACAGGCTGCACCGTTGGGCGTGGTACAGGTCGCGAGGTCTAAGGTTGCGCCGGTTTCATGTACGAAGGTGTTGGTCGCGTAGTCGGTGCTGATGCGTTCGAGCAGTTTGCCGTTTTGGTTGGCGACCACGATGTGCGAATTATCCGGCGAAGGAAACGCGGCATGGGCTTGGCGTGCACTGCCGGCACCCGGTGTCATGCGAAAACACTTGAGCGGCGTGCGGGTGATGGCATCGAAGATCACCACATGGCCGCTAGTGACAAACGATAAAACTGCGTGGGTGTGGCCAGTGTTGAAGAGCAGCATGTGCGGGCGGCGGGGATTCGTGCCGGTTTCGGTCATGCAGAGCGAGGCGGTGTCTCCAGCCAAATCGATAGTGTCCGTGGGGGCCGTTGAGGCGATGGCGTTACCGCGTAAATCGTTGCCGTCGTAGATATAGATTCTACCGCCAAAAGCTGTCCCAGGAACCGGCGAGGGCAGGGGTGAGGGTGACGAGTCTGACTGATCGACCAGCCAGACCTCGAAATTCTGGGCGTTTGCCGGCATGACTGTCATGGCTGTGAGCAAGCCCACGCCAAGGAGAGCGTGCCACTGAGAACGAGAAAACAAAGAACGCAACATATGGACCTCCTTTGAAGGTGAAGGGTGATTCACTGAGGAAAATGAGTCATTTCACAACACGCTGACTACAAGTCATCCCAAACCCCCGCCTCTGGATGCCCGCCTGCGCGGGCATGACGCTACTGGCCCCGATTGTCCGTCTTTCCCGCGAAAGCGGGAATCCAGGTTTTCGGAGGAGGTTTAGGCATAGATTCTACAGAATCGTTGGTACTACTGATGTTGCTTACGGGCAACTTGCATTGCTCATCCCATCGTCAAAAAGATCGCAGTTTTCGCTGAGTCCGTCCATCCCGTTAAAGAGCCGGCAAACGCGGCACTCGGCCTGTTCATCCACACAGGCCGCGAAATCCAGCGCACTGCTGCACTGGCCTGGGAACAGCGGAGCGAGGGCGAGGCCAGCGCATTGCGTATTCACCGTTGTGCTGATCTTTGTGACCGCCTTAGCGATAGTTCCCTTCTCGTCATCATTCAACGCGTCGAAACAGGCTTCGAGGTCCGCCCCAGAGAGCATTTGCTGATCGGCTGTGACTTTGATCCCGCTCTTTTTGCAGCCGAGGAAAACCTTGGCCTTGGTCAGCAGGAGGTTCTGCGCGGCTTTGGCCATCGCCAACTGGCAGCCAGCTTTGGCTTTATCTGTTGATTTGAGGTAGAGGAACGGATTCAGGTCCGGGCCAAAAACATCGCCGATGAGCTTGATAGTCTGATTCTTAGCGGTGGTGTTGATCGCGGTATCCGAAGTGAAGCCGAACGGCGGTGGCGGTTCGCACCAGTCGTTGGCATCTGCCGTCACTTTATCCGTGGCTTTTTGCACGATCCCTTTTCCGTCTGCACTGAGACAGGCTTGCGGATCAAGCTCCAGTGCGGCAGCCGAGGCTTGAATGCAGCTTGCATTCACTTTGCTTTGTGCGTTGACCACATTGACGCCATCGGTATTGAGCGTCGCCACACACTTTTGCTGACCACTATCCAGGGCGGATTCGGCCTGACACTTGGCCGAGCAGCCGTCGCCACCATTAGTGTCGCCGTCGTCACATTGTTCGGGAGTCGTGATAAAACCATCGCCACACACCGGTGTGGCGATGGAGAAGAACACCTTGATCCTCACCGTGTCGATTCCGAGGTACCCACAGAATGCTGGGGAGGTGATCTTCACGCCAAACCCACTGGCATTGATATCGTTGCGAGTCAGTGTGGCACCCCATTTGTCCGTGCTGCTGCCGACCGAGACGAAGGTTGAGTTGGCGCAGGCCGAGCTGACGGCTGGCGTGAATGTCTTAGCCGAACCTGTCGGGGTTCCATTTTTTAAGAGCTGAATGCTCGGATTAGCGCAGGAATCTTGCGTCGCCTTAGGTTCGACCACGATGCCGTCAATGCTGGTGACGCTGCTGGGAAGCGCAAAAACGAAATTCGTGAGAGAGAGAATCTGAGACCCGGCCGCCGCCCCGGAGCACTGATTGTTGTTCGGTCCTGTCGAGTAACCGCAGATGTCGAACGTGCAGGCAGTCTGGGTGCCTGCGAATTTCGGGCCTGACGAAAAAGCTTGGGCTATGTCGCGGGTGGTACACAAGACCAACGTGAAAAGCAGTAGTAAGGCTACTGTTGGTACAAGCGACGGCAGACAGAAGGAGCCCGATCTTATCTTTGGAGGGGTGAGGTCAGTTTGCATTGTGAGTATCTCCTGATGGCGTACGTGTTTGGATCATGGAAAAGCGGTTGTTCCTTGGCGATATGCTGGTGCTACGGTGGCCTCTCCGCCTCGGTTGTCAGAGTCTGCGCCAAAAACTGTTGCAGTTGCTCCCAGGAGGAGAAATGCGTGGCATGTCCCGACGTGACATGTTCGACGCGCCCTGCCCACTGTGGGTGCGCATCCTCCGATGAAGAGCGAAACTGCACGACGAAGGCGCGATTGGTGGGAAGTGCGGGCGGTGATTTTGTCGGTGCATGCGAAGCCATGACGCTCTCCTTGCCGAGTCAGTTGTGTCGTACACAAAAAAATGTAAGGAAAGTAACGGTTCGGCACCAGATGAAAACGGTTAGTTTTTTGGTGAGCAACGGTTAGTTTTTGCGGAGAAAGGACATTATGCCCGACACACAGCCCTTCCTCTTTGACAGGTTTCGGCTCGACCCGCAGCAGCGCAAACTATGGTGCGAGGACCAACCGATTGACCTTCAGCCGAAGCCCTTGGCCGTGTTGCATTACCTGATCGTCCAAGCGGGGCGGGCAGTCTCGAAGGAAGAGTTACTGAAACAGGTGTGGCCCGGCGTGTATGTGACGCGGACGGCGTTGAAAGTCTGCATCCGCGCGATCCGTGAAGCCTTAGGTGATGAATTCGAGCAGCCGCTCTATCTGGAGACTGTTGGTCGCGAGGGGTATCGCTTCATTGGGGATGTGGTCGGCAGTCAGCCTTCTGGAGTCCGAAGCCTCTCGCTTCCTCCCCCGTCCTCGGCCCTCAGTCCTCGGCAGTCAGCCCTCGGCCCTCAGTCCTCGGTTTTGGTGGGTCGCGAAGCGGAACTCGCACGATTGCAGCGGCTGTTCGAGAACGCCCAAGCTGGCGAGCGCCAACTTGTCTTCGTGACGGGTGAGCCGGGGATTGGCAAAACTACGGTCGTGGATGCGTTTCTGACCGGCATAGGGCAACGGGGAACAGGCAACGGGGAACGAACAACCGACGAAAGCCAACAGGCAACGGAGAGCAGGCAACGGCGAAGCACAGACCCATCCCCTCTGATGCCTGATGCCCGACCCCTGATGCCTAGTATGTGGATCGGTCGCGGGCAATGCTTGGAGCAATACGGCGAAGGTGAAGCGTATCTCCCAGTGCTTGAAGCCTTGGGGCAATGGTGTCGAGGACCGGCCAGCCCGCACGTCGTCGCCGCGCTCGTGCGCTACGCGCCGACGTGGCTTGTGCAGATGCCGGCGCTGATGGAAGGGGTGGATCTCGAAGGCACCCAACGGAAAGCTGCTGGTGCCACACGAGAACGCATGCTGCGCGAAATGGCAGATATGCTTGAAGCGTTGGCCGTAGACCGCTGTCTCGTACTCGTCTTCGAGGATTTGCATTGGAGTGACCGCGCGACAGTGGAACTGCTTGCCTATTTGGGACAACGGAGGGCACCGGCAAAGCTCTTGGTGTTGGGCACCTACCGGCCTGTGGATGTTGTTCTCAGAAGCCATCCGCTCAAAGGGATTAAGCACGAGCTGGACGCGCATGGGCAGTGCCAAGAGGTGCCGCTGGAACTCTTGTCGCCAACCGAAGTGGGTGAGTATGTCACTCGGCGTCTTCCCGGGAGTGTGGCGACTGCCGACATTGCCCTCGCCTTGTATCGCCGGACGGACGGCAACGCCTTGTTTATGGTCAATGTCATTGACTACTGTCTAGCTCAACAGTTGCTCGTGCAGGAGGAAGGCGCGTGGATATTGAAGGGTAATCTCGAAGAAAGCGAGGTGCCGGGTAGTTTGCAGCAGATGATTGCCAGACAGCTTGAAGAGTCGGGGGAAGAGGAGCGTCGCGTCCTTGAAGTCGCGAGCGTGGTTGGGGTGGAATTTTCTACGATTGTTGTTGCCAACGTGTTGAACCGCGACCCCGATAGCATCGAGGAAGTCTGTGAAACCCTGGCGTACCGGGGGCAACTCCTCCAAGAACACGGAGTGGATGAAAGGCCGGACGGGTCGCTGAGTGGGCGGTACAAGTTCCGTCACGTGCTCTATCAAAACTTGCTGTACCAACGGATTGCCGAGGTACGACGAGTCCGACTGCACCGCATGATCGGTGAGTATGAGGAGCGTACCCAAGGCGAGCATGCTGCCGAGATGGCCGCCGAATTGGCGATGCATTTCGAGCGTGGGCGCGATGTCGAACGCGCGATCCTATGGCTGCAGAAGGCTGGTGAGAACGCGATGCGACGCAATGCCCCGCATGAAGCGATCACGCATTTCTCACATGGCTTGACACTCGTGCAGACGTTGCCGGAGAAGCCGGAACGCATGCCGCGAGAACTCGCCTTCCAAATCGCTCTAGGCACGGCATTGATGCTGACGAAAGGGTTTGCGGCAGCGGAGGTGCGCGAGGTCTACGCCCGTGCTCGGGAACTCTGCCGTCTCATTGGCGAAACCCCACAAATCGTTCCAGTGCTGCGCGGATTGTGGTCTTTTTATAATGCGCGGGCAGAGTTTTCCACGGCGCGGGTCTTGGCGGAACAGTTGCTGCGGTTAACCGAAGATGGTCATGACGTATTGCCGCGCTCAGCGGCGCACATGGCGCTTGGCGTCACCGCCTATTTCCGTGGTGAATTTCTTGTGGCCCAGGAACAACTGCAACAAGGCCTCGCGCTGTTCGACCCTCGCCAGCACAACTCTCCCGCCGTGTTGGCCTATGGACCGCATCCTGGGCTTATTGCGTTATTCTACCTGCCGCTGGTGCTGTGGATGCGTGGCTATCCAGAGCGGGCATTGCAAGTGAGCGAAGAAGGGCTGAGTTTAGCTCGTCAGCTCTCCCATCCACACAGCCAAGCCTTTGCCTCGATCCCAGCTACGACCTTGCGTCAGTTTCGTTTAGAAGAGCAGGCGACGCGAGAACATGCAGAAGCTGGCATGTCACTCTGCCGCGAACACGGCTTCGGCGTGTATGCGCTCATGGACGCGATGCTGCATGGTTGGTCGTTGGCTGCACTTGGCCAAGGCGAGGCGGGAGTCGCTGAGCTGCGGCAAAGCTTGCTCTCGTATCAGGTCGCGGGTGCCGGTTTAGCGAAGTCGTACTTTCTGACGCTCCTTGCTGAAGC
The DNA here is from genome assembly GCA_005804965.1 of Pseudomonadota bacterium. Classification (GTDB taxonomy): domain Bacteria; phylum Desulfobacterota; class Binatia; order Bin18; family Bin18; genus SYOC01. Next base: position 17,000 of record SYOC01000056.1, read on the forward strand.
GTATGGGCGGATAGGACAACCGCATGAAGGGCTCACTATTCTCACCGAGGCGTTCGCTGTGGGGCAAGAGAACGATGAGCATGTCTGGGAGGCTGAGATGTATCGGCAAAAGGGAGAGCTGCTCTTGCAGCAGGGGAGATGACGAGGTGAGGAGCAGGGAGCACCGCGAGAAGCAGCGCTCGTTTTCCCTACTTCCCACTGGCTTACGGGTACATGAAAAATCCTGGATTCCGGGTCGCGGCCTACGGCCCCCGGATCAAGTCCGGGGCAGGCCCGCCCGGAATGACGAGAGTGACAGGGTCGTCATTCCGGCGCAAGCCGGAATCCAGGGAAAGGTTGAGAAGGCTTTTGCCAAGAAATCGTTATGCACCTCTTGCTTACGCCTTCGCGCTTGGTCGGCTCGATACGGCTTCATGCCAGCGCGTGAGGTTCTTCTGTTCGGGTTGAATTTTGATCTTCGAGATCCTGCCGAAGTCGATGGCACAGAGTGCGGTGACATCCGCAATGGTGTAGCGCTCACCAGCGATGAACGGACGATCTGCCAGCGCACCATCTAGCCAAGCTATGAAGCTTTCGGCGTTCTTCTTTTGCACCTCAGCATATTCTGGCACTTGCAGAATGCGGCCTTTGAAGAACTCGTGACGCTGACGAAAGGCGTCGGCGATGGGCAGCAACAGGCCCAGTTCCATGCGGCGTTGCCACATCTCGACGACAGCACGGTCCTTGATGTCAACGCCTAAGAGTGGCGGCTGCGGATGCAGCTCCTCGAAGTAGCGACAAATGGCGACGGTCTCGGCGATGTACGTACCATCGTCCAATTCGAGCACCGGCAGGGTGCCCATTGGGTTCTTCTGCCGGAACTCAGGTCCGCGATTGACGGCATTTCCGATATCGACTTGCTCGTAGGGGACTTGAATGCCTTTCTCAGCGAGAAAGACTCGAACCCGGCGGGGATTGGGTGCGGTGTTGCTGTCGTAAATCTTCATAGTGCCCTCCTGGGGAAAGTTGCCGCTACTGTATGCAGGGCGATTTCTTAGGGCTAGTCCCCGCACGTGGCTTCAAGTAAAACGTGGAACAGCCAAGAGAAAGGAGTCCGCTTATGTTGAAGATTTTAGGCGCGAATATCTCGCCATATGTGAGAAAGGTCAGAGTCTATCTGGCCGAGAAGAATATCCCCTATGAACTGGAGGCAGTCAATCCGTTTGCTGCCGGGCCGGAATACCGCAAAATTAGCCCTCTCGGAAAGATCCCGGCGATGCAGGATGGCGATGTGACCTTAGCCGACTCGTCGGTGATTTGTGCATATCTCGAACGCAAGCATCCGCAGCCAGCGCTGTTCCCGGCAGATGCCGCCGCGTATGGTCGCGCGTTATGGTTTGAGGAATATGGCGACGGCGGTGTCTCGACACTCACCAGCGTCATTTTCCGTCAGCGGGTAGTCGTGCCCTTACTCTTCAAGCAGCAAGGCGACGAGGCGGCGGTGCAAGCCTGTATCGACAAAGACCTGCCACCGATTTTCGATTATCTTGAGGGGCAACTCGGCGACAACGCGACGGCGCTTGTTGGCGGGCAATTCTCCATCGGCGATATTGGGGTGGCGACGCAGTTCGTGAACCTGCGCCATGCCAAATGCACGGTCGATGCCGGTCGCTGGCCGAAACTGGCAAAGTATATCGCCAACGTCCACGCGCGTCCGTCGTTTGCTGCCGTGATTGCCGAAGAAGAAGCGATGTTTAAGCCGAAGGCGTAAGGAGGACATCATGCAAGAATTCGTGACCATTCTCTATGAAAACCCTGCCGAGCATGTGGCTCGCATCGTGTTGAACAAACCTGAAACCCGCAACTCGCAAGACACGCGCATGCTCTACGAGCTGAACGACGCCTTCGACATTGCGGCGCAAGATAACAACGTCAAGGTTATTATTTTGGCGGCGAATGGTCCACACTTTTCTTCTGGACATGATTTGCGGGAGAAGAACTCCTACCAAAACATGGCCGAGTTCAAAACCGTCGGCACGTGGTGCGGTTTCACCTGCGCTGGGGCCGAGGCGCAGATGGCGCGAGAGAAAGAGATCTATATCGGCTTCTGCGAACGCTGGCGTAATATCCCCAAGCCGACTATTGCCGCTGTACAAGGCAAAGTTGTGGCCGGCGGGCTCATGCTGATTTGGCCATGCGACATCATCATCGCCAGCGACGACG
>SYOC01000057.1 GCA_005804965.1 Pseudomonadota bacterium
CCGACAGGCACTCAGGTCGACAAGATTAGTAATGCCCTGGGCTAATCCTCTGCCCATATCGAACACGCCGTGGACGTAATTGTCGAGCACGTCGGCAGGGGCATTGAACAGCTCGGCACCGGTCAAAGGTAGTACGGGTTTATCGTCACGCACAGCGTCGGGCATCTTCGCCCACGCGGCATAACGATCATTCGTTTGCTTGATCCTGTTGCCGACGTAGGCAGGCTTGCCCTTCACGAGAAACGCATCGGCCAAGGGTGAATTGCGATACTGCTCCCCCTCTTTCGACACAAACCCTAACGCGACACAGGCGTTCAATACTCGTTCGACGCCACGCACGGGGAGACCAACACGCGCGGCTACTTCTGTCGCCGTGGCCGGACCAGCACTCAGTGGCGAAAACAGATCAAGCTGCGCCGCGCCCAATACAACCGCTGAGCGCTCGAAGCCACCAAGAATGTCCATCAAGACCGGTAATTCTGCTTGCAAAGGTTCGGGCATTTCATTCCTCCTTCTCTCGCGGCTATAGTGGCACGAATTTCACGAAGGAGTCTAGCTGCATGAGTACGCCGGAAGAAACCGCAATCACGACGACACCCGCCACTCCCACAATCAGCCCCAAAATCAGCATTGATGAGTTCGCCAAGGTGGAACTACGCGTCGCTACCGTCAAAGCCGCAGAACCACACCCCAAAGCCGACCGTCTACTGGTCCTCAAGATCGACCTCGGCGACGAGGAACGACAGTTAGTCGCTGGCATTCGTGCGCACTACACGCCGGAGGAATTGGTCGGCAAGCAGATCGTTGTGGTTGCTAACCTGCAACCCGCCGTGCTGCGCGGTGTCGAGAGCCAAGGCATGTTGCTCGCTGCTTCGGATGGCGAGAAAGTGATCGTGCTCAGCCCGGAAAAACCCATCGCAGCCGGAGCGAAGGTGCGGTAAGAAACTCAGGCGACGAACCACCTCACGGTACCAGCACCAGTGGCATCAGTTGCTGAGGGCTGAAAGCTTCGGGTATGATGACGCCGCTTTTTCAGGATGGAGGGACACATGAAACGCTTACAAGACAAAGTCGCGCTCGTGACCGGCGGTGGCCGCGGCATCGGACGCGCCATTAGCCTACGACTCGCGGACGAAGGCGCAAAAGTCGCCATCGCCGATATTCTCGCAGAGGAAGCCAGCCAAGTTGTCGCCGAGATCACCCAAAACGGCGGCCACGCGATAGTCGTCACAACCGATGTCACCAGCCTCGAACAAGTACGCGCCTGCGTGCAGCACGTGACCGACACCTGGGGCCAAGTTGATGTCTTGGTCAACAATGCCGGGTGGGACAAGCTTGAGCCATTTGCTGACAGCAAACCTGAAACCTGGGACAAGGTGATGGCCATTAACCTCAGAGGTCCGATCAGCTTCTGTCACGCCGTCATTCCACAGATGATCGCGCGGAAATCCGGCAAGATTATTTCTATCAGCTCTGATGCCGGACGAGTGGGCTCGACTGGTGAAGCCGTCTACTCGGCCTGCAAAGCCGGGATCATCGGTTTCAGCAAAACCCTCGCGCGCGAGCTGGCGCGGGCCAAGGTTAATGTCAACGTCGTGTGCCCCGGCCCCACGGAAACCCCGCTGTTACAGGGCATCGCCGGCGGCTCTGCCGGCGCAAAAGTCATCGACGCCATGACTCGTGCCGTACCGTTCCGCCGTCTCGGTCAGCCGGACGAGATCGCCGCTGCCGTCGCCTTCTTCGCCTCGCCGGATGCGGATTTTGTCACTGGACAGACGTTATCGGTCAGCGGCGGGCTGACGATGGCAGGCTGAGAGGCGAAGAAGAAGCGGAGAAACGGAGAAAGGAGAATCGGCGACTCTGCCTCTCCGATTCCCCGATTCTCGGCCTCCCCGATTCCTTCTCCGGCAGGGCAAAGGACCACATCTCATGAATGACAAAACATCGAAGGATTACTTGCTCACGCCCTATAAAGTGCTGGACCTGACCGGCGAGACCGGCATGATGTGCGGCAAGGTGCTGGGCGACTTGGGAGCTGAGGTCGTGATCGTCGAACCACCGGGCGGCCACCCGGCGCGCGCGATTGGTCCGTTTTACAAAGATCAAGTCGAGCCTGAGAAGAGTTTGTTTTGGTTCGCATTTAACACCAGTAAGAAAGGCATCACCCTCGACCTCGCGCAACCAACGGGACAGGCGCTTCTGCGAGACCTTGTGAAGCAGAGCGATATCGTCGTCGAGTCGTTCGCGCCTGGATATCTCGAGGCACTCGGCATTGGCTACGCAGCACTTTCCGCACTCAAGCCCGACCTTATTTTCACGTCCATCACGCCCTTCGGTCAGCATGGTCCACACCGCGATTGGAAAGGCACCGATCTCACCATGCAGGCACGGTCGGGAATGCAGTATCTGCTTGGCGACCCTGACCGCGCACCGGTCCGCATCAGTGTACCGATGACCACGACAAAAGCCGGAGTGGAAGCCGCCAACGCTTCACTCTTCGCGTTGTTTCATCGCAACCGCACGAAAGAGGGGCAGCACGTCGATGTCTCGATACAGGCGTCCGGCGTCTGGCAAATGATGAACGCCTCGTCGTTTCCTATTCATCACAAAATTGACCAAGGCCGCGCTGGCGACCGTTATAATGCTGGATTCGGTAACGCCCGTGCGATTCTGGCCTGCGCCGACGGCTACGTCACCTTCTTGACCATGGGGGGACATATGGGAGCGCCGACGCTGTATGCCATGGGACGCTGGATGGAGAGTGAAGGGAAATTGCCAGACGGCATGCGCGGGAAAAAATGGGAGGAGTGGGATATGGCTCGCCTTGCCCGCGATGCCCAGGCACGGCAAGAGATGGATGACCTCAACGAAACTCTGGCCACGTTTCTTGCCACCAAGTCGAAGTGGGAAATTTTCGAGCGTGCCTGTAGCGACAAGATTCTCACCGCACCGGTGAATAACGTCAAAGATCTTGTCGAGCATCCACAGCCCAACGCACGTGGGTTCTTCCAGAAATTGCCGCACCCAGAGCTCAACGATGAGATCACCTATCCCGGCCACTGGGCGCTGATGAACAATGCCCAAGCTGGTCCGCGCTTTCGCGCCCCGCTGATTGGCGAACACAATGAAGAAGTCTATGGCCAGCGATTGGGCTATAGCCAAGACGAAATCGCGGCCTGGCAGAGGAATGGGATTATTTGAGCAAGAGAGACGAGGTGGTTAGTTTTTGGTTGTTGGTTTTTAGTTTTAGAACTAACGACTACCAACCAAAGACCAAGAACTACCGGAGGAACTATGCCCCGCATCTTCGACGGTCTGAAAGTGCTTGATTTTGGCTGGATCGGTGTAGGTCCGATCACGGCACGGTATTTCGCCGATCATGGCGCGACTGCCATCCGTATCGAATCATCAACCCGATTCGATGGTCTGCGCATGGCTCCGCCTTACAAAGACGCCAAGCCCGGGCTGAACAATAGCCAGTTCTTCGCCACCTTTAACGCCAGCAAGATGAGCCTCGGCCTCAACATGGCGCATTCTGAGGCCCGTGCCATTGCCAAGCGCCTGTGTCTCGAATGGGCGGATGTCATCACCGAAGGATTTACGCCCAAGCAGATGCGTGCCTGGGGGCTGCATTATGACGATCTTGCTCCGACTCGTCCGGACCTCATCATGGTCTCGACCTGTCAGCTTGGGCAAACCGGCCCCTACTCGATGTATGCCGGATACGGCAACATGGCGGCGTCGCTGGCTGGATATTACGAAATCACTGGCTGGGAAGATCGCGGGCCGTGTATGGTCTACGGTGCTTATACCGACATGCTCACGCCAGCAGTCGGTGCCTCACTCATCACCGCCGCCCTCGACTATCGCCAACGTACCGGTAAAGGACAGTGGATCGATCTCGCGCAGTTTGAGGTCGGCGTCAATCATCTGCCGGTCACCGTGCTCGACTATACTGTCAATGGTCGGATCGCCAGCCGCTGCGGTAATCGCGAGGCTCGCGCTTGCCCTCACAACGCGTATCCTTGCCAGGGAGAGAATCGCTGGCTTGCTATCGCTATATTCGCGGACGAAGAATGGCGTGCGCTGGTCGCCCTCATGGGCAACCCCGCCTGGACGCAAGCCGAACGTTTCGCAACGTTGGCGGGACGGCAAGTCCACGAAGCAGAGATTGATCGACACCTCACCGAATGGACAGCCTCACAAGATGCGTTCGTGCTCGAAGCTCAACTTCAACAGGCTGGCGTAGCTGCTGGTGTAGTCGCAAAACAATCCGACCTATTCGCGGACCCACAATTGAAAGAGCGAGGCTTCTTTGCATGGTGCGACCACAAAGTCATGGGTCGCACGCCCTACGATGGTTTGATGTCGCACTTCTCGAAAACACCGGGCCACGTCGCTCCAGCGCCGCTATTGGGAGAGCACTACGAAGCAATCCTCGGCGACATTCTCCAATACTCAGAGGAGCAGATTGCCGACCTCATCGGCCAAGGCGTGGTGGAGATGCATTTGGAATAAACAGTTCACAGCTTCAGGTTGCAAGTTGTACGAGCTGGCTGGGTCGTGGCCAGCCGTCGGCACTCCTTATACGTCACAGAGCAGGCTGCCCCAACAGCGCCCTGCGCACAGCGTCAGGCTCGCGGGCGATCACGGTCAGAAAGGCACGGGCCGGACCAGTGGGCACGCGCCGTCCATGCTCCCAATGCTCAAGTGTCCGTTTGCTAACGCCGAAGGCCTGCGAGAATTCGCTTTGCGACATGTCCACCTTCTCGCGAATCGCCTTGACGTCGATCTCGTTCGGGATATGAACGATGCAGCCGTGATCTTTTTCACCTCGGACAAAAGCAAGGGCGCTTTTCGCCCCGGCAATCATACTTTCCCCGGCGGTCATTTTTTTCTTCTTCATGGCTTTTTGCTCCTGGCTTTATAGTCCTTCACTATTTGCGGCAAAACATTTTTCAAGGCATTCCGCTCTTTTGGCGTTAAATCAGTCTTTTCGTTCTTGGCAAACATGGAGAGTAGGAAGACCGGAATATCAACCCCGCTATAGAAGGTAATAATGCGGTAGCCGCCGCTTTTCCCTCCTCCGGGTCGGGCGAAGCGTACCTTCCGTGCGCCGTTTGTTCCTTTGATCTCGTTTCCGGCCGTCGGAGTGGCAGCGATAAAATTTACCATCTCGGCTCGCTCTTCTTCGGTAACGCCGCATTCTTTGGCGCGACGCAAAAATTCAGACGTTTCGATGACGGCCTGCATGATGCATTATACTCCAGTGGAGAAAGAAAGAGCAAGAAAATTTGCTCCACTTCCCGGCTACGGTATGCACTCAGAACAGGGTAGGCTGGGTCGTACCCGCTCACTTCGCCTCGTTTTTTGGAGGAATGATCACGCGCCTCCCAGCAGACGAACGGCTTGCAATTGCTGGGGTTGCGTGTCACAACAACGGCATGGGCACGATTACCTTCGATACCCTGAAATTCACCAAGCGACTCAAAGAGGCCGGCTTTACCAAGCCGCAAGCCGAGGTCGCCACCAAACGCGACCTTGAGCGTCTCGAAGCGAAACTCGTCGGAGAACTCACCCTGGTGAAATGGATGCTGGGGGTGCTCCTCGGCGGCGTCCTGGCCCTAGTGCTGAAAACGTTTTTCCCTTCGTAATACCCGGCAAAAGGGTGCGCACTTCAGCAAGGGAGGTTGGGACAGCCAGCCTACAGACCGCGTCGCTCCGCTCCTGGCAATGACATGACAGAGACTCCCTTGACTTCCTACCATTGCCCTTTACAAAGTGCCGTTTTGCGGCCCAAAGCTTCAACTCCGGGAGAGGGGGAGACCAAGCACCTCCTCAAGCGCCTGCAGAAACTGGCGGAAATTGTCGAGCGTGAGGCTGCCCATGTTCGCTACGCGGAAGATGCTGCTCTGCAGTTTGCCCTGGCCCTCATAGATCACATAGTCGCGGGCTTTGAGGTCGTCGTGCAACCGCCGGTAGGTCACGCCTTCAGGCAAAAACATGGAAGTGATGGAATTGGACTGCTGGTCCGCTGGCAACATGAAGCGTAAGCCGAGGCGCGTGAATCCTTCGCGTAAAAGCAAGGCGGCAGCACGATAGCGCCGCACCCGCGCAGCCACGGTCTCCTCTAACAGTTCATCCAAGGCTTCATCCAGCGCGTACCACGCTTGCACGGACGGCGTGAACGGAATGCTCCTCCGCTCCTGCGCTTCCCAATAGAGCGGTAAATGTAAATACAGAGATCGGCGGGGAGCGTCTTGCATCGCCGTCATGACTTCGCTGCGCACCAGCACAAAGGCAACACCAGGTAATCCTTGCACGCACTTGTTCGCCGTGCAGGCGCACAGGTCGACGCCGTCACGCGCGAGGTCGAGATCTTCCCCGGCAAGCGCACTGACCGCGTCGAGCAGCAGCAAGCGCCCGAGGCGGCGGGTGATAGCCCCAACTTCCCGTACCGGATTGAGCAGACCGGTGGTGGTTTCGTGGTGCACGAGAGCAACGGCGGCAATAGTCGGGTCGGCTTGCAAGATCGATTCGATTTTCCCGAGCTCAGGACGTTCGCTCCAACCCGACTGCAACTCGACCGTCGCAATGCGATGCGCCTCGGCCATGCGTAACATGCGCTCGCCATAGACACCGTTATTGACGACCAGAAGTTTCCGTCCTTCGGGCAGCGCCGAAGACACCATGGCTTCCACCGCCAACGTACCCGACCCGCTGAGCAGCACAGAAGTGTAGCCATCAGGCGCAAACGCACGCAGCAGTTTCGCGCGGATTCCCGCAAGGAGATCAGAAAACTCCTCCTCGCGATGACAGAGGTCGCCGCGCAGCAACGCCTGCTGAACACGAGGAGACACATTAACCGGACCAGGATTGAGGAGAATGTATTGGCGCATTTTAGTTGTTGGTTTTGGTTGGTAGTCATTAGTTTCTAATAACGCAGGAACTAACAACTCATTACTAAGAACTATTTACTAATCGCCTCCATAAATCGCGCGGCGATCTGCGTTGGTTCGTGAGTGATGCGACCGATGTGACGCTCTTCGGTGTCTGGCTCAATTTTTACTAATAACAGCGAGGGTCCCGGCTGAGACAAAAACTCCGGGGCAGCAGTGTGCAGCGCGGCTGCAGTATCCACGCGCTGGGCCTTGGCATAGCCTGCTGCCCGGGCAATCTCTTCCAAGGCGACCTGCCCGGAGATCGTGCGTTGGTTGCCGGTTGAGCCGTAGGCTTCGTTGTCGAACACTACATGGACGAGGTTGCGTGGTTGTAGGGCGCTAATCAGTGCCAACGACCCCAAGTTCATCAACACATTGCCGTCGCCATCGAACACGACCACTCGACGTTCGGGTTTGTGTAGCGCCACGCCAAGCGCAATCGACGAGGCCAGCCCCATCGACCCGATCATGTAGAAGTTGCCAAGGCGATCTTCAAGATTAAAGGACTCGCGCGAGATAAAACCGTTAGCGTGGACGACCAGTGCCTCACCCAGAAAAGGAATGACTGTTTGCAAAGCCTCGGCAAGTTTCATTGCATCACCCCCGGTGGCAGCAAGAGCGCCACTGGTTTTTTCGTCTGGTTCAGAACTCCAGCAGCCCACGCAATCGCCTCATTGACGGTCTCGGTATTCAGGACGCGGTGAGGGATATGAAGCGTCTCCAGCAGCGTAGGAGAAATGTCCCCCATGATGAGATGCTCGGGAGCGTCTTTGCCTTGATACCCCCGCCAAGTCACCAGCAACAGACAAGGAAAGTGGTACATCAAACTCAGCGAGGCCAGCGCGTTGACGCACACTCCTAGGCCAGAGTTCTGCATGATGACGACAGGAAACTTCCCAGCCATGTAGGCACCAGCAGCGAGTCCGACCGCCGCGTCTTCGCGAGTTTCGGGGATGTAACCGCCGCGTTCCTCCAGTGTGGCAATCAGACTTTTCACCAATGAGCACGGCACTCCGGTAAAAAAATCGAAGCCCGCGTCGCGTAACATTGTCAGAAAATGCGTTCCTGTAACCATAGAAAAATCCCTGCTTCGTCGGCTGACAATATGACAACTACCCTCTACGCCCGGCTGCGCTGCGTTGTTCTCGGCGTGGCCTTGGCTCTTCGGACAGTACAGCGCCTCGGCGCTGAGAGATGGCTGGCTCCTGTGCTGTCGAGCGGGAAAGAAGGAGTGGCAAGATCAGCAAGGAAGCGACCAGCACGCTGCCCACGGCCAGCGTCAACAATAATCCCATACTGAAGATGCCATAATACCGCGCCACCATCAGGCTGCCAAAACCAATCATCGTCGTCAGCGAAAACAGGGCAACGGCTTGCCCCGTACTCCCAGAAACGAGCGCCGGTCCGCCCAAGCCGGATTCTCTATGACGATGGACGATGTGGATGCCGTTCTCTACCCCGATGCCGATGATAAGCGGAACAGCCACCATGTTCGCTAAATTGAATTGCAAATCAAAAATCCACATGAGCCCCGCCGTCCACACAATCCCTAGTCCCAACGGCAAAATCGCCAGGACAGTATCGCGCAGCCTTCGTAAGGTGACGAAGGTCACGATGACAATGGCCAGAAACGCATACACCCCGCCCTCAATGTAACCGTCTTTCATGGCGCGGATCGACTCGTAGCCAATCACGGGGTTGCCGGTCACGTCAGGATCGACTTGGCGGATCTGCTCAACAAACTCTTCCTGTGCTTCTTTCTCCCACACGTTCTTCTTGGGGAAAATTTGCAGAAGGAACTTGGTGCCATCCCGGCTCACGAAACGATTTTTCAATTGCGCCGGGATATCCGCCAGGGTGATTGGCCCGGAGGGCTCAATATTGTTGCGTAAAAGTGACCATTTCTCCCGAAAATCGCGGAACAGTGCGTCTTGGAAGCGCCCGAGTCGTGCCTGTACATCAGCCTCGGGAGTCTGTTGCATCCGGTCAACCACCGCGAGCAGGTGCCGACGCAACTCGCCAAGGTCCTGTTCCGAAGGTTTGCGCAACGGGTCCCATTCCGTGTTATCTTCGCGGAGCTTCAGCTTGAGTTTATCCAGGGTACGCGCCAAATCTGGCACATCGACGGCTTGCGGCGCGACCAAGGTCGGAGGCAGGTTGCCAAGCAACGGCTGAAGCCCACGCACCAAGGCGATCCGTTCGGATTGCCCACTGGGAATCAACGACCCGATACTCTCCACCGATTCGACCGACGAGAGCACCTCAAAGGCTGCGGCTTTACGCGTCGCCTCTTCCGGCGTAGGCGCAGTGGCCAGAGCATCCCGAGATGAGCGTTCCGAGTTTTCGAGGATGCGCTTCTCCCATTCTACCGACTCGGTGCCATGAGCTTGCAGATTGAGCAGATTGTAATCGAAGGACATGCCGGGGAGTGCCACAAGCCCGCCGAGGGTACATAGTCCAGCGACGACCAGCAGCGGCCAGCGGCCACGCTCGATTCGCGTCCCCCAGGTAGCAAAGGCGCTGGCAAGAAACGTTCGCTCGCCCAGTTGCACGGTCCAGGGGAGATGCCGTTCGACCACGATAATCAACGCCGGGAGAAAGATGACAATAGCCAGGAAAGACAGCAGCATGCCAGCAGCGGCGATAAGCCCCAGCTCCTGCACGCCGCGAAAATCGGCCAGCATCACTGCCGCAAACGCCAGCGCGGTAGTGAATGCTCCGGCACCGATACCAGGAACGGTCTGAGCAAACACGATATGAATCGCTTCGTCAGGCAACGCGCCTCGCCTGCGTTCTTCTTCATAACGGGTAATAAAGTGTACGCCAAAGTCATCGGCCAACCCAAGCAGCATAGGACCAACGAACACAGTAATGATCGTCAGATGCCCGACCGCGAGCGTCACAAACCCCATTGTCCACGCTAAACCAATCGTCAACGCAGAAATGATAAAGAGCGGATGGCGCAGCTTCTTGAAGAACAGCAGATACAGCAGTGTCACACCCAGAAGTGAGACAACCGTGGCGATACTTGCGTCGGCTTGCGTACTCGCAGTCTCGTCGGTGTTCAGCGCCTCGGTCCCCGTCACCCCGGCCTTGAGACCAGGGAACTCTTCCTTCAAGCGGTGTACGGCTTGTCGAATCGTGCCAATGGCCTCTTCTTCGCGATCTTCTTGCGCTTCGACCATGAGGAAGACAAAGCGACGGTTGGACGACACGAGAAAGCCATCGTCGGCCAACTCTTCGGCGTCCCCAAAGAATTTTCTCCACGGGGAGCGGTATCCGTAGTCAGCCGTCCCCAGGGCGAGATCAAGTTCTCTCAGCAGAGAAGAAAGAAAAGTGAGACGAACAGGCTTGGCTTCTGCTTTTTTTTCTTCGGGCGCGGTATCTAGCCCCAAGAGTCCCGAGACAAGGTGCGACACCATCCCAGCGCTGACTTGCTGATTGATGGCGCGAAAGAGAGAATTGAGCCCTGGCGTGGTCGTCAGTTCCTGAATGAGGTCGCGGTACTCGTCGAGGTTGTCCCGCAGAGAGTTCAGGTCATCAGGCGACAGATAGAGAAGCTTCTTTCCTTCGAGCGACGATGTATCAATGTGGTAGAACACTTCGGAGACATGCGTCGTATCACGACTCAACAGGTCGCCAAGGCGAGAGACGAACTCTTTGCCTTGCTGGACATCCTTGGGTTCGACCACCACCACAATCTGATCGACGCCCATAAATTCATCAGCGTATTCATCGTCAAGCTGGACATAACGCTTTTCCACTGAGATGAGATCGTTGCGCCCGGAGACGAATTCCATGTGGCGCACGGCATAGAAAGCCGACAGGGACGCCAAAGCGACACACACCATGAGCATCAACCAGGGGTGGGCGATGACCTGACGTGCAAGCCAATGCCACAAATGACGCTTCTGCGTCTCTACCATGAAGGACGCCTCGTGGGGCAAGGTATAGGTCTTTCCATTTGTGCGGGCTGTCTAGCGTGTCGAGGAAGTTTGCCCGGCGTAGTGCTTATCCAGCTAACGGTAAGCAACGTACGGCAAGCAACGTGTCGTGTTGAACTCTTCGCTTCCGCTTATCCTGAGCCCTTTGACAATTTGAGGGTAAACAAAGGCGAGGGACGCTCAGGATAAACTCTGCGAAACATCTTTCTTCAGTGCCGCAAGCAAGATTCTTCGCTCCGCTCAGAATGACAGGATCGAACGATAGTGGTTATCCGGAGAGGCGCTCAACTCTCGGTTAATTTCTCGCGCATGCGCTTGAGCAAGCCCTGATAGGATTCTTTGCTAATCACCTGCTGCATTTGTGTACGCACGTTGGTGACGAGGCTTACACCATCGAGCAGCACGTCATCCACCGTCCAACGTTCTCCAGCCTGATGCAGTTTGTATTCGATGGTCACTTGTCCCTCTTTGGGATGGCTCACCGTCGTTTCGACGACGGCTTCGCTACCGTTCACACGCTCGTTCACAACGGCAATCTGCAAGTCACCGAAGAAGTCTGCTGATTTCGGGTAGGCCACTTTTTGCAAAAGGTCATGCAGCAACTGCGCGAAACTCTTTTGTTCCGTCGCGTTCAGCTTCGCCCAATGCGCACCAAGAACTTGCTTCGACAAGTCTTGAATCGGCAACATCCCTTCCACGACCCGCTGGGCGCTGGCGTTCGTCCCACCATTTGCCGTTTTATAGGAGCGCATTGCCTCCAGAAGCTGTTTCACCGTGTCTGTGGGCGATGTCGCCCAGGCGAGACGCGGGAGACAGCACATCACCAAGCTCACAACACAGAGCAATTTTTTCAGGTGCACAGCCGTATCCTCACTGTTGTTCGGAGGTTAAAGTTCACATCGCTACGATGACGGCGCATCAAACTGTCGCCAAAGAGGATGGGGGATTCCTGCACTTCAGACATCTTTAACGTGGCCAGTCCGATCCTAAAAGGTAGTCGCGACTGCAATACTGTGCACGTACAGCTTCTGTGTCTGCCTTCACGTGTGGGTCCATACCACTCAACCAATACGCAGGAAACGAAGCGACAGCGCCGACCACACACACTATCCCCTTAAACGGAAGATACGCCACCGTCCGCACTGCGGCGAACGGTCCGCGCGAAGCCGACTCCGGAGCAGGCTCTGCTGCCGTCGATTCTCCGGCTCCCGCCCTCGTCACACCGACCACCAACCACAACACTCCAGCGAGAATCCATGTACGCGCCATTCCATCCTGTCCTTCCTCTGAGGAAACGCGGCAGCTCTCCATCACTTAGTACTTCAGCTCCGAGACCTCTTCCCCAACCACGAAGCTCAGCTTCGCCAAGGCAATGTTGTAATCCTTCACCGCCTCGTAGTAATCATTCGTCGCCCGAGTGTAGTTACCTAAACCCAAGAACACATCTTGCGGCTCGCCAATGCCCATTTCAAAGTTTGCTGCTGCCAGCGTCACAAGCGCCCGACCGGCCTTGCGACCGTCGGCAGTGATCGTCATCCGTTCTTGCGTCTCTTTTACGCCCAGGTACGCTTCTTTGACTTCGATGGGAAAGCTTGCCTCGGCGTTTTTCTCTTGCGAGCGTAATTTCAGCAATTCTGCCTGACTACGCGACACTTTGGCAGCCGTCTCGCCAAAACTCAAACTCCATCGCAAACCCAAGACTGGTCCGGCAGAGGTAAAATTAAAGTCATCGAAGGCAAAGGGGTTGGTTTGGCGAGACCGCCCAGGCGCATACCCGTACCGTACCGGCACCGCCAAGAACAGGGTCGGAAAGTAATCACTGGTCGCCATCGCCAGTTCAGCTTCTTTGGCTTGAATACCGAGCCGTAAGCGGTGCCACTCTGGACGGTTGGCAAATAATCGTTGCACGTAGTAATCGAGCGGTTGGATAGCGGCTGACTGAGGGCTCAGGGCGGCGTCTGCTGGTTCAAACGCTGTAGCTTGCGACATGCCCATCGCACGCAAGAGCGCCGACCTTGTGAGTTCGATGCCATTGCGCAGTTTTTCGCCTTCTTTCGCCACTCCGGCATACCCAACTTTGAGATTCAGCACATCCATTTGGGTGATTTTGCCGTCCTGCAGCCGTTCTTCCGCCGTCTTCACCGCCTTGGAAAACCCGTCACGCACATCGCTCAACAAGGCGTCCACTTGCTTGGTGTACAGCAACGTGTAGTAGAACTCTTTGACTTCACGCACGGCATCGGCCTTTTTTTGCTCGACGTTGGCGATTTCTTGCTCCACCCCTTTGGTCGCAGCTTTGACGCCATTCGGGAGTTTTCCCCACGTGAACAGTGGATAGACGATCTGTCCTTCAATGCGCGTGAACGGACCGAGATCACCAATGCCACCGGTCTTCACCGGGCGTGGCCCACCTAAGCTCCCTTTGGCATCGTTCACCACGCCAAAGAGATTGACGAATTCCGCCGAGGGTTGATATCCGGCTTGCGCTTGCTGTAAATCGCTT
The DNA here is from genome assembly GCA_005804965.1 of Pseudomonadota bacterium. GTDB lineage: Bacteria > Desulfobacterota > Binatia > Bin18 > Bin18 > SYOC01. The sequence continues at coordinate 13,389 of SYOC01000057.1, forward strand.
TGACGAATAGCGACATCCCATTTCACTTCCTGCACGGCAGGATGGTCATCAAGCGCCTTTTTAATACAATCAGAAAGCGTCATCTTTACGGAGCTACCGGTCTCCTCGTCACCCGGGGCAGCTTGGACGCCAGGGAGAAGTCCAAACACAGTAGTGAACACAACCACCCCCAACCACCCCACCAACCGATGCCGTTGCGCACGCATATGAAGATTCCTCCCGACCGCAGACGTTTCTCCGCGCACAGCCACGCTGAGCGGGCTTACCCTAACCGAGCCTCTCCACTTGCGCAACGTGGGCAAGCGCGGCGCAGTGTCAACCTCGAGAAGCTGCCGGATGTTATGCTAAGTCGTGCAGAATGCAGGGCGCTCTGCACAGAAATAGCAGCAGTGCTCGCCCGGAATGGCAGGATGCCATGGGGTCCGGGCTTGTGACAAAGATGAGGTTGCTACGCAGGAGCGGAAGCGGTACAGAGTCGCGCAGCCAACGAGAGACGCTTACGCCTTCACCGGTAAGACCACAGTGGCGGTGCCGATGACCCAGCGCTCGCCGTCGTCATTTTCCATCCAGATATCGCATTCCGCAGTATGGTCTTCGTCATTTTTCTGCGTCACCGCGCCACGTAAATGCACGTTACGGTCGGGAAGCACTGGACTGCGAAACGTGGTGCCGATGCGTTTGACCACAGCGGCCGGGTTCCAGTCGCTAATCATGCGGGCAAGTAGCCCTAGGCTCATGACGCCAGGAGCAATCATACCAGGAAGCCCCTCGGCACGGGCACCTTCATCATCGGTAAAGCGAGGAAAATACATACCCGCCGTCTTGGCGAACTGACGCACGCCGTCTTTGCTCAGGAAAAAATCAATGGCCGGAAGTTCGTCACCTTCTTCGATCTCTTCAAAATAGAACGTGTTCATCGTTGCATAATCCTGTGGTCGATCACCGCGACCTTTTCGCCTTTTTGGTTGCGCACTTCATTACGGATGACGATGAAGTACATAGACCCAGTGCGGCCGGTTTTCTCATAAATATCGTGAATCGTGCTCAGCATCACGAGCTCGTCGCCGGGCCGTACTGGTGTGTACAGTTCCAGGTCGCGTCCACCGTCAAAGCCAAATTTGCCAAACTTGGGCAGATGCTCGGGTGTAAATTTCTGAGCGCGGAGTTTAGAGACAAAAGTCGGAGGGGCAATGAGTCCGCCATACGGGCCGGTGGCGGCAGCAGCTTCGTCGATGTACAGCGGGTTAGTCTCGCCGAGCGAGAGCGCGTAATCGACGATTTCTTCTGTGGTCACGGCGGGAAAGGAAGTTTCGTCAAAGACTTGGCCAATAATAGAACGGTCAAATTCGAGAGCCATCGTATTTATACCTCGGGGGCAACCTGAGTCTGCGGGCGTGGGGAGCGAAAATCTACGGGTCGATAGCCACCAACTCGTAAGGCATCGACCAAATCATCCATGTTCTTAATATCGCGGTCAAATTCCGTCGCGCACAGCCCAACGAAGCTGACGAGATGCGAGTCGCTCCCACCGAATGCGTGATAGCCATATTGGCTGATTAACTCAGCAACACGCTCGTTCTCGCCTTTTTTGCTGCCACCGTTGAGCGCTTCCACGCCTGTTACACCTTCCAAGGGTGGGCGCTTGCCATAATGCTCGATCAAACCAATCGTGGGACGCCCAGGATGGCACGGCATAGCGATGCCACCCATACGCGCGACTTCGCTGATGACTTCTTGCGCGGGTAGACGCACGTTCTTGAAATCGAAGCGTTTGAGAATGTCGTCGTTCACACCATAGACCAACACATGGCCATAATCAGTTTCGACTTCCGAGGCTTTGAGGATCAACACGCCATATTTATCCTCCAAGTCGCGATAGTCCCCAGCAGCATGAAATTGGCGATGTTCGGTGAGGACAAGTCCTTCGAGCGGGCGTTCGTCGCGTTTGCGCGCGAGCCATTTGAGGTATGCCTCGACTGGGGCGCGGCTATCGTCCGACGCTTCGGAGTGGAGGTGCATGTCTAAGATATGTGCCATAGAGAATATCCTAAATAGCCGGCGCGACGCTCGGCTTTTAGTCGCTGAGATCGGGCTATGGTGCCAGAAGCTGGGAGGGATGGCAACGGAGAGGAAGAATCGGAGAACCGGAGAGAGGGCGAATCGGAGAAAAAGTCTGCAAGTCTCCGCTTCCCCGTTTCGCCGATTCACCGTTTCTTTTTATTTCGTCGCCGGCTGGAACAGCGGAATCGAGATCTCCGGCGTGGCGTCCTCGAACGTCACTTCAACGGGCATGCCGATTTTCACCTCTTCCGGTTTGCACCCCACGATATTCGTGAGCATGCGCACGCCTTCTTCGAGTTCCACATAGGCCATAACGTACGGCAAGTTATCGCGGAACCCGGCACTCTGGTTCTGGCGGGTCACGGTGAAAGTATAGACCGTGCCTTTGCCGCTGCATTTCACCCAGTCTAGATCCGGCGAGAGGTCTTCCGGACAGAAACCACGGGCATAGTAGAAGGTTTTCCCGCAGCTCCGGCATTTTTGCAGGTACAACTCATGCCGAGCGCAGGCTTCCCAGAAGGGTTTATTTTCTTCGTCGATGCGGGGGAGCGGTTTTTTGTATTTCTTTTCTTCAGCCATGGTTCGGTTCCTCAGATGCCAAGAACGAGCGATGCACCACTATGTCGGAGGCCTAGCGTCCCGCCGGTGCCGTGACAGAAAGCCAACTGGCAATCTTTGACTTGGCGCTCACCACATTCGCCGCGCAGTTGTTTGGTCGCTTCGATGACCAGGAAGATGCCGCGCATGCCGGGATGGTTGGACGATAAGCCGCCGCCATCCGTGTTGATCGGCAGCTCGCCCCCTAGGCCAATGCGCCCGTTCTGGATGAAGGAGCCGCCTTCGCCTTTTTTGCAGAATCCTAAGCTTTCGAGTGTCACCAACACCGTGATGGTGAAGGAATCGTAGATCATCGCCATGTCGATATCTTTATGAGCCACGCCAGCACGCGCCAGCGCTGTAGGGCCGGACTGTTTCGCTGCTGCATCTGTCAGATCACGCATACCAGCGCTGGTGTGATAACAGGATTCCGCCGCACTGAGGATGTGCACCGGCTTTTTGCGCAGATCACGTGCTCGTTCCGCCGAGGTCACAACGATGGCACCACCGCCGTCAGAAATCATGCAGCAATCGAGCAGGTGCAACGGCGACGAGACCAAGCGCGACGTCAGGACATCTTGCACGGTGATCGGGTCGCGAAATTTTGCCAGCGGGTTGAGCGAGGCATGACGACGGGTGACAACGGCGATCTCCGCCAACTGTTCACTTGTCGTACCGAATTCGTGCATGTGACGCTGTGCGGTTAAGGCATAGTCACCAACCGTGGTCGGTCCATAGCAATTCTCGAATTGCTCAGAAGGGTCGCCGCCACCAGCACCGCCGGTACCAATCGCGAAACGATCCGACGACCATTTGCTGCCATAGAGAATCAAGGCAACGTTACAATACCCGGCGGCAATCGCCGCTGCGGCATGACCGGTGTGCGACACGAAGGAGGAGCCGCCGATGGAGTTCGAGTCCAAATAGCTCGGGTTGAGGTTGAGATGTTCGGCGAGAGACACGATGCCCATGCCGCTGACGCCAGAAGTGAACAGGCCATCCACATCTTTCAGCGTGAGCCCTGCATCTTCGAGCGCACCGCGCCCGCTCTCAGCCATAATCTGGTACTGGGTTTTATGAGGTGCCCAGCGCAGCGGATGTTCATACACGCCGGCAATCGCCGCTTTTCCTTGAATGCTCATACCATAGCCCTCAGTTCAGGAACGACAGGATGGCGTCACACGCGTCCTGCGGTTTTTCGATAGGCAACCAGTGCCCGGCTTGCGGAACGACAACGAGCTTGGCCCCGGGAATACCATCTCTGAGCTGCTCGCTTTGCGCGACTGGCGTGCCTTGGTCATCCTGTCCAGCTAACACCAGTGTGGGTTTACGAATGTCCCCGAGCTTCGCGGTCAGGTCCACCTGCTGACAGGCCACGAGATCGAAATACCGAACACGGGGGTCGGTCTGGATTTGCTCCATCCACCCTTCTTGAACAATATTCATTGGCGTCGCTGGCGAGCACGAATCCTTGGTAAACGGCTGTCCGGCGCGGCCCTGCATCACGTCTTTCCAGATGTTCGCGCGTTCATCGGTGAGGTTAAACTTGGCTGCCGTGCAGGTGAGGATCAGCCCCTCGACCATGTCGGGATGGCGTAGCGCCAGATCCATGGAGACTGCCCCCCCCATGGAATGACCGACGAGATACGCAGGCCGCAGCCCCAATTTTTTCCAGAACCCATACACGAGTTCACTATACGCCGTCACGCTTTTGAGGCTTTCGGTACCGCTCGAACGCCCATGACCGGGATAGTCGAGCGAAAACGGACTGTGTTGTGCAGAGAGCAAGTCGAGCATCTTGTGGCCGAAATGGCCATTGCTGCCTGCGCCGTGCAGATAGAGCAAAACCTTACCTTTGCTGGTATCCGGCGTCACATTCGGCAGCGTCGTACGGCCCGTGTGAAAATAATTCACCGCGTAGCCGTCTACGTCCACATATTTTGTTGGCATATTCCCCTCGCAGGAAAAAACTCCCCCTTGACTAATGGGCGGGCCAATTTTTGTCAAGGGTTGAGGTTGAGGACTTCATGCAAAAGCGCCACAAGCGTGGGGGGCGAACTGGGCATAATGATCTCCCCGTTGTCCGTCTGCACGTGTTTATGGTGGGGGAACGTCCTACTACGATGGTGTGGTGCATCATCGTAGCGAAAGAGCAAGCGACCTTTGGCATCCTGGCAGTGGTAACGGTACTTGGTTTTTGTGAGGCGTGGTTCAGTCCGGACAAATTCCATGATGAAAAGTTGGAGACCCTGGGAAAAGAGAATCGTGCCTTTCACAAGGCCAATGTGGGGAGCTCGCTTTTCCTTGTGAAGAGTCGTCTGCACTATCTGAGGGCATGAGGCAAGCGCCTCCTCCAGATGAACAAAGTATTCTTCGATCAGCAAACTTCAGCTTCCTTCAGTAGCGCTAAAGCTTGAGTGAGTTCCCGGTACGTTTCCCACTCTCCGGCCCATTCCATGATTTTTTCGTCGTCACCCATCGCTCCGGACTGATAGGCACGATAAAATTTCGCGCTGGATTGTCCAAACTCTTTCTCAAAATCTTTGAGGCGGGCCTTGGTGCGTTTCAGGCCGGCGTACAACGTTTTTTGTTGCACGGCAAGCGAGTTTTCTATCAGTGCAATGACGGCTTCTCGCTGGTCTGATTCAATATGGATACGAGTCATAGCGTGTCGTTCTTCCTCCTCCCTGCCTTTAGCAAAAAAACCCAGGTTGCGCGAAGAGGGTTGCCGGCACCAAAGAAGGAAATCAGCAGAAAAACTGGAACGATGCTCTTGACTCACAGTCGCATCGTCAGCCTTTGCTTTTCGCTGGCAATGGAGTATCGTCGCTCCGGGTCATTCCCCAATTCACACCGAGGAGTTGCACATGCTGCCGCAGATGCGTTCAGCGCTGACGGGAATCACGTGGCCAGCATTGCTCAGTGGCCAAGCGGCTCAGTTGGCAGCGACGCTCTACCAGTTCGAACAGAGTCAGTGGTGGTCTCCCGAGGAGCTGGCCCAAGTGCAGCGCCCGCAACAGCTGGCACTGCTCACGCATGCGTTACAAACCGTGCCGTATTATCAGCAACGCTATGCCGCGCTCGGTCTC
>SYOC01000058.1 GCA_005804965.1 Pseudomonadota bacterium
ACCTTTCCTCGTAAGGGCTAACGCTCCGGCGCACCGCGAGCGGTCCACACGCGGCCTTTCGAGTTTATTCCTTCACGCCACAGGGCCGCGATGCGGTGGCGCGGTTGGTTAGATGCTTTTACTTCTGCTCCTCATTCTTCTCCAAAATAGTCAGAGTCAATACGCTTGATTTCATACGTAGAAGACTTAGTCACACCAATATTGAAATCAATCATGAGCTCTGCCAGTTGATTGCCATTAATCAGTACTATCTTGGGGTCAATGTGGGTTGCATACTCTTCGGCTTCAGACGAGAACGCACCGGTTGTGATAAAAACGCCTTTCTTAGCTCGCTTGCCATGGAGAGCCCCCACAAATTTCTGGATCTCTGGTCGCCCGACCGTGCCACTCCAACGCTTCGCTTGTAAGTAGATCATGTCTAAGCCGAGGCGGTCTTCATTGATGATGCCATCAATGCCCTCATCTCCGCTGCGGCCTATCGCCTTCCCTGCGTCCCGTCGAGAACCACCATAGCCCATGTTAACAAGAAGTTCCACGACGAGCCGCTCGAAAAACTCCGGAGGGGCCTCTTTCACACGTTTGAGGAGTTCGGTAGCCAATTCGTTGCGAATGCGTTGATATGCGCCCTCTAGGGTCTCTTCCGGTGTAGAGTGTCCCTGCTCCTCTAAGGTCAGAAGAGGCAATTCTGGGATAGCCGTCTTCCGCCCATCACGGAATTCCACGAACTCTGGGAAGCGCTCCAAGTACAGTATGTCGATCCGTGCAGGATGCTCGCTCAGTACTTGCTTCCCTCGTTCGGTAATTTGAAAGTGGGCACGACGTGTCGGTTTGAGTACGCCCGCTTGCTGAAGGTACGATTTGGCCCAAGCTACTCGGTTATCAAAGATCGGCTGGCGACCACTCGGTAAGAGTTCCGTTTTCTCTTCTGAACTCAAAGTGAATTGATTGGCTAACAGCCCTCTCGCTTCACGAATTGAGTACTCTCGCCCATCCGCAGTCAACTGAAGAAGGGGTAACATGAGGGTCTGAAAATCTGGGATTGGCATGTCGTCTCTTCAGTTACTTTTGTGTGGCATCTAACGGCTCGGCGATGAGCTGCCGGCCGCCCGTGTTGCAACCGAGTCTCGTCCGCCGGCCGCCGCCGTGCAAACCTCCTTGATCGGCGGCCGGCGGATCGGGGCCTCTGAGTACCGCCGACTGCGGTCGGTCAGCTCCATTGCCTTGTTAGGCGCCCTCTCGGCATTCAGCCCTCGGACTCGTCCGCCTTCTTCGCGCGGCTCGGCGGCTTCTTCCGTTCCTTGATCTCGATCTCCGCGAGTTCGAAGAAGTGGTCGAGCATCATCGGGAGCTCCATCGCGATCATTTCCATCTCTCGCGGATGGACTCCCAACTCCTCCATCCAAGGGCCACCCATCATCGCCCTGCTCACATGCTTCAGGCTTCGGAGCGCGTTGCGGGCGGCCGCGACATGGCCTGCCTTCGCCTCGCGGTATGCCTCCAAGATGACTTCAGTCAACCAGGGGAAGTCGTCTCGCAAGAGTCCGGCGATGACAAGCAGGCCCACCGGGTCGCCTGGCTCGCCGGAGGCCCTGAGAGCAATCTCCTCGAACATCATCGGGTGAAATCGGCGTAGCCGACGGCGCCGGACGGGAGCGGGGCCATCAACGAGTCGGCTCTCGAGGCGCGACGGCAGATCCTGGAACATGACCTTGACCTCCTCGAACAGCTTCGCGACGGAGGACGTCTCGGCCTCGGCCTCGATACTGCGCGGGTCGGCATCATCCGGCGCCTGCTGAAGCAGTCCATCGACCTTGGTCTTGAAGGCCGCGACTTGCATTTGTACGGCTTCCCGGTCCGGTTCAGCGCCCGGCACGCGATTGAGGAGTTGGAGGACAAGCTTCGTCAGAGATTCCTCCTTGTCGTCGCAGTTCTGAAACTGTGCAAACGGGCCGCTGTTCGCTTTGCTCAAAGCGATGCCCAAGGCGACGCCATACACGGGTGTGTCCAACTTACCCTTGGCAACGCCAGCTTCGTAGAGGATCCATGGCCGGTCGAGGCTGCGTTGAGTGAGTAGACAGACTACATCGGACGCGGATGACAGATTCTTCATCAGCTCGGGGTACCACTCGACTCCGTACTCGATCCCCTGTGAGCCCTTGCGGTCCGAGGAGCGGAAGGACTTGAGGACGCCGGCGCTCACGCTGCTGAGGAGTTTGCTGAAAACCTCGGCAAGCGCGGCATCCCGGCTATCGTGGCTGATGAATACCAAGGGAGTACCCGTCTTCCGGGCACTGCCTTCGTCTTCGCGCGACCCTTCCTTCTTGTCGGGATCGGCCATCGCTGGTCCTCGCTCTCTCGTTGGCGTTGAGCGCCTAACATGAATTGGACTGCATCTACCCTCTCTACTAATATATGGTCCTATCTATAAGTAGATGCTTCCATCTACAGGTAGATGGAACCCGCCCTATCTATAAGTAGATGTCGCTCGCGGCTACGCCCATCTATTCGTAGACATGTGTCCGGCTTCCTTAACGCCCATGAGACTGCTTACCACCATCGCGAAAAGGAGGCAATGTTGATTCTGTTCTAGCTGCTGCGTGTCCGGCGGCGAAACTTTTCTCCCAGCTCTTCTTCGTCCTTAAGATACTGGGCCATGCGTTCGTTGCTGTAGCCATATGGTCCGCTGCCCAGTAATCCGACCTCGGCTATTGCCAGTGCCTCGAATTCGCTCTGTGTACCTAATCCCTGCTCGCTCGGTAGACCTGCCTGTTTCCAAGCCGCAAATCCGCCTTGGAGGACCTCAACATTGGTGTACCCCATTTGCTTGAGTGTCGGGGCGGACAGCATGGACTCGTTGCCTTGACGGCAATAGAGCACTATCGACGTGTCTTTGTCGGGAACTTCTTCGGCGATCTGCAGGTCGAGACGCCCGCGCGAGAGCCAGCGTGCGCCGGGAATATGCGCGGTTGCGAAATCGCCGGCACTGCGTAGGTCTAAGACCAGGCCGCTGTCGTTTGCTGTCAACTTGGCCTGCAATGCCGCTGGTGTCAGAACGCTGGTCTGAGCGCGGGCTTCAGACAAACCAGGAATCGCCAAGGGGCGGGGTTGCGCTCCGGCAGGAAGCCCGAGCAGGAGCCGTGCAAGCCATGCCGGTTGTCCATAATCTACTTCTTGAGGCTCGCCTGTCTCTAACGGGAGACCTTGCGTAGCCCAGGCCGTGGTGCCGCCGTCGAGGACAGACACGCGGGGATAGCCCATGTCCTTGAGAAGCGCAGCAGCGAGGATAGCGCGCTCCCGCTGGTCGCATGTCGTGACAATCGCAGCATTCTTGACCCCGACGAGGCTTTCGATGAGCAGCGCGGTCTGCGTGCCAGGACAGAAGTGAGCACCAGGAATGTGGCCAGCGCGGTATTCGTCGAGCTGGCGTGCATCGAGCAGGTAGTGCAGGGTGCCCTGTGCTTGCCAGTTGTAGAGTTCGTGGGGAGCAATAAAGGTGAGCTTGTCTTCGGCAGCGATGCGCTGGGCAAATTGTGTACACGTTGCCTGGGCCGCAGCAGAAGCCGAGGGAACCGCTTTGCCTTCCCCCGACTGTAACTCGCTGCCGTAGCCGGCGATACGCCACGCCCCAGTTCCGCCTTTGAGGGCGTAGACCTGGGGAAACCCCATCCGCCGTAGCACCTGCGCTCCGAGCAGGCTGCGGGTGCGGCCAGCGCAGTTGGTGACAATCGGAACGTTGCGATCCTGCACAATATCGGTAACGGCGAGCGCAAGCTGACCGCCCGGTGCGCTATACGCACCGGGAAGATGAGCAGTGAGAAATTCCGGCTCGGTGCGCGTGTCCAGAATGTAAATCTGCTCGCCGCGTGCCAGCCGCTCATGCAACTCTTCTACTGTCAGGTCGGGAATACCTTCTTCTACCTGCAAGACTTCGCCATAGGCTTTACCACGCAAGCTCCAGCCGTGAATCGTCTCGTACCCTGCTGCTTTCCAACGTGGCAATCCTCCCTCCAAGACCGAGACGTTGCTGTAGCCCAGCGACTCCAACGTTGTCGCCGCCAGTGCAGAACGCTGACCGCTGTCGCAGAGCAGGACCACATGGGTATCCGTCGTTGGCACCAGCACGGCGATGTATTTTTCCAGATGTCCGCGTGGCAAGGGCGTCGTATCGAGAATCTGCTCCAACGTGAACTCTCCCCAATCGCGCACGTCGAGCACAGCAAACAAGGCGTCGCTTGCCATCAGATCCTTGAGATCTTGAGCTTGGATTGTGGTGACCATGACTCCTCTTTTCGTTACTGCAACCGTTCTTCTCCCCGCGACGGCGGGGCAAAAATTGGTGAAGCGTGATGATGCACGATGAACCACTGGCCATCCTGCTTCTCGAACAAGTTGGTGGTGAGAATCTGCGAGCGCGTTGCACCGTCGTACCCTTGGGTTTCCAGTTCTTCGATGAGCATGACCCAACCGAAGTTGCCGTTCACCACGACGCGCACATCGGCAAGGGTAAACCGCATGCCGAAAGCGTTATCGAAAATCCGCTCCCAACTCGCCATGACCGGTCCCCACCCCACGAGCAGCGGCCAGCCTGGGTGGACGCATTTGATATGCGCGGCGCGTAGCCACACCTTCTCCATTTCTTTGATGTCCAAGGTCTCGAACGCTTGGTAAAACGCCCGATTCGCTGCTTCGACTTCGCGTTGCTCGTTCATGTCGGGTTCCCTCCTTTAGGGTTTAGGGGCCATAAAGACCAAAACGGTTAAGCGTTCCGGCCCGGGATTCTTCACACCGTGGTCCGCACCGGCTGGTGCCAGGGCAGTACCGCCAGGGCCGAGGATCTTCGTCTCTTGGCCGATGCGAATCTGTGCCTGGCCTTGGAGGACGTGGTACACTTTGTCAGACCCTTTGTGAGCATGCGGGGTCTGCTCCTGCCCGGCCTCGAAGCAGTAGACATCGCAGAACATCCGCTCGGTATCGAACAGGTTGACCTTTTGCATTTTCTCGGCGGAAAAGCGGAGCTGAGAGAAAATTTCCTTGAAGACTTCCATATGAGTGTGGCCTCCCACGTGTTACGGCATCTCGCGCCATCGCTTGACGGTCTTTTCTCTTTTTCAGAGATGCGGTATCCCCTGACCACTCTTGCCCTAGCGCAAAAGATGGCGTCGTGGCAAGGCCGTATGGCATTGTTGAGGGAGAGAAGGAGTAGGTCGCATGCCTGAATTGCCGGAAGTAGAAACCGTCCGCCGTAGCTTGGAGCGCTTGATTGCCGGTCAGTCTATTGTCGCAGTGCAGGTGCGGGAGCCGCGCTTGCGCAAGCCGGTGGCGAAAAACTTTGCCGCTATCCTCACTGGTCGTGTGATCCACAGTGTCGGGCGACGCGGGAAATACTTGAACCTACGACTTGACGACGAGCACGTGTGGCTGGTGCATTTGGGGATGACGGGGCAACTAACAGTCTGCGATCCGCAGACTCCGCTGCGCACGCACGATCATGTTGTCATGACCTTGGGCGATGGCCGTGCTCTGCGATACAACGATCCGCGTCGTTTTGGCCTCATGCTCGTCGGCACGGCAACGGAGATTGAAGCGGCGATGGCTTTGGGCGTCGAGCCGCTCAGTGCGGCATTTTCTCCGCGTTATCTTCAGGAGAAGGCGCAACTCACTCGGCGCACGGTCAAAGATGTGTTGATGGATCAGCGTGTCGTGGCTGGTGTCGGCAATATCTATGCTAGCGAACTCTTGTTTCGTGCTCAGGTGCAGCCGAGCCGCCTCGTTCCAACGCTTGATGCTGAAGAAATGACGCGTGTCGTGAAAGCGACGAAAGCGGTGCTGCGGGAAGCGATCACCCATCGCGGCAGCTCCATCTCCGATTATCGCGATGGCGAGGGGCAGCCTGGCGATTTCCAGACGCGGTTTCGTGTCTACGACCGGGAAGGGCAACCCTGTCGTACTTGTAAAGACCCTATTCGGCGGGAGACACACGGCGGGCGCAGTTCATTTTTCTGTTCGACCTGTCAGGTGTGAGTCCGAGCAATTTTTCCGGTTGCTCTTGTTTTCCCTGGCGCTTCCCTGGCATACTGCACCGACAAGAAGAAGGGGTAGGAAAATTTCTGTAGAGGAGGCGGCAGGCGTGGATCTTCCCCAGTGTCAAAAATGTACTCGCGGTGTCCTTGCTCCGTTATCGGATTTCGGACCACGCGGAGCGTCGCTCGAATATAAGGTGTGGGCGTGCGTGCAGCCAGGCTGCGGCTTCACGATTCGCATAGATAAAGGCGTAGTCGTGTATGGCCAGGTCGGAGATACGAAACGCCGCCTAGATGAGCCATAGTCGTGGCGTATGGCAAACTTAGAACTTTACCCGCACACCGCTAAACGCCCCTATCGGAGCCCCGGGGCCGAGAAAGCGTTCGACTCCGGTGTTATCCAGCGTGTTCTCGAAGAAAGCGCCATAGGTTTCATACTCTGCGTCGAAGACGTTCTCCAAGCGTAGGAACAGTTCTGCGTTGCGCAATTGGTACGTGGTCTGGATGTTGGCCACGAAATACGGGTCGAGCCGGCCTCGCTCGTTGGCTTCGTCCCCGCGCAAGTACTGGGAGCCGACATAGGCACCATCGAATCGCACCCTCCAAGACGGTGTGAAAGAAAACTCGATACCTCCGTTCACGCGATGCGCGGCCACCAAGGGAAGGGTGTCGCCTGTCTGGACGAGTGCGACCCGCTCCTCGTTGGCGAAGGTGAAAAGCTCGACATCATCCTCAAACGTGGCATCCGTCAACGTATAATTGAGAAACCATTGACCGCGAGCGAACGCGCCTTTGATCAGCAATTCAATCCCTTGGCGGCGTGTTGCTTCGACGTTCTGAAAGAACCCAAGCACGCGACTTTGGGGCTCATTGCGGAAGAGAATGTCATCCTCAAGATCCGTGCGGAACAGCGCTATTGTTGCGTGGAGTTGAGGGAATGGCGACCAACGCACGCCGGTTTCCCAGGTCGTGCCTTTGACTGGATCGAGCGGCGGATCGTCAACAATGGCGGTGGGGATAGGGCAGGGGGCTTCGGGATTGGCACACGTCAGCTCGATCGCCGTCGGAGCGCGGTAGCTCTCGCTATAGTTGGCATAGAGGCTGAGGTTGGGCAGGAGCGAGTAGGTTGCACCGAGAGCAGGATTCAAGCGCTCGAAGCGATGGCTGCCGCTTGCGTCGGTCGTGCGTTCATCATCGGCGCTGACTGCCAGCCGATCCTTGATATCCAACGCTGTGGTGTCGAACCGTCCGGCGGCCGTGATAGCGAGCTGTTCTGTTGGCTCCACTGTCAACGTGAGAAAAGCGCCACCACCATGCGTCTCTGAAGTCACGTCAGTCGCCGCTGCGAACTCGCTTTCTTCCGTTGTGAGCGCAAGGAACGCTTCCTCCTCGCTGTCTCCATCGTCTTCGCCAAATTCTCGTTCGGCAATGCGGTGACGCAGTGTAGCTCCAGTGTAATCGAGGCCAGCAATTGCCGTCAGCGGGATGCCCCAAAGAGAATCTTGATACGTCAGTTGGACAGAGCTGCCCCAGCCATCTTGCGCTGTGCGAGCGAGCACGTCTTCTTCGACATCGCGGTTGAACTGATTGAGATCCAGCAGCCGACCATAGGCAGTGGCCGCCAGCGAGAAACCCGAGCCGAGGTCACGACGATATTGGCTATTGAACGAGAAAAATTCTGGAGAGAAGCGATCGGGATGCGTAAAAACAGCGGAACGGTCATGCACGAGACGACTCTCCGGTAGCGGCCCGTTGCCAGTCAGCCGATTGTTGACATAGGTCAGCGAGAAGGTGAGGTCGTGCGGCTCGGCTAGATAGCCGGCTTTCCCGAAGACTTGGCCGACATTGCCGGTGGAGAAGTCGCGGAACCCTTCTTCGGTCAACCAATTACCAGAAAAAAAATAGTCGATAGGTCCGTGCGTGCCGCCAGTCTGGAGCAGCGTGCGCAGGCGACCGAAACTGCCCCCCCACACTTCGGCTACCGTGCCTGGATTGGTCAATCCGCGTTTCGTTTCCATGACGAGCGCACCGCCTAGCGTGTTGCGGCCATACACCGGATTCGAGCCAGGGATGAGTTCTACATGTTCGATGGCGTCAGCAGGAATCAGGTCCCAATTCACTTGATCCGCCAACGGCTCATTCACCCGCGCGCCATCGACGAACACACTAAGCCCTGGTGGGGTGCCGAGCAGGAACGAACTTGTAAACCCGCGATAGCTCACGTCTGGTTGGAAGGGATTGTTTTGCACATGCGTGAGCGAGACGCCGGCCAAGTCGCGCGCGAGAAAATCCGTAAGATTCAATGCCCCGCTCGCCGTATAGTCCTCGCTGGTGGTGACTTGGACGTTGGCGGGAATTTTCTTTTCCGGCAGGGGGACGCTCAGCAGTGGCGTGGCCCCACGCACGGTCACTTCAGGTAAAGCTACGTCCAGCGAGGTTTGTGCTCGGCTCTGCCTTACGTCGAGACTTGTGAAGAAGAGGCACCAGCACAGGACGCCTCTACTCCAGATGCTCATGGCCTTCTTTGGCGTGATGTTCTTCATGCAGGACTTTGCTCGTGGGGCGGTTGTCTTCTCCCGGCTGATGACTGACGTGTACGAGCCCTAGGAATTTGACGTTCGCGCAAGCATCGACTTCACCGACGGCGCATTCATGGATGTTGGGGATGAAGAAACGGAAGGGTCCGCCTTTCTTTTCCGGCAACGGAGCATCGTCGAGCCGGTAGGCAACGATGGCATCGCGGACGGCGGCGAGTGGCACGCTGGCGGAGAATTTGCCGTCGGTGGACTTCAAGGTGAGGTAGGTTGCCGTGGGTGTCAGTCCGAGTTTTTCGAGAATGGCATGCAGGCGCACGCCACCACCTTCGCGACCAGGAATCAGTTGACTGATATCCGGCACTTGGTGGGGGAGGGTGCTCAGGTCGTTAAAATCGAACTTCCCTGTTTGTTGCACCTCGCCTTCGATGCGCAGCGCCTCTGTCGATTCCATGTTTGCCATGATCGGGTCTCCTTTCTGTCTGCCGACCATACGGGGCACGGGAAAAAGAGTCGAGGGAGGAGGGACCACAAGTCTGACTACACGCGGAGGAATCGGAGCGTCCACACTCCTAATAGGCTCAGACACAACCCCACCGTAGCCGTTTGCCCTGGGGGGAAGTCGTAGTGGTTGGCGAGAATAAAGGCCACGATGCTGACTCCAAGGGCAATGACAGGAGACAAGAAAAACATCGTCCGTACTTCTCGGCTCAGATTTTTGGCGACCAAGGCTGGAAGGACGAGACAGGCAAAGGCGTAGACCACGCCGGAGACGTGGATCGAGAAGCCGACGAGCACTCCCAGCCAGATCGATAGGCCAGCGTTCCAACGCGAGACACGCAGACCGACTGCTTGTGCCATGTCCGGGTCCACCACGACGAGCAGTGCGTGGCGATGGTAGAAAAAGAGCCCGGTGAGCGTGATCACGTTCAGCAGTGCGAAGATCCACACGTCCGCACCGCGCGCACCAATGATGGTACTGGTCAGCAGACTGCGCACCTCTTCGAGACCATGCGGGCTGTGCGACATCAACAACACTGAGGTACTCAACGAGAAGAGAAAAATCCACCCGGTGACGGCTTCATGACTCTCGCGTCGCCCGCTTTTACCACTCTGTGTCGAGAGTAAGGCAGCCAGAATGGAGAAGATGCCACCCATCACTCCGTAAAATACGTGAGATCGCCACCAGCTTTCTTCGTCGCTGGCGAGCCAGCTTCCGGTGAGCATCCCGATGGCGACGCCGAGCGCTGACGCTTGTGACACTGCGGCCCCGAGAAAAATCTGATCGCGTGCAACGACAAGGACGCCAGCGAGCGAGAGTAATACGCTAATCAGCCACCCCGAGAGATAGGCATTGTGGAACAGCGGCCAGGAGTCGAGAAATTCCTGGATCACCCTTCGGCTCCTTTCGCGTGTGGCAGCGTTGGTTGCTCATCAAGCTGGAATGCCGCGAGATCAAGACTGCCAGCATGCAGGTACGCGAGGTTTTGCGCCGTGAGGACGTGCTCTTTTGGACCGGCGGTGACATGACCCGCGTGCAGCAAAGCCACATGCGTGGCGTGACGTGCGGCAAGGCTGATGTTGTGCGTCACGAGCAGCACGGTCTGCCCGCGTTCTTGGTTGAAGGCGACCAGGAGCTGCAAGAGTGCATCCTCCGTCGCGGCATCAAGGTTGTTCGTTGGTTCGTCGAGAACGAGGAGCGAAGGGCGGCGCACCAGCGCTCGCGCCACCAGTGCCCGTTGGCGTTGACCGCCAGACAACGCCCAATAACTACGGCGAGCGTAGTCTGCCATCCCCATCTGGCTCAATGCCCATGACAAGCGTTCTTCTCGCTCGTTCTTTGCGTGTGACAGTCCCACCAGACCTAGCGACACGAATTCGCGCACGGTGGTAGGCAGGGTTGGGTTGAGGTCACACCGTTGGGGAACGAAACCTGTGCGTTCTCGGCTGGCGAGAATCGGGTGATGCCAAAGCTGTCCGGCTTGGGGCGGAATGAGTCCGAGAATCGCCTTGATAAGCGTGGTCTTGCCCCCGCCGTTTTGGCCGAGAAACACCCAAAATTCTCCCGGGCGCACTGCGAGATGGACATCCCGCAACACGGTGGTGGTACCGTAGCCGAGCGACAACTCAGCCATGTGCAAGACGAGGGATGCTCGTTCGCCGAGGTTGGTCTGGCTAATGTATTGACTCATTTTTGAGTACCCTTGCAAGCTGGCGGACGTTGTAGTCGGACATCGACACGTAATCCTCCGTCCCTGGTTGCGCACCGACCTGATGCGCCATAGCAGCGATTTTGGCCCCGGTGTTCTCGGAGACTAACCGCGCGTAGCGCGGTTCATAGTACGCCGTGGTCAGCACGACGGGTATCTGGTTGGCTTTCATACGTTGGATGATTGCACTCAGATGGGCAGTGGTTGGCGGAATGCCTGGTTTCGGTTCGAGTGAGCCGGCAATTTGTAAACCATAACGCTCGGTAAAATATGACCACACGTTATGATCCATGACGACTTGTACTCCCCGATAGGGGTTCATGAGCGCGAACCAGCCACTGAGGTGCCCGGCATCGCCTTGGCTTGTGAGGAAGTCGCCGAGATGACTACGTGCAAAGAGCAAGGCGAGTTTCTCGAATTCGTATTTCGCGGCTAAGGTTTCGCCGACCATCGCGACACCAAGGCGGCGGCGAAAAGCCGCGTAACGCTCAGCGAAATAGGCGGCGCTGGCAGGTTGGATGCCACTAAGCCGCTCACGTAGAAGATTGGCCACTTTCAGACCGTTGAGCGGGTCTAAGAGAAAATGCGGATTGCCGAAAGGATGCACGTCGCCCATTGAGCGGTCGATAGCGGCGGTGGGAACATCAAGCGGCGTAATCGCGGTCGCGGCATCAATGTAACCGGGAGCGCCGGGAAGCACCTTGCCGTTCCGTGCTTCGCGTAACAGCACCGGTGCCCAGCCGATCTCCAGCTCCATGCCGATTTGTGCGTACACGTCGCAAAGACTCAGAGCCTTGATGAAGCTGGGCTTGGCTTCGACAAAATGGGCGTCCTCCGTGCCTTTGGCGAAGGTGGTGACCGTGACGCGATCGCCGCCGACTTCGTTGAGCAGGCTCCCCAGCTCCGGCACGGTAGCACACGCGCGGAGAGGTTGAGCGTAGAGGAGAGAAGGAGTGAAAACGAGCGTGACGACGAAAAGAAAAGAAAAGAAGAGCGGGAGATTTCTCCCATAAGAAGCTGATGTCATACAAACTCCTGCGTTGACCGAACACGCCATTCCCGCGTTGGCGGGAATGGCGCTGCCGCTCGTTTTCTCGTCCGTCATGCCCGCCCTTCGACCAGCTCAGGACAGGCTCCGGCGGGCATCCAGGCTTGCTGTTTCTGGATTCCGGGTCTCGCGTTGCTCGCCTGGAATGACGAAGTCGAGAACTCGCTGCATATCTCGTACACTGTGGGTTACGAACTCATGGCCTAGTCTTCTTGCTAGTACTCATGCGGTGGATGCGGCCCGTAGAGCCACTGAAAGCTCAGCCAGACCGAGTGCGCATTTTTGCCATTGGTTAAGTGATTGGCGTGATCAAGGTTGTATTGCAAACGAATGCGCGTGAACTCCGACGGATGGAAGGCCAGCAAAGGCGAGAAGCGTTGCCGATCCGCACGGAAAGGGTCGTTTTTACGACCATCGAGGCTTTGCCCGCTGCCGCCGGCGTATTCGTAGCGCAGACCCGCTGCCCAACCGTGGCGAAAGCCATACAGCAATTGCGAATAGAATCCCCAGTCGTGCAGGCTCCGAGCCGGGAGCGTCACAATCTCGCCATCCTCATCTTGGTGCATGAAGTGATCGGCACGAAAGTCGCGCTGCATAATTTCCGTCTGCCAAAGCACGAACGGCCAGCCACGAAAACTGTTCGTTGGACGCCAGCGCCATTTCATGTCCGCCCCATAAATCCAGGTATCTCCACGCGGGCCGGTATCATTAGGGCCGTAGAGGCCGGAAAACCCCAGGACCACGCCAAGATCGTCCCTGACCTCCCACGAGCTGTTCCAGCGTGCAAGATACACGAAATCTCTCAGTGCTTTTGTGTCGCGTCCGAGCGCAGGCCGGTTGCCGATCTGCGAGCCTTCGATCGTCGCGTGTTCGTCTTCGCTGTGATGCTCGTCCCCTCCGCCATGTTGATGTCGTCCGCCTAGGAAGCTAGTCATCTGCTCACCATTGGCGTTTTGCATACCGAGGTGCAATTCGGAGAAGAAGGTTTCAGGGGTGGGTAAGAGCCAGCCGAATCTGAACCCTGGTGCGCGCAGGCCATCGCCGCCGAAAAGTCGGGTGTTGATGATGGGCTGGTCGTTCCAGTCCCACTGATGAGGATGGCGTGGGTTGATCTGCCCAAACTCAGTCAAGAAATGACCGAGTTCAATTTGCAATCCATACGGAAGCGCCTGTGTGGTCAGAAAAGCTTCCTCAAGTTCGATACCGGTTTCTCCGCTGATCGCGTCAATAAACGTAGTGACATAGGCTTGCGCCCGAAAATAGGGATCGACGACGCCCACCAGCCCTAGCTCCCCTGCGGCTAAGGTGAAGCCGCGTTTACGAGGATCGTGCCCGCCGCCTTGCAACGTCTGCAAGGTCTCATCTCGCTCGGTCGAGGAGCCCATGAATAACGTTGGGACAAAGGAAAGATCGAGTAACCGTTGCGCACTGGCTCCAGTTGGGCCAGCGGGTTGGGTGGGTTGAGCTGATTGGCTGAGGGCAGAAGGTGCACGTTTTTCCTCAACGCTAATGCCCGCTTCCTTGAGCGCTTGGTCGAGTGGGGAGGCTTGGTCAGCGCCTCCGGTTTGGTTCGCTGGTTGTTGTACAGCTTCGGTGGGCTGCTGCCGTTGTTCGTCGCGAGTCATCGCGTTGGTTTGGATCGTATGAATAGTCTGTTGCAACTGTTCAACCGTACGTTGTAACTGTTCCACTTGCTTCTTGAGAGCTTGAATTTCCGTTGCTTCGTCGGCCTCGCTGTGAGTGGCGAGTAGTACTAAGCCGAGGAACGCAGACGCAATTCTCCGCATGGTATCCTCCTCTGCAAAGATCGAGAAAAAACGATCAGTACAAGGTCGCAGCAAAAAACTGGGCCTTGCACCAAAAAGAAAAAGAGGGAGCTTTAGAGACTGGAGGAAGTGATGGAGAAAGGTGGGGAGCGAGGGGCGGACGGGCGATAGTCGCGAACGACAAAATGTTGCTCAGTCGAAGGCGCAGCCAGTATGTAGATGGGCGTGAGCGCAACAGGCGGAGAGGGCTCGGGGGTGAGGGCCTGATTGGTGGTGCTTGTGAGACAGAGCTGACATTCTTGGCGCACATCGCTTTGTGGTGTCGCGCTGTGTACATGCGAGGCCGAGGCTGTCCAGAAGAGCAACAGACCGAGAAGGCTGGCTGCGGCGACGACACGGGACCACAAAGAATGATGAGGCTGCTCTCGCATATGATGCCGTTTATACTTAGGGAAGCCCGCAGGTATTGTCAAGCTTTCGCCAGGGAATTCACTCCCCGGCGACCATTGGGCTCTTGCTGCGCGAAGCTTGAACAGCCGCATCGCGGCAGGCGAAGGTAGCCCAGTCTTTCAAGGCTGGGAAGAAAGAGGGGCAATACCTACCTTCCCTGAAACTGTGGTGCGCGTTTCTCTAGAAACGCGGCGACGGCTTCTTTGTGGTCTTTGGTTTTGAATAAATAATCGAGTCCAAAAGTCTCCGTCTGCACTGCGGCATCGAAATCATTCTCCATGCCTTGGAGTAGTGCCCGCTTCGAGACGGTGAGTGCGAGCGGCGGGAGCGCGGCGATCTGTGCCGCCATGTCTTTGGCTGCGGTCATAAGACCTTCACCAGGAACTACTTGGTTGACCAAGCCGATGTCGAGGGCTTCTTTGGCTTTGACGACGCGGGCGGTGTAGGTCAGTTCCAGCGCTTTGGCTAAGCCGACGAGGCGCGGCAGCATAAACGTCGAGCCGAGTTCCGGCATCAACCCCATGCGAGCGAAGATCGCGCCCATGGAGGCTTCTTCTGCCATGAGGCGAATGTCTTGCACGAGCGTCAGAGTGAGGCCAATGCCGACTGCCGCGCCGTTGATGACGGCGATAGTAGGTTTCGGGCAGTTGTACAGCGCATAGTGCAAGCCCGACCGTGGATGCACGACCTGCGGTGTACTAGGAGCGGCGCTTTTGTCCTGCTCGTTGATCTGCTTTTGGAAGACGGCTCCGACATCTGCGCCGGAACAAAACCCGCGTCCCGCCCCGGTCATGAGGATGACACGCACCTGCGGATCTTTGCCCAACGTTGTATAGGCGTGGGTGAGTTCATCGCCCATGAGCGAGGTGTAGGCGTTGAGCTTTTGTGGGCGGTTGAGGGTGACGGTGGCGACGTGATCGTGAATATCAACGAGAATGTCTTGGTATTCCATAGCTGCTCCTTGCTGCGCCAAGCTCATGGAGCATAGCGCATACCAGGAGAGGGGAAAAGTGTTGCACTGCTGGGCGAAAATGGACGAGGGGCTTGCACGGGAGACGCAGTCTTTCACAATACTCTGCGTAATCGTTTGCCGCTGATGAGGGCGGTTCGTGAAAAGAGGTATACATGGTCGGACGGTTTCTTTTCTTCTTCCTTCAATGCCTTGCGCTGTGCGTGGCGCTGCCTTCCTTCGCGGGAGAGATCACTGGCCAGGTGTTGCGCAAAGATGGCGCAGGGATCGCTCAAGCCGTTGTGTTCGTCCAAGCTTTGCCGGTTGGCGTTGCCGCGCCTACGGGTCCTTGGAAAGCCGAGATGGATCAGATGCAGCGGGAATTCACTCCATCTGTGTTGCCCATTGCCGTTGGTACGGAAGTGCGCTTTCCCAACCGCGACCAAATCCACCATCACGTCTATTCTTTTTCGCGCACGAAGAGCTTTGAGCTGCCATTATACAAAGATGAAGAGGCTGCGCCGGTGCTCTTCGATAAATCCGGCATTGTCAAAATCGGCTGCAATATCCACGATTGGATGACAGCGACTATTTTTGTCGTGCCCACGCCGTATTTCGTGCTATCGGACGAAGCCGGCAGATTTCATCTGAAAGACCTTCCTGCTGGTAACTATCCTCTCGCGGTATGGCATGAGTCGAGCCTCGCCAAACCGGAAGACACCGTGCAAACGGTGCAGGTTGGTACACAGACCTCCGAGGTTTCCTTTGCCTTAGAGACGGCTCCGCCACGCCCGCGCCCGGGAAGTCGCAAAGGAGGCGGCTATTGAGAGGCTGGTGGGCACGCAGTCGTCTGCGCACGAAGATTTTTCTGGTCTTCTCTGGGTTGATCCTGGCGGTGTTGTTGTTGACCTTGGGAGCGACCCAGCTTGTCGTGAGTCGGCAAACTCAGGCGACCTTGCGTCATGAACTCTGGACGACTGGACAGGTTTTTCAGGGACTGGTGCAAGAGCGCACGTCGCGGTTGCTTACGAATTCGACGTTGCTCGCTGGCGACTTCGCCCTCAAACGGGTGCTCGCCACTTACGATGCAACTACGCTCATGTCGGCGGCCTTGAGCTATCAACAGCGTATCGGCGTCGATCTATTGTGGATTACTGACGAGCATGGTGCGGTCTTGGCCGACGCCCGTGGTCACCAACGCCCTGGCGCTTCGTTGGCGCAGGTTTCTCCAATCAAAGAAGCCTTGACGCTTGGTGATGCGGCCTCGGTCATTGCTGAAGTCGAGGCCGGGCTCTTTCAGCTTGTGGCGGTGCCGGTGCATGGGCCGGATGTCATCGGCTTTCTGATTTTGGGGCAAGCGATTGACGATGTGTTTGCCGAACAATTAGAGCACGATACCGGCTCGCATGTGGCCTTTTTGACGGCAACGCGAGTCTTTGCTTCGTCGTTTTCTGGAGCCGAGCGAGCGAAGTTTGTAGCGCTTGAGCAGACGGCGTCTGCTCTGCTCGCAGAGCACGCGTTGCAAGAGCCGTTTCTCTTTCGGCTCGGCGACGAGCGTTTCTTGTCTTTGGTGAGCGTGATTGAGGCGCACCTCTCGTCCCCGTTGTACGTTGTGTTGTTAGGTTCGTATGACGAAGCTTTTGCACCGTTTTATATGTTGCGGCGGCGCATTCTCCTCATTGGTGCTGGGGGATTAGTGATGGCACTCCTCGTTGGTGTGGGTCTCGCTGGCGGCATCACCGCCCCGGTGCAGACGCTTGTAGCCGGTATGCGGGAAGTGCTGAAGGGTAATCTCGGTTACCGCTCCGGCATCGACCGAGACGACGAAATTGGTTTTCTTGCCAACGCGTTTAACGAAATGGTTGGTGGGCTCGAAGAGCGTGAGAAGATTCGTGACCTGATGAACAAGGTCGTTTCTCCAGAGATCGCCCATGAGATGCTGCAACATGGTGTGACGCTGGGAGGTGAGGTCCGAGAGGTGACGGTGCTCTTCGCCGATATTCGCGGCTTTACGTCCTTTTCTGAAGGAATGCCACCGCAGGATTTGCTGCGCCTGCTGAATGCTTATCTTGGGCGTATGAGCCGGATCATCGAAAGGGAGAACGGAGTCATCGACAAATACATCGGCGACGAAGTGATGGCGGTATTTGGTACGCCGCTTGCGCAGCCGGACCATGCTGTCCGTGCTGTGGCTGCTGCTGTCGAGATGCTGCGCGAACTCGCCGGCTTTAATGCTGAACAGCAAGCCGTCTCGCCATTGGTCCCTCGGTTGCGGATCGGTATTGGCATTGCCACCGGTCCGGTCGTTGCCGGCAATGTCGGCTCTCCCGAACGGCTGAATTACACCGTCCTCGGCGATACGGTCAATCTCGCGTCTCGCTTGCAAAGTCTCACGAAAGACTATGGTACAGCACTGCTGATGAGTGGACTCACGTATGAACAGGTGGCGCAGCGGTTTCCTTGTCGTTTCCTCGGACAGGTGGTCGTGCGGGGACGACAAGAGGAAACTGCGCTCTATACGGTGCAACGAGATGATGTCGGAGGTACTGAGTAACGCACGATGCGCTCCCTTCCGTTGACAGGGCGCAGAGAGGTACGAAAGATAAGGCCGTCGCAGCAAAGCTAAGAAGGAGTTTTTGATGTCTGTACTAGGTCACATGGAGAAGATGGAAGGGTACCAGGCATTTCGCGCTGGGACCACGATTATCAAGAAAGGTGAGCGCGGCGATGTCATGTATATCGTCAAAGAAGGCACGGTCGAGGTGCGCAATGGTCGGCTGATACTCGATACCGTAGGTCCCGGCGGAGTTGTTGGGGAAGTGGCGCTGATTGATTCTGGTGAGCGCACGGCCTCGGTGGTGGCCAAGACGGATTGCCGTTTGCTCCCCATCAATGAAGAGCAGTTCGTGCTGTTGGTTGAACGCATGCCATATTTTGCGCTGCAAGTGATGAAAGTCCTGGCTGACCGGCTGCGGCGCATGACCGCAGAGAGTAGGCCCACACCGAAACGCCAAACCACGACTGCCCGGAAAAATGTAAGGGGGAAATTGGGGAAAGGGCCGAAGGGAAAATGAGTTGCCTCGAAGGGAAAAGGCGGCTCTCGCAGAGTCCGCCCCTCCCTTACACGAGGAGTGCGTGACGAGGACTAGCGACAGCCCTTCGAGAAGTCAATGAACGTTGACCCCTCATGATGGTCGCCGCTGGCACCCGAGTGGACAAATGGGGTGACGACACCGTTCGGAGAAAGAATACCTATGCCGGCTCCGAGTTCGCTCGAAATCACCGCTTTCCCACCCAAGCCAGTGAAGTCGGCGGCTGGCCATTGGAAGACTTTGTTTGCTGCGAAGTCCGTCTGGAAGAAGGATTGCCCCGAAGGCTTGAAATGGCAGGGCAGTTTTCCTTTGCGCGTGGGAACGAAACGGATTGCTTCTGCGCCTGGCCAACTGGCCACATGGGTGACGCCCGAGGGACACGCTGCGAAGATGCGTCCCGCTGCCGAGTCTTCCGTCATAAACACACAGCCGCCATAGGGTCCGAAATTCTTTGGTGCGACTTCCAGTCCTTCGACGACAGCATTGATCGTGGCGTACAAAACAGCGACAGGGCTTTTATACGGGCCGACACTATAGACGCGAGTTTTGCCTTCGGTGTAATTGATGCACGACACGATCATGTGGCGATTAAAGGTACCCCCTTTGTCGAACGTCAGGTTATTATGCGAATTCGTCACCTCGCAGGCTGCCGGAAGGGTAAGGAACGGCGTTGAGGAGAATTGCAGCGGAGTGTTTTTCCCCTCGTAGATGTTCGCCCCTTGAATCACGTACACCCGTTTACTGGGCCACCCTTTGATGGCGGCTGGGGAGACGGCGATGTAGTCTTCCGCCGGACAGCTCGTTTGATTGGGCAGTTTGGTAAAACCAGTACGCACCCCTGCGCTGTTGAACGATGTGATCCCACGGATAGAGCCACAGTTATAGGGGCTGCTGACTAAGATACCATGCCCAGTCTGATTCCCTGGACGAAAGGCGATGCCGTTGGGTTCGACGATGGTCGCGAACGCCGATGGGCCGGCCTGGACCGACGAGGTCAGGGCTGCCGATAAAAGCAGGCCGAGGCCGGCTATGAGTGCGCCTCGCCCAAGACGTGCGGTGGTTGTGCTTCTCTTCATTCGTTCCTCCTTACTTCCTTGTCTCAAACGTGATCTTTCCGTTGTCTGCATTTGACGACCGAGCTGTGTAGGGTGGCAATCCTTATTCACTCATGCACCCCTCCTTCTCGTGCTGGCCTCCTCCGTCCTCATATTGTGCAGCCCTAGGAGACCGCCCACCACAAACATTACCTATCCCCATCTATCTGGGGAAGACGCGAACGTCAACGCATACGCTAACCGAGCGAGAAACTCCGTACGCGGGATGTCGTCGGCACCGAGGCGTTGCAAATGCGGGTTAGCGATTTGGCAATCGAGTAACGTAAACTGCCAAGCGCTGAGTTTTTGCGCCAACGAGGCAAAGGCAACTTTTGAGGCATTGGTTTCACGCTTGAACATCGACTCGCCAAAAAAGGCCGCACCTAGGCTGACGCCATAAATGCCCCCAGCTAGGACGCCTTCTCGCCACGCTTCAGCAGAATGGGCAAAGCCAGCATTGTGGAGTGCACAGTAGGCGGCAATCATGTCTTCGGTAATCCACGTCCCTTTCCCTTCCCTGATGCGTGTTTCCGCGCAAGACCGCATGACCTCGGGGAAGGCGCGGTCGAACGTTACGGTAAAGCGTCCTTGCCGGAGAAGGCGGTTCAGGCTGTGGGAAACATGGAACTGTGCTGGGTCCATCACGCACCGTCGCGGCGGGCTCCACCATAGAATGGGTGAGCCATCTTCATACCACGGAAAGATGCCGAGTTGGTACGCGAGGAGCAACCGCTCTGGCCGTAAGTCGCCACCGACAGCCAGCAGCCCGTCGGGGTTCGCGTGCCTCGGGTCGGGAAAGCGCAACGCATCGGTGAGCAAATAGACAGCCATGCCGCCCGTAGATTATCCGTAGATCGGCGCTTCTTCGACCAGCGTCATGCGGCAGTTGGAGAGGTCAAGGAATTTCAATTCGTCGGGGCGAATGATTTCCATATAGCGCGGCTCAGCAAACGCTTTCCCGATAGCTTCCAGGTCGTCGAACCACAGCTCGGCGACGCCGTCATAGAGAGGTTCGGTGGGTGGCGGAAACCCGGGAGCAGGGTCATAGACGGTATGCCCCTGCACATATTTCCGGACATGTCGAGAAAACTCAGTCACACTCATGACTAATGGTCCATGCGTGTGCCGCCAATAGTGGTGGAATGCAGCTTTGTCCATGCCTGGCAAGCGGCGTAAACAGGCGACGAGTTTAATCATGGCGACCTCCTTTTCTTGTAATGGGAATGAGCCTTATTCGCTCGGCGCAGGACGATCTTCGCTTTTGCTCTTGTCTTCTTTCGTCTTCAAGGCGGCCTCATTTTCACGGATAAAAGCGCGGATATCCTCTGTCCAGTCGAGCAGCTTTGCCCATTGCTCTTTGTACAATGTCACAGGAAAGCGGCCTAATCCATAGACGGAGAGTGCGCCTTTTTCGCTGACTTTGCATGACAGGCCTTTCGCCGAACGGGCTTTGAGGGCGGCGTTTTCTGCTTTGAGACGTTCGAGTTCTTGAAGCAAAGTATCATCGGCCACGAATCTTCTCCTTTCAGCGCACCCAATTGTGGGCTACGGTATGCGCCGCTTCTGCCAGCGCGACGACCCGCTGATCGAAGACAGCTAGGCGTTCGTCTTGCAGTTGGCCGTTGGTGTACAGGACAAAAAGTTGCATGACCACAATCGCAGTCTTCCACAGCGCGAAGGTTTCGTAAAACGGCATGGCCGTGACGTCGCGACCGCTTTGCTGGGCATAGCGCTCGACGAGCTCCGCCCGCGTATAAAAACCTGGCAACGTGGTTGGTGCTTGCGCAAAGGACTGCCGGCCCGGGGTGTCGTCGGCATCTGTCCAGTAGTTGAGCAACAAACCAAGATCGACGAGCGGGTCACCCAGCGTGCATTGGTCCCAATCGAAGAGCGCGATGATGTGCGCAATGTCATGAGGATCGACCATCGCGTTGTCGAGCTTGTAGTCGTTGTGCAGCAACGTGGGCGCTTGCGAACGCGGTAGATTGGCGAGCAACCAACGTCCAAGTTCGTCGAGCAGCGGAACGTTAAAGATGCGGGCTTGCTCCCAGCGTTTGAGCCAATTGGTGACTTGCCGTTCTACAAATCCGGCAGGTTTGCCCAGAGTTTCCAGCCCCACGGCTTTGGGGTCGATCGCATGCAGCGCCGCTAAAGTATCGACCAGGGCTTCGCTCAGGCGTCGATACGCTTCGGGTTGATGCAAGTAAGCCGGAGGCATATCGGCATGGATGACCAACCCGCGACGCCGCTCCATAACAAAGAACGGTGCCCCAAGAATCGTGCTGTCGTCGCAAAACAGATAGGGCCGACTGGCTGGCGGAAAGACGGGCCACAGCGCTGACAGTACGCGATATTCTCGCCCCATGTCGTAGGCACCAGCAGCGAGCGGACCACTCGGCGGTCGGCGCAGCACATATTCGTGCTCACCGAAGCGTACTAAGTAGGTCAAATTGGCATGCCCGCCGGCAAACTGGACGATGTCGAGTGGTCCATCCGTCTGAGGAAGTTTGCCGCGTAAGAACCGCTGCACCACGTCATGATCTAAAACCGCCTCCGGGCGCACGGAGACAGTTTCTGGTTCTGTCCAACCCGGTGGAGTGTGATTGGTCATGGCTTGCTCCCTCCCTTGGTATTGGACGTGGTCTTTATCATGAGGAGAGATACACAAGCAAGCAATGACAGCAGCGGCAGAAGCCCTATGTTGGCCCGTATTGTCCACCCATTGGCAACCCACTATTGTGCGGGGCATTACTGTGAGGAGGTGTGTATGAAGAAATCAACCGGAATGAAGAAAGTGAGTCTCGGGCTTGCTCTGCTCGGTGTGGTGCTGAGCCAGCCGCTTGTGCCTTTTGCCCAAGAAGCCCCGATGGCACCAGGAGGCCAGATGGGTGCCCCTGGCGCGTCTGGAGCTGAAGGCAAAGAAAAATTCCGCAACATGATGAGCGAAATGCAGCAACGCCGCCAGCAGATGGAACAGGAGCGTCAGGCCGCGTTGCAAGAGCTGCGTCGCCAAGTGGCAGCTCTTCAGGCCCATACGAAGACGATGGCTACCATGACTGACGAAAAACAAATCATGGACGAGATGAAAAAACATCAGCAAATGTCCGATACCCTCTTGGGGGCGCTGGTAGAGCAACACGAAAAGATGGGCCGCCCCCGAGATCGCCGTCCGTTCGGCGGCGGCATGGGTGACAAAATGGGAGAGGGGGGGAAAGGTTTCTTCGGTCGGGGGAAAGAAGATTAGCCTCACACCGATGCCTGTACGGTTGACCTGTAGCCATGGTGTGATGGCACCTTGGCCACCGCGAACCCGAACGGTGGCGAGGGGCGTTGACGCTCTGTAGCCCGAGAATTACTACTAGGAACAATTTTCATTAAGGAGGCGAACCAATGGCAAAGGCACTCAGTGGCACCAAAACCCACGACAATCTGAAACATGCATTCGCCGGCGAGTCGCAAGCGAATCGTCGTTACTTGTACTTTGCGCGTCGCGCAGATATTGAAGGCTATCCTGACATTGGCGGCTTGTTCCGCGACACATCCGAAGCCGAGACCGGCCATGCTTTTGGCCATCTCGATTTCTTGAAAGAGGCTGGCGACCCGGCCACCGGGCAGCCCATTGGCGATACCGAAAAGAATCTGAAGGCCGCAGTGGCTGGCGAGACTTACGAATACACCGAAATGTACCCTGGGTTCGCGAAGACCGCGCGTGACGAAGGGTTTGAAGAAGTTGCCGAGTGGTTTGAGACGCTGGCGCGGGCCGAACGTTCACACGCTGGGCGCTTCGCACAAGGGCTCAATTCGTTGAATAGTTAGGTCTTCCGACGGCGAGATCGCTAGGAAATGAAGGGGCGGGACGCCTGTCCCTTCATTCGTACGAGGCGGATCGCCGTTGCGATTGCACCATGAAAAAAGTCACGTTAGATGAAATTCTCGGCCTAGAGCGGTACGAGCGAGAGCGAGATGCGTTCCGCCGCCGCATCATTGCCTTGAAGCGAGAACGTCGAGTGACAGTCGGCGATGCAATTACTTTTGTGTTCGAGAACCACGCGACGATCCTTTTCCAGATTCAGGAAATGCTGCGGGCCGAGCGCATTACCGATCTCGATAAAGTGCGCTTCGAGGTTGAGGTCTATAACGCGCTCATTCCAGACGACGGAGAATTATCGAGCACGATGTTCATCGAGATTACCGAGCACGCGCGTATCCGTGCAGAATTGGTGCGTTTGATCGGTATCGACAAGGCCGTCTCTTTGCAGCTCGGCGACCAGTTTGCCATCCCTGCTGTGTTTGAAGCTGGGCGGAGCACCGAGGAGAATCTCAGTGCTGTGCAATACGTGCGGTTTCCGTTGTCGTCTGAAGCACAATCTGCGTTGCGCGAGGGACAGCTCACTGCGGCACTCGTTATTGACCACCTACATTATCATGCTCGTACCGTGCTTGCTCCTGCCGTGCGTCAGGCATTAGCAGCAGATTTGTAGGGAAGGTGACGCCCCGTGGACGCAAGCCGCGCGACGTGTTGTAACGTGACCAGCAGGAAGTCCTTGGCTGAGGCCATTCTTTCGGGAGGAGGAGGCGCACTGTGGATACTCATGATGTAGTACAGGCTTTATTCCGTTGGATTCATTTGGTGGCAGGCATCACGTGGATCGGTATGCTCTATTTCTTTAACCTCATCAATGCTCATGTGACGGCGGCGCTTCAGCCGGCGACGCGGCGAGAAGTCGTCCCTCAGCTGATGCCACGGGCCTTGTGGTGGTTCCGCTGGGGAGCCATGCTCACGTTTCTTTCCGGCTGGCTCATGATCATTTGGAAATACTTCATGTTCGGGAGTGGCTTTTACGGCGACGCCGGACTCTTTGGATCGAATGCCGGACTATGGATCTCGCTCGGCGCACTCTTTGGGTCGATCATGTGGTTCAACGTGTGGTTCCTCATTTGGCCGGCGCAACAAAAACTGATTACCTGGGTGCAAGAAGGGCAAGCTCCTGACCCGGCCACCGCGAAGCGGGCGCTGTATGCCTCACGGACCAATACCTTTCTTTCCGTGCCAATGCTGTTTGGCATGTTAGCTGGTTCTGGACATTATCCATCGATTGCGTTTGCCCCGTGGTTCCTGGTTGTGATTGCCCTTGGTGCCGCGCTTGTCTACTACATGCTGTTCAAATTTTCAGCTGGCGTGGCGAAGACCTGGCCGTAGGCAGTGCTGAGTAGAGAATTCAGAAGCCAGGAGACAGAATCCAGAAGAAGAGTCGTATTCTTCTGACTCCTGAATTCTGGCTTCCTTCTTCATCCCCCCGCCTTAAAAATAAACTCCAACGTCTTCGTCTCTTTTGTGCCGAGGATGACCTTCTGGGTCTGTACACCGAAGCGTTCATGCCACGCTTCGACGGTGTACTCGCCCGGCGGCACGTCTTTCAAGGCGAACACGCCATCGGTTCCGCTCAACATAAAATACGGATGATCGAACACGCCCACGTAGGTGCGCATCCACGGGTGGACGTCGCATTTGACTTCAATCATCGTTTCGGATTTCGCAATCGAGGTCGTGCGCGACATACCTTTAACGCCAAGGCTGAAATTCCATGAGGCGGAGTTTTTCGGTAAGCCGTGGACATTGTGCGCGAGCGGGTCGCTGTTGAGCATCTGAAGCGGCTGGTCGGTTTGCATGCCAAGCACGCGGGGGATGAAAATACACCCCTTTTGGTCCAGCACAGCTGCGGTTGAAGGCAGAGCAAACACGCGATTCCCGAGGCCGTCCTTGATGTGTACCATCGCGTTTTGCAGCTTGCCATCGTTGATGAGGACATCGCCAGCTTTGGGATTGCCTTCAGGAT
Organism: Pseudomonadota bacterium; assembly: GCA_005804965.1. Lineage (GTDB taxonomy): Bacteria > Desulfobacterota > Binatia > Bin18 > Bin18 > SYOC01. The sequence goes on from SYOC01000058.1 coordinate 25,001, forward strand.
GTTGCCCAGCACACTCCGACCACCCACTCAATTGAGCGATAGATTGCTCGGGTACTGCTCCCGCGAAGCGGACGACGCCGGTAATGATGCCGGTAGTAGAAAGGTCAAGCGGTGTTGGTTGCCGAGTCGCTTTCGGTGCGTCGCCCCCTCCACAAGCGGAACTCAATAAAACGAGCAAGCCTATGAATGTATGAGGCCGAGACCTCTGAAACATGCGTATCCTCCTGGAGAAAAATTTTGTCCCTGACTTGTCGCCGTGTCGGCGTGGCTCTATCGAGCCCGTCGGGCGGTGCGAAATCAAGCCCCCAAGCTCCTGATCCTGCTGTAACGATGTCATTCCCCAAGGCAGAAGCGAGGTGACCTCGCCCCTACGGACTTAGAAATGCGACGGCTCGTTGTCTTGGCGATCCGACGGTTCAAGTTGCAGCGTGGTATGATTGATGCCGTAACGGTCTTGGATCGTCTGTTCGATGGCATCAAGCAGAGCGTGGTGATCGGAAGAACCGTTGACGACGATGTGTGCCGTCAATGTGAACAACCCAGAGGTGAGGGTCCAGACATGAAGGTCGTGTACGCGTGCGACGCCGGGCACGGACTCCATGGTGTGCTGGATCTGCGCCAAATTGAGATGGCGGGGCGTGGCTTGCATCAAGATATCGACCGACTCGCGCACCAGTCCGAATGAACTGAAGAGGATGAGGCCGCCAATGAGGAGGCTCGTCATCGGGTCCACCCAGAGCCAGCCCGTCCACAGGATGAGGCCGCCAGCCACGATAGCACCTACGGAACCAAGAGCATCACTCAGGACATGCAGAAACACACCGCGCACATTGAGGTTTGCGCCATGCGCGTCGTGGAGCATCCAGGCCGTCAGCAGATTCACAATTAAGCCGATACTGCCCACGATCAAAACGCCCTGGCCTTGCACCTCAGGTGGCGTGAAGAAGCGATAGTAGGCTTCACGAAAAATGATGCCGGCGACCAGCCACAATGTGAGACCATTAAGAAAGGCCGCCAAAATTTCTGCACGGTAATAGCCGAAGGTTTTCTGCGATGTAACGGGGAGGGTGGCGATGTACGCCGCGAAGAGCGAGAGCGCCATCGCTGACACATCGGACAGCATATGCCCAGCGTCGGAGAGCAACGCCAAGCTGTTGGTCAGCCAGCCGCCGACGAATTCGACGAGACTGTAGCCGCCGGTGAGGGCCAACGCGAGCTTCAGTCGATAGTGGTCGTGATTATGATCGTGGTCGTCAGCGTGCGACATGAAGGCTCAAGAAAAGCAGAAGAGAGATGCCGACTGCGTCAGGAGGCTACAGACGGGGCTGTTCTCTATTGATGCGGTGTGGCCGCTGGTTGCGGCAACGGCTTCGGTCCCCACGCTTGCATCTTTTTCGGTTTGAGGACAAGCAGGACACGATTTTGTTTCTTTAGCTGTGCCAAATACGGGTCACCTTCCTCTTTGCCATAATATTTATACACGATCTTGCTCGTCATCTCCCAAATATCGTTCTCGCGAATCTCGGCTTTGCCGGAGGCGAGTACGCAGTGATGGCCAAGCACATCATCGACTACGACACTAATCCGTGGGTCTCGTTTGAGGTTGCGATACTTCACTGTTTCTTTCGTGACCGAGAAGTAAAAGGCTGAGCCATCCCAGTAAAAAATCACTGGCGTGAGCTGCGGGTCGCCTTTGGTGTTCAACGTGGCGATGGTCGCATTACGTCGCTCGGCTAGGAACGCCTCCCGCTGTTCAGTCGTAAACGGCTGAATGCCACCAAGCCTTTTGCGCTGCGCGGGTTTTGCCGTGTCTTCCGCGCTGTGAACGAGCGTGGGCAGTTGGGACACTGCGAACATAAGCAGAAAGAAGACGGGAACGATTCTGCGAAAAGTTTGCGGTGATAGTGCCATCATTGGCTCCTCCTGCCTGTGCTTTTAGCCGTCTTCTTGGGGCGTTCGCAACTAGCAGATTAGCGCAGGCTAGTGCGCCCACGCAGGCAGGCCGTTCAACGAGATCCCAAAAACTGGGAGGCCGAGAAAATAGACCAGGAGGGCGAGTACCACTGCACCGATGAGATCAAGGCCAATGCCAGCTTTGACCATTTGCGGAATGGTTACATGGCCGGTCGCAAACACGATGGCGTTTGGTCCGGTAGCTGACGGCAGCATGAAGTTGCACACCGAAGCCGCAAATGTAGCAGGAACCATCAGCAACAGCGGATCTATATTCATGGCTTTGGCGGTCGCGGCAAGTACCGGTAACATCAACGTGATCGTGGCCGTGTTGCTGGCGAACTCCGTGACCCAGGCTGTGATGAGCGTCACGAGAAAAATACCAGCGAGAGGGGAAAGCGCACCGAGCAAAGAAAGCTGTGAGCCCAGCCACGAGGCAAGTCCAGATTTCTCCACGCCGGCCGCGAGAGCTAGGCCACCGCCCAGCAGAATGAGCACGCCCCAAGGCAGGCGTTCTGCGGTCTCCCAATCGAGCAAAAAGGTGCCGGCCTTGCGGTCTGCGGGAATGAAGAACAGCAGTAACGCCATCATCATGGCGACCGTGGAATCTTGGATGTGAATCGGTGCTGGCAGCAGATGCATCCAGCCCGGAACCGTGATGCTCCCGAGCGGCAAGTCCTCGCGAAAGATCCACAACAGGGCGGTGGTGGTTGACACGGCCAGGACTTTCTTTTCTTGCGTGCTCATCGGGCCGAGGTCGCGCAACCGCTGTTGAAGGAAATGCCGGTCTGTTTGCCAACCGGTGGCGGGAAATGGAAACATGACGAAGGCAAGATAGGCCCAGGTCAACAGCAGCAGCACCACAACGGTCGGGACGCCAAAGAGCATCCACTGCGAAAAGGTGATGGTTGGGGCGGCTGGGAACAACTTCGCGAATGCGCCGATAAAGATAACGTTGGGCGGGGTGCCGACCGGCGTGCCGACTCCGCCGATAGACGCGCCGTAGGCGATCATGAGCATTAGCGCCGTACCGAATCCCTTCTTGGTGTCGTAGCCTTGCGACTCAGCGTGGCTGATAATTGCGACCACGATCGGCAGCATAATCATGGTGGTGGCGGTGTTTGACACCCACATCGAGATGATGGCCGTGGTGGCCATCATGCCAAGCGACACGGTTTGCGGCGACGAGCCTACACGGCTGAGAATCTGCAAGGCCACGCGGGTATGAAGATTCCATTTCTCCATTGCCAAGGCGATGAGGAATCCGCCCATGAAAAGAAAGATGACGTGATCGCCGTAGGCTGCTGAGACTTCTTGCGGCGTGAGGATACGCAAAAAGGGAAAGAGGGCCAACGGTACGAGAGCTGTGATGGTAGGATGAACAGCTTCGGTGATCCACCACGTCCCGATCAACACCGTAGCCGCAGTCATGCGCCATGCCTTCACGTCCATCCCTGTCGGCGTTGGCAAAAGCAACAAAAGAAGAAAGAGCGCCAGACCGACGAAAAGACCGATGGCCTGGCGGCGTTGGTATGGTGCGGATGTAGTCTCGCTCATGGAAAGGCGACGCTCAAGACTTGGCTGAAGGCGATTCGGTCAGGGTAGGAATAGCCGTCGCGAGCAATCGCGCCAGTTCCTGAGCGAATAATTGATGGAGACTCGTCGGGCGACAGCCGGCGGCAGCGGCATGCCCACCACCGCCAAAAAATTGGGCTAGTTGGGACAGGTCGAACTGACAATCTGGGGAACGGCGCAGACTGACACCTTCACTGGTGAAGTCGTAGAGAGCGAAAATCGTTTGCGTGGTTTGCTTGCCCCAAGCGTCGCCGATTTCGCTCGGGTGGCCATCACAGACTGCGGCGACCAGCGTATACGGCGTGCCAGGGAGAGGCAGGGTGGCCCGGCTTTTCTCTGCGAGCGCAAAGGTGTCGCGAATCTCTTGCGCGGTTTTCTCGTATGCGGCTTGCATGGCTGGGGTATAGGTCACGTCGGCATCAATGGCCAGTAGCTCGTCGTAGCCAGCGAGGCTTTTTTCGCTACCGCTCAACGTGCGGATAGTCCACGCTAGTTCGCGCGATCCGGTAATGGCGTGAATCCATCGGTCGTTGTCATCCGCCATGGCTACGGCTTTGTGGAAATCATCGAAACGCGCATTCGTGCGCTGCTCTGAGCGAAGCTGCTCTTGCAGGTATTCATACACCAAGCGAGCGGCAGAAAATTCTTCACTAACGACACGGGCAGTAAAGGGCACGCTGATAATTCCGGCAGCATAGCGCTTCAGCGCTGTGCGATGGTGATCGAACCAGAAGATTTTGACCCCGTGCGCTGCCAGATTGCGCAAGTGCGCATCCGTCTCTTTGGTCGTCCACGAGATGTCAGTAATCCACAACTCGCTGCCTGCCGGTGCCGCGTCCGGCCCAATCGAACAGAGCATCTCGTCGATATGTTCGTTGCCGGAGAAGTGGGGGACGATTCTGGCGTCCGCTCGATAACGAGCCACGGCCACGGCAGCTGCAACGCCGTCGAGGCAATAGGGACCGTGACTGACAATGTGAACGATGGGGGCAGATGGCGGTTGAGAGGGCAGGGTGTCTTTTTTCATAAGCTTTGCTGTCTGGTAATCAGCGACACTGATGTTGAGGGGCTCCGGTTCGTCATGCCAGCGAAAGCTGGCATCCAGGAAGATTTAATACCTAGCCTCTGATTCTGCCTCCTGGATTCCGGGTCTCGCGTTGCTCGCCCGAAATGACGTATCCCGTGTTTACCTTTATTTTTCTTGTGGAGGTCTGCTAACCTTTCCGTGCTGCCTCCATCACTTTCTCGATATCCAGAAGGCGCGGACCTTCCCAAGAAAGCTCGACTTCCCAACGATCTTCCGCCTTCACGACGATCTCGCGCTCGCCATCCAAAGCGAGAATCGCGGGGGTGTATGTCACCGGCAGCCGATCCCCTTGGTGCATCTTCGTGTGGTAACGAATACCAACGGTGGCAACCAACCCTGGCGCGATGGCCGCTGTAATGGTGCGCTCTCCAGTGCCGAGCTGTAAATAGAGCCCGCCGTCTTCTTGTGGGCGAATCGGATGGACCATACCGCCGATTGCCGCCATGCCGATGTTTGTTGGTTGGCCTTGGGTGAGAAATAGCTCTTTGAGACGGTCCACTTCCCACAGCGCTCGTGCACCGACGAATTGATAATCGCAGACAGCAACATCGACCAGCGCCACATCTTCGCGCTGGCCGCTACGGTAGAGGTTGAAGCGTTTCGTGGGAGTGGTGAACTCGGCCCAGGCGAGTTGGCGAACCGCATAATGTCCGGCGGCGAGCCCGGCAAGCGTCGATTCAAGAAAGCGCGGAAAAGCGTTATTGGTGCCAGTCGAGAGAGAAATAAGCGGCATGTCGCCACTCGCCTTCGCCACCACACGGCTGGTGCCGTCTCCGCCGATAACGATGACACACGCTACCCCTTGCTCGCGCATCAAGTGCGCTGCACGGGTCGAGTCCGCCGCTTCGTCGTAGACCGGCATGTCCAGAAAACGCGGCGTGATGCGCACGGTTTCCGTGATACCGGAGAGCGCTTTGTGCCCGATCCCCACCGAGTCGGGGAGAAACACGACCTCATCTACGCCAGCACCGTTGAGACCCAAGATTGCTCTGCGCACGATATACACCTTCTCTTGCGTATCGAGCACGGAGCCGTGCGCGACGAGGCGGCGAATGTCTTTTCCCGCACGGGGATTAGCGATGATGCCGACGGAAGCCATATGAGAGTAATGGGTGATGAGTAGCGAGTAATGAGTGCTGATCGGGCTTCTTAGCACGAAAGAACAGAAGGGGGAACCGAAGGGAAGAGCGGTTCGTGCTCGCGCGGAACTAAGGGGAGCAAGGGGAGCCAAGGAGAGATAGATGCCGAGCAGGACAGAGAGCGCCGCTACCATCGGAGGCTTCTGCTGCTCGGCAGGATCTTATACTCGTGTGACTGCGACTATGAGCTTGCCTGTGTTGTTGCCATACTTGGATTCCAAATCGTTCGCGAATGCGTAGAGGTCTCCGCCTCGGGGAGCGGTGTATATGTGGTCGGCTCCGCCACTCCCGATCTTTTGTGGGGTTATAATCGCCACGGGTCCTCAGCGATACCCCAATCCCGCGAAGCGTAGCGAGCACCGTGGACTTGCCCGTCTCCGATAGCAATTGTTCGTTTGCGCTGACGAACATCCTCTACATATTGCGGGCGGCTATTCTCGGCAACGACATCGGCAATACGGACACGGCGATCCCGCTCACTAGCGCCGGGGTTGTCCTCTATCCATTTTTTGATTCTCCGTTGTTCAATATCAAAATCGATTCCACCGTTTTGGACAGCGATGTCGAAACAGAGGGACAGGCCCATTTCCGTCGCAAGGGCGAAACGGTCGGCATCACGTTTGGCGATATCCCAATACTTCCCTACTCGTTGCAACTGGATAGCTTGCACTTCAGGAAAAGCACCAAGCGTTGCAAAGGCTTGCTCCCAGGGAGCTTCGACGCGATATTTTTTGGCTCCAAGTGAAACACTATCGGCCCAGTCGAGCTGATCGTTTCGACTCTGTCCGAGCACGCTGAGAAGCTCAGCCTTGAGATTGCCAAATGCCTGCTCAAGCAATGCTGGGTGATTTTGCTGGACCTCAGCGATGATCTTCTGAAGTTCACCGTGTTGCAAGGTAAAGCCGATGATTCCCCACGTTAGGCCAGCACCGTCGAAGTTGCCAACGATCTTTTGGAAGCCATGGCCTTCGAAATCTGCTGTCAGTTGTAAGCAGCGATCGAGTATTGCAGGAGCCGGGGCTCCCATCAGCTTTGACCAGGTCTCGTCCGTAATCTTTCCAGTAGGTGAGAAACCTCGCTTGCCCTGAAAATCCTTCAGCATAGTTTCCGTATCGTTGCCATAGATTCCGTCAAGCTCTCCTGGGTCCGAACCCGCAGTTCTGAGAGCGATTTGTACACGCCGCACGACTTCTCCTCGCACTGCCCGATATCCGCTTGCCGCTCGTTGAAAATACACTTTGGCCATAATCTCTCCTGTTTTCCTGAGGTTGCCGTCACTACATAGCCTTCCAGACCTAACGCTTTATCGGACATTCCATGCCGACGTGATAAACCGTAAGATGCCTCGAATGCCCGGTGTCGTCTCACTGTCAAAGGGAATGGGGATCTCCACTTTCCCGTTCTTGAGTGCCGTTGGACTTATCAGCTTGCTCGCGGAGCCAATGTTATCGCTTTGCCAGTCGTAGTTTACTTTCCAATCTCCGCCAGCCTGCTGAGGCGGAATCATCTCGATGACTATCGCATCCCGATATAGATACCCACCCTCATAATGACGGTCGGGCAAAAATTTTCGTTCAACTTCGTAATCTGGAACGCGTACTCCCAAGGTAAGGCTATACGCTAAGGATGAATCTTGCTTGACTCGCCATTTGTTACCCAGAAACACGGTTGAGAGATACAGGCTCCTGGTTGCCTTATTTACATTTGTTAGTTCGTTGTGACTACGACAGGCTACTGAGTCCTCTTCCGCCATGCGTCGCGTGAGATACCAGCGCTTACCGCGAGGTGAGGCGAGCACCTCGAATTGATACAAAGCACTGATTTCTTTTCTTGCATCTGCTTCCTGCTGAACATCTTTCGGCAACCGGACCTCTTCTACATCGACCCATACGTCTACTCGTACGTCGCCAAAAAGGAAACGAATCAAGTTCTGATAGGACTCTTCGCTGTTGATGATACCAAAGAAACCCGAGTGGGAACGGTAGGCATAAGCCGTAGCACATGGCGTCGAAGTTTTTCCTTGCTCATCCAGACCCCATACCGAAGCGTTGTCAATCTTGACCAAGCCGTCGCTGCCATGACCAGCAAAGGTGCGCGAGAGACCCTGAGCCGCTTCGTAGTCGTCTCGATTGGTTGCTATCATGCAGAAAAACCGCTCGGATGGAAAAGACTTCTCGGGAAGCCAATCCACACGATCTGTTTTCTCGTACTGTTCCTTCAGATCCAGATACTGAGACATTCGTTCCCGATTGAAGTTGCTGATATCGTTTGCACTGAGCCACTTGGGAACATTCATGCCGACCATCTCAATGCCGTTATGGGGAGTAGCATACGTAAAGACCTTATCTACACATCGTCGAGCCTCGTCAGTGCCCAGCTTTGCATTCTGCAAAAATGCCCGGCAGACTAAGCCCCCCATTGAGTGGGCCACTAGATAACAACGAAAGTCGTCTTTTGTGGTCTTGTTCTTCCCATTCTTGCAAACTAATTCCCGAACGCGGAGGATCAGATCGCTCAGACCTGTCGCGAATTCCTCAATCCCTGGGGTTTTCCCTTTGCCCAACAAAGTCGAGGCTTGTTCGTAATAGTGATAAATGATGATCGATCTGCTTGCGATGCTTTCATCCCAGCCAGGGTCCATGATGTCGAGTCCGTTCTCGAAAACATCTTCATACTCGAAATCGGATCTCAAACGAAGCACAGGCGACTCGAAGACGAACTTTTTGGCTGGTCGATTTTTATCCGTCGCTGCGCGGTAAACAGTGGATCCCAAGTTGAACCCGCAGAACGGGTCGGCGGTGGTCTCGTTAATCTCGCCTTGCGTCATTGCATAGCCGCGGACATAGATCATTGGATAGAAAGGAGCGTTTGGATTGGCCATAAGACCTCCTGTAAATTCGCTTGATCTCAGGGACTTTTCCCCTTGCTCTAAAAGTCCCAAGCACGAGTGCATGTTGGGACTAGCATAGCTGGGCGGAAACAGGGTGCAACGCGCGAAGGGTATCTTCTCGGTTAAATTTTTTGCCGTTTGGGTTAAATTTATGGCGGGGGGAATGAGGCGGGCGAAGCCGCTCGGGCAGACGTTGCGTCTGCCCGCTGCTCGAATGCTTTTCGGCGGGAAGAAAAGCGGCTACTGAAACGCCGCGATAGTCTGTTCTAGCGCAACCATCTGATTCCCACGTGCAGAGGAGGGCACGACGATCAGCGTGTTGACGCCGGAGTCGTACCAAGCCTCGACACCTTCGCGCACTTCTGCAGCGCTGCCATACAATGTGACCTGCGACAGCCAGCGGTCAGACATCAACTGGGGAATCTTGTCTTCTTCTTTGTTGTCGATGGCTTTCTGAATCGCGCGCATTTCTTCTTCAAAGCCGGCTTCGATCCAATACTGTTGATAGTTGGGCAAGCGCACGTAGCCAGCAAGGGTTTTGCGATTGACGGCGGCGGCGGCAGCTTTGTCGTCGTCGATGCACGTTGGGACCATATTGGCGACGATGAAATTGTCGTCATTTTGCTTGTCCAGAGGTAGAGCTTTGAGGGAGTCGCGCATGTGCGAACGCGCGGCATTGGCCCATACTGCACCTTGGGCAATCTCGCCAGCGAGTTTCACCATAGGTTTCCGCAAAGTTGCGAGCATCAGCGGTGGCAGTGGTCCGGCCATAGGTGCTGCGGTCTGGAGGTCCTGAACGAATTTACGGATGTCGGCCAACGGCTTGCCAACTTGTAGATTCAGCCGTTGATGGACGGGACCATGACTGACACCGATACCGAAGCGAAAGCGGCCATCGGACAGCTCGTGAATGAGCGCCGCCGTTTGCGCATAGTCGAAGGGCTGGCGGAAGTAGATGGGGGCAATCGCAGTACCGAACGGAATGTCGTGGGTCGCGAGCGCAATGGCTTCGCACAGGCCCATGCAATCACCCATACTCGGGCAATAAATACCGGTGAATCCTTCGTGTTCGAGGCGATGCGCGAGTTCGAGCGTCGCCTGCCGTCGTTTCGGCATAGCGGCAAGACTGACTGCCGGTTTGTGCGTCATAGTGTTCTCCTTTTTGCGAGGCTTGAGGCGTAAGGAAAGTAGCTGATCGTGCTAAACGAGTCTATCAGTCCACAAGTCTTACAATCCGAGAGTCTTGCAGTCTAAAAGGATGAAGTGACTGACAGACTGAACGACTGATAGACTGAGCGACTGAGAGTCGGTACAGTAGCTTCCGCTTTTGGCAAGGAGATACCGGAATGGATGAGACATTGAGAGCGATTCTTCGTCGTGCGGCCACCGCTCGCGAACAGCAATCTGAAGGAGTGGCCTTGCCTCCGGCTCGTCTTGTCCGTTTTCCGTCGTCCCATTCGCTGGGGGCATTGTTTGTCCGTCGTCTCTTTGGCGACAGCGATTACGCGCCCTGGGAATCGTGGGGAAACGCGCAAGGAGAGGTCGCGATTCCCGTTGGCCGTGAGTTGCGACTCAATGTCACCCCGCAAGCCTCCACCGATCTGTCGCCACTCGCCGGGCTGCGTCCAAACGATGTGCAGTACCTCCAACTATCGAGCACGCGCGTTAACAACACCGGGCTCTCACATTTGAGCAAGCTGACGGGTTTGCGCGTGCTATGGCTGTACGACACTGCCGTGAGCGATATGGGACTTGCCCATCTCCGTGGTCTAACAGGGTTGCGCGTCTTGAACCTGCGCAGCACCTTAGTGACCAGCGCCGGGGTGGATGCCTTGCAAGAAGCACTCCCGCAATGTGAATTCCGCCGCGCGTGGAAATGATTGCGGGAGGCGTGAAGCGAACAGCATGAGGCAACGCAGCACGCAACACGTTGGATGCCTCCGGTACTAATGAAACGGCAAGTGGCAAAAGTCGCTCTGGTACAGCGCTCGTAATTTCGCAATGTCCTCTGCCGCTAAAGATTTTCCACTGGCGAGGAGATTGTCTTCGACTTGTTGTACCGTGCGAATGCCCGGGATCACCGTTGAGACGGCCGGATGGCTGAGGATAAAGCGAAGTGCCGCTTGCGCGAGATTTGGAACATCGCCTTTGACGAGAAAGGCCAGTTTTTCGACAGCGGCCTGGGTTTGCATGAGTCCACTTTCGGCGAAGACTCCCTTTCGCCAATCTTTCTCGGTAAACTCTGTCGCGCTTTTGAAGCGACCGGAAAGCACGCCTCGCTCTAGCGGGACCCGAGCGAGAATGCCGATGTTTTCTTTCCGGGCAAGTGGAAAGAGCCGTTCCTCTGGATCTTGATGCAAAATGTTGTAGACGACTTGGAGGGTATCCGGCTTACCGGTGGCGATGGCGACCAGCCCGTCTTCTGTCTTTTCCAGCGAGACGCCGTAGAAGCGGATCTTGCCTTCGTGCTTGAGACGGTCGAGCCGCTCGAAAATTTCTCCTCGTTGCATGACCTCTGGCGAGGGGTTGTGCAGTTGGTAGAGATCGATCGCGTCGATGCGCAACCGCTGCAAGCTGGATTCGAGCGCTGAGGTAATATAGTCGGGGTCGAAATTACGCAGCCCTTGGCGAACGGTGAATTGATTGCCGCCTTTAGTGGCGAGGACGATTTCTTGTCGTCGAGTTTGCAGTACCTGGGCGAGTACTTCCTCGCTGTGGCCACGGCCGTACGCATCGGCGGTGTCGATGAAATTCATGCCCAGATCGAGTGCGCGATGCAGCGCTCGCAACGATTCTTGATCGTCGGTGGTGCCAAAAATTTCTCCGCCGATGGTCATCGCGCCGAACCCGACTTCCGATACTTGCAAACCGGTTCTTCCTAACGTGCGATACTGCATAATGTTCCCTGTTCTTGCGTTTAGATGACGCCGTCTTTGGCCAACGCCTGGAGCGCTTCAGGTGAGAGACCCAATAACTCACCATACACTTCTTCGTTGTGCTGACCGAGCAGCGGCGCTGGTGTGACCGCTACTGGCGAGTCGGTGAGTTGCACCGCGCAGCCTGCCATATTCATCGTTCCTCGTGTGGGATGCTCAACCTCCACAATCATGCCGCGTGCGTGCAGGTGAGGGTCAGCGAGAATATCCCGTGAATCGAGCACTGCTCCACAAGGAATGCCAGCCTCGCCGAATTTCTGCATAACCGTGTGCTTGTCGTATTGCTCCGTCCATGTGCGGATCAGGAGGTGCACTTCGTCAAATCGCTTATTGCGCTCTCCCCGCGCGGCGTAACGCGGGTCGCCCATAAGATCGTCTCGTCCAATGACGCGCAGGATGCCATCCCACATCTCCGGCGTGGTAGCCATCAGGTAGACATAATCGTTACGCCCGCCTGGGTAACAGGGATAAAGATCGGTGGGGGCGGCGTGTTGCAGGCGATTCCCGGTGCGTTCGACCACTTGGTTAGTTTCGAGGTGATGTCGGAACGGGACGCGGCAATAATTGACCACGGCATCTTGCATCGATACTTCCACGTGCTGACCCTGGCCGGTTTTCTGCCGTTGGAGCAATGCCGCCAAAATACCGACTGCGCAGTGGATGCCGGTACCGGTATCGCCAATTGTCGGCCCCGGCTTGAGCGGTGGACCGCCGGGAAGCCCAGTCACACTCAGCGCACCGCCAACCGCCATGCCCACCGTGTTGAAGCTTTTGTAGGTGCTCCACGGACCGTAAGTGCCGAAGCCTTTGATTGTGGCGTAAATCAGACGCGGATTGATTGCTCGTAGCGCCTCGTAGTCCAGCCCCAATGCTTCCATGGTGCCGAGAGAAAAATTTTCCAGCACGACATCGACTTCTTTGACCAACGTCTGGAAGACGGTTCGTCCGGATTCGGTTTTGAGGTTGAGTGTGACACTGCGTTTATTGGCATTGAGCAGCACGAAGAAATAAGAGTCCAGTCCTGGTTTATCGGCGAAAATCGTGCGCCCGGCTTCGCCGATGTGCGGAGGTTCGACTTTGATAACATCCGCCCCGAGGAACGCGAGCAGTTCGGTACACGACGGCCCCGCCTCATAGTGAGACAGATCGAGAATGCGGACATGATCTAATGCCGACATGATGTTCCCCTCCTTTATTGTGCTTATGCTACCCGAACCATGACAGCTTTTTCCGCTTATCGTTTGCGGTACGCTTCGCGGCGGTGTCCGACTTTCACGACAAGAACGAGGAGTCTCGTATCGTGCACTTCGTAAAGGACGCGATAATCCCCAATGCGAAGGCGGTAGATATCATCCTCACCTTCGAGCTTGATGATGCCAGAAGGGCGCGGATTCTCTTCGAGTCTCCGAAGGGCAGCGACTATCCGAGTTTGTAGATTGGCGGAGAGGGCGGCAAGCTCACGCTTGGCCCGATTCGATAGCTCGACGGAGTAGGCCACGGTTATGCCTTAATGCCGAGTTCTTGCACGACGGTATCAAGCGTCGTCGTCTGTCTGCCTTCCCGCTCCCACTCTGCTTTTGCGGCGCGGAAATCTTCGAGGTCGAGGCGATCTTCGAGTTCTTCCAGGAGGGCGAGGTCTTCCAGGGACACGAGCACGGCAAGGTCTTTGCCATGGCTTTCCACGACGATGCGCTCGCCCGTGTCAGCGACCCGGGCGACGGTAGCGGCGAAGTGCTCTTGAACTTCTTGGACAGCGAGACGGGTCATAGTGGTTGCCTTCTGTTTTGCTGCGTTATGGCTCTGCAGCTCTGGACAGTACCATAGCCGCTTTGTCGAAGGGAAGAGGCGATGGTCGAAGACCAGATGCCGGAGGGTGTTGAAATGTCAGCGCGGGTCAGGGTAAAGTGCCCCAACACGGCGGCGTACCCAAGTGGTTAAGGGAGAGGTCTGCAAAACTGGTTGTGCGTTCCACCACCGAGAGATACCAAGTGCGAAGAGGGGTGATATAGCAAGGGAATTTCCCTTTCCTGTGGTATCGCCTCTTTCTTCTTCTCTGTCATTATTCCCGCTTATTCCAGCCGAACCATGACAGAAACAATGACAGTTTTTTCCGCCTATCGCTTGCGGTACACTTCGCGGCGGTGTCCGACTTTCACGACGAGCACCAGGAGTCTTTTATCGTGTACTTCGTAAAGGACGCGATAATCTCCAATGCGAAGGCGGTAGATATAATCCTCACCTTCGAGCTTGGTGATGCCCGAGGGGCGCGGATTCTCTTCGAGTCTCCGAAGGGCAGCGACTATCCGAGTTTGTAGATTGGCGGAGAGGGCGGCAAGCTCACGCTTGGCCCGATTCGATAGCTCGACGGTGTAGGCCACAGCTACGCCTTAATGCCGAGTTCTTGTACGACGGCATCGAGCGTCGTCGTCTGTCTGCCTTCCCGCTCCCATTCTTCTTTCGCGGCGCGGAAATCTTCGAGGTCAAGCCGGTCTTCGAGTTCTTCTAGGAGGGCGAGGTCTTCTAAGGACACGAGTACGGCAAGGTCTTTGCCGTGGCTTTCCACGACGATGCGCTCTCCGGTGTCAGCGACCCGGGCGACGGTCGCGGCAAAGTGCTCTTGAATGTCTTGCATAGCGAGACGGGTCATAATGATTGCCTTCTGTGTTGCTGCGTTATTCCTCTGTAACCCTAAAACGTACCATGACGGCTTTGGCGAAAGGAAGAGGCGGGCAGCCTTATAGAGCCGATTCCCTGGAGCGCCGTAGGAGCTTGGCTTTGCTGGCTCGCGGCTGAAGGTATTTGTCGAACTAACCCCCTTCGCCGCCTACTCCCTCTACCCAGCCAATCAGCTTCGCCTCGAAGCCACGGCTTTCCGTTGCAAGGCCACGATACGCAATTTCGCGTTGGAGCATCGGTTCTAAGGATTCGCGCAGGAGAGCCAATTTCTTTTCAGATTGACCGCTGTTTTGGGATATCGGAGGTGCCTGCCACAGTTTCTCTGGCTGGCGATCCCAAGCAACGAGACTTTTCCCTTGGCTATCTAACGCGAGAGTGATGAGAGCTCGCTGCAAGTGCCCTTTCTCGCCCCGAGCTTCGACTAACCACGTGGCAAGAATTCCGGTCGTGCTATCGGGCGAATGGACGCATACCCCGATTTCTTCCGATGGAAGGTTGCGGAACTTCTGGAGGAGGGCAGCAACGAGTGGGTGGTCTAGTCCGAGCAATTGGATATTTTCCTTTTGCAACGAAAGCTCTCGCTCGGTCGTCAGCAGTGTCTCGCTCTGGCTGTCCTTATTGCCCCACGCGAACACGTGGTCTCCCCGGTGGGTAAACGTCTCGCCCTCGGCCTGTGCTGCACCGGCGACAAATTGCACCAACGCCGCCATGCTGTTGTCGGGATTGCCCATCGCTTTATAGTCGTCGATCTGGAAGCCGTCGAGGTCTTGGAACAATGCAAAGACAACCTTGCGGGCCTCTACGGCGTTCGCCATTGCCGCTTCTAGTTCTACCCGGGTGCGTCTCAATTGCGGGTCGTTTAACGCTTCCGAGTACAGGCTTGCGTAGTTTACCTGCAATGAAAGCTGTCCGAGGATTTGGGTACGAAGGTCTTCAGCAAGCTGGCCGTATTCATCCACCTTACCGAGTGTCCGCCCAATTTCTCTCAATTTTTCGTCGAGCAGTAAGAAGATGGCGCCTTCGATAGTGTCGGCAAGCACGAGATTGTACACTTGGGCAGTATTGCGCTGCCCATAACGATGAATACGCCCAATGCGTTGCTCTAAATCCATTGGATTCCACGGCAAATCGAAATTAAACAGAATCCTGGCGTGTTGCAGATTGATCCCTTCACGCCCTGCTGCGGTACAAATTAACACCCTCGGTCCATCCGCCACCTTGAATCGTTTCTCTGCTGCTGCCTTTGCGCCGTGGTCGCCACCTTTGAGCACGGTGACGCCTTGGCCGGGATACTGTTTTTCGATTTCCGCGCCGAGCATCTCGACGCTGCCCAAATACGTGGCAAACACAACTATGCGCTCCTGTGGATTCTCTTGCCACAACACGCCCAGAGCGCCGATGAGCTTTTCGACCTTGGTTTCCCGCCGTGACGGAGACTTACCGAGCACGTCTTTGATACGTCGGCGTTCCTCAGGTAACGCCACCGATACACTGCTGATGGCCGCGTCTTCGGCGTCTGCCGCCACAGTTTCCCAACTCAACTGGTCAGCGCCGGTGCCGAGAGCTTCGTCTTGAGCTTTCTCCATCCGTAGAATCCGGTAACGGTACTCAGCTAGAAGCCCATCCACCTCAACATCACCCAGTCGTCCGTCGGCAATGCCGTACAGTTCACGGATGAGTACCCTCGCTTCATCTAGTGCGGTATTGCGCCGATCTATGTCGAGCTGCTGGTCGTGCATGGATGCTTCCTGAATCGTCAAAGCGATAAGCCTACGACGCAGGGTACGTTGCACAGCGGCAAAGCTAGAGGCGGCAATCTTCTGGAAGATGGCCATCACGAAAGCCAAACCCTGACCACGTTTGCCCTGTCGTTTCGCTAGCGCGAAGCCGTCCTGCAAATACATCACCAATGCCTCATAGAACTGCTGTTCCTCGTCAGACATGGTGAATGCTTCGGTATGGACCTGCCGACGGGCGAAGAGCGTTGACCCATCTGGTCGGCAAGCGTCGGCTTTCGTGCGGCGGAACACGACGGTGTTGAGCCGGTGCCGGTGTTCGACCATCTCGCCGGGTGTGTTGAACAACGTCGGGTCGAGCATTTGCACCAACATCCAGAAACGAAAATGATCGCCTTGGTGCGGAGTCGCGGAGAGCAAAAGCAAATCGCGGGTGTGCCCCTTGAGCATTTCGGCCAGTTTGAAGTTCTGCGTCTTCACCACTTTCCCGTTCTGCCGGTACGCGGTCAGGTGATGCGCTTCGTCAAACACGACTAAGTCCCATGGCGGAGCTGCCTTTAACCGTTCCATGCGCGGGCGGAGTTTCAACGTGTCGATACTGGCAATCAGCAAATTGTGCTTCTCGAAAGCGTTCGACTTCCGGTCTGTGACATCGCCTTCGCTGCCGAAGACCTCGAAGTTGAGATGAAAGACTTCGTTCAGTTCCCGATGCCAGTTGTTGACCAGACCGGCAGGCACCACCATCAACGCTCGCTTGAGTTCCCCCCGGCTGAGGAGTTCACGCAGAATAAGCGCGGTCTCAATCGTCTTGCCCAATCCGACCTCGTCGGCGATGAGGAAACGACGAGGCGATGCCGTCGCAACACGATGCGTGAGCACCACCTGATGTGGGAGCAGGTCGATCTTTGCCGAAGTCAGGGTGCTGACATGCTCCATCAGTGGCAGCGCGTACGCTTGGTAACACAGCCAGGCACGCAACGCCCGCTGGCCGCCACTCTCGGTATTGCGGACGATACTCTCCGCTCGGCTGAGCGCTGCACTCAGTCTTTCAACTGGTATTTGTCGCTCACCCGTAGGAAAAAAGACCTGGATAAAGCCGTCGAGCGGTGCGGCAATGACTACACCCTCGCCGAGGTCGGCATGGCGCACCCGTTCCCCGGGTTTGAAAGTGCGCGTACTCCCGCCGTGCAAGCGGGTGGGTGTAGTCACGCTCGCGTCCGATTCCGCGCTCATGAAATTCTCGGATGAAACAGTCCGGCCCACGTCTCTTTTTTGTCCGCGCCGAAGGTGACGATGCGGCGTACACTGCTTTCCGCGCCGTTCCAAATGCAGCGGCCTAGTGGAAGCGAAGACTGCCGATACGCCCCGGAACAGTGCCAGTGGTAGGCGTTCTCCGCTGCGTGGTAGAACACGCGGCTTCGGTCTGCAAGCCAGATCAGCAGGGCGGCTTCGCGTCCACCATCGGCAACGTGTTCCTGAAAATCGAGCACTGCCGGATACACCGTTTGCTCGTACCATTCTTCTGCCTCATCCGGAGGCAACGTATCCATCGCCGCTTCTAATCCAGCAATGACCAGGGTGCGGTTGTTAATGAGGGCAAGTGTATCCTCCGGCCATCCGGCGCGGTACAGGCGGAGAAACTCACGCAGGCTGCGGACGTTCTCGGCGGAGCAGACGCGGTGCAACGCCTCGGCCTCCCACAAGAGCGAGGTACCGCAGCGTATCCAGGTGTCGTCGTGTAAATCGGGATTCATTGGGGTGTCGCCGGTGAGAGTGCGGGAGTGTCGTTTCCCTGGTTCGACAATGTCGCGAAGCGTCCACGGGTTAAGGGTTGGCAGGAATACCAGCGGCTTCCACGCGCTGGAAGTATTCGTCAATTTGCATTTGCAATTGTCGGAGTTGTTCCAACGGGCCTTCAGCCAGCAGCGCAAAGTTGCGCGGATTCTGCGTCAGAATCTCATTACGGTAGGATTCCAGGATGCGCTGCATCCGTCCCATCTGCTCAATGGCTTGGTACAGTTGTTCAGCGGTGTCGATCATACGTGTATCCTCAAGATGCCTTTCTTTGCTCCGGGCCGTTGCTTGACCTGCTGAAAGAACGCCACGGCCTGTTCGAGGTTCTCGCTACCATTTCTTACTACAACGATATCGAACCCAAATCGTCTCCAAACGCGCCGCTGTGCCAGTAGGTTGTATTGTACTGGCGGCAAGTCCGCCGAAAAATCATGGTTCGCGGCCACCACCAGCACGAGGTCAATGTCATTCGGAGCAGGCTCGGCGGTCACAAAACTGCCGTCCACTAAAATCGCCTCTATCAGACCGCACGCCTGCGCTTCGCGCACGAATTCCGTGAACCTTGCCCACAATTCAGGTCGCCGGTCACTCCGCCGAAATCCGCCAAACTGCCCTGCGGCCTCTTCGAGGGTGCAGTCATGAATGCCGTCAGGCAGCCAGCCGTGTTCGTTGAATGGTGGAATCGCCACGCCTTACGCCTCTAAATCGAACAGTTTCAACTGCTCCAGCGCCTTGTTCTTGTTTTCCTGCTTTGTCAGCCAGTCGCGGTAAATCGTGCGGGCGCGCTGGGCGGCGAGTTTGATTTCCTGCGAGCCGCCGTGCCGCACCAACCAATCCACCAGTTCGGAAGTCGCCGGGTGTGGCGCGAAGTTCGGGCTGTCCAGCGTGTCGGTCACGCGGATGCCGCTGCCTTCGACACAGCCGCCAACAAGGAACATCGTCTGGTCGAAGTCCCGCGCCATGCCTTTGCGCGACGCACCCTTCCACACTAGCGCTAGTTCGACCGGCGGTGTGAGTGTGAAGATTTTATGCTTTTCCGCACACCAGCCTCGTTCCTCGAAGTCACTGGGAGCGATGCCGGTGCCACGCAAGAACTTCTGCACCTGGTCGCGCGGCACGTGGCAGGTCTCGTAGAACAGCCGGAAGAACTGGCGGGTGTACGGCTCGGCGTTGGCGGGTGGCGCTTCCGGCCCGCCCTTGGTTCCTGTGTCATCGTCGAGCAGTTGGTTGATGCCCACCAATGCTTCACGGATAGTGAACTCGCGGCCCTGCTCGACATACATCTTGCCGTAGTGCCGCGAGAAGTATTCGAGCGCCTTGCCGCGCTTGATAACCTGCAAATCGGCTGCGGGCAAACCTTCCTTTTGGTGTTGCGTCAGCAAAGTTTGAATGCGCCGCACGTCATCCATCACCTGTCGCCGCAACCGCGCCCAACTAATCGGCTGCGGCTCGGTCATACGTTTCCGGCAAACGTGGATGATGTCGTATTCAATTTTCTTGGAGCCGAACTCGCCTTCGCCTTTGGTCTCGTCGCTACGAATCGGATACGTGGCTTCGAGATAGAAACCCGCGTCGAACAGACTTTCCAACACACCAACCCACGGCTCGTCTTCGCTGTGGTGGAAGGTAAAGGCTAGGATGCCGCCCGGCTTTAAGACGCGATATGCCTCGCGCCAGCAATCCGTGAGGATGCGCTGATAAAAGGCGTCGGGGTCGTCGGGATGGCGCGCTTTGTTGGCAACGGCTTCAAGGGCTTTGGGTGTGTATTCAGGCGTGAACATCTCCGGGTATCGTTCTTTCAATACGAGGCGAAGCCAGACGTAGAAAAAGTCAGAAAGCTCAGAGTAGTGCAACAAGCCGCCAAATGGCGGGTCTGTGATTACGAGGTCAATAGACTCTGGGGACATAGCTGCGAGTTCTGTGGCTGAACTGCAACTGAGAATAGCGCCGTTCAGCAATTCGTCACTGGTTTCGACCTTTACGCTCTTGCTTGAGACTTCGTTGGCTAGATGCGGAGCGAGGGTTGTGAGAGCTTCCTGCGCGACTAACTCGGTTGGATTGCGCGCCCAGCAAGCAGCCTTCTCGATTGCCTCAGCGCACGATTGCCAGTTGCCAAGTCCAAGGTGAGGAAAGACCGAACTTTCAACGATGGTCGTTTTGGGATGGAAGTTTGGGTTGCCGAGGGCCGACGCCAGCTTGTCGGCCTTGATATGCCAGAATGAAAGCACACATTGGTTCCGCAGATACTGCTGAAACGCACTAAGCACGAACAGTTTCGTATCCCAACTCGATTTCTCGTTTTCTACGAGGGTCTTCAAAAGCTGCGTGAGGACGAGAAGCTGACGAGAATGAAAGAACTTCCACCAGTGCGTGTATCCGTGGTCAGGCAATGGCTGCCGTTGATGCGTCATGTGGCCGAACGGGATTTCTGAGCGCGGCCAGAAGTCGCTGAGGTCTGCATCTTTGCGAGTCTCCCACTCAGCCCACGCTGCGTTGATGTCCCGTACATCTTGCGGAGCAATAAAGAACCTGCCGCCGTATGGTTGACCGTTGATGTCCCGCATCGGGCTGTAGCCTTGGATAAGGAAGGCGGCAATCGGCGCTGCCTTAGCGCTCTTGGCAAAGGATTCCGCACTAGGTTGCTCTTTCCCGCATGTTGATGCCTGACACTCGAAATGGCCAGGCTTAGTAATGGTTCCCCCATGCTGGCCAATGTTGAATGTGACGCCGGTTTCTGGGCAGGTGACTTGCTCTGGGAGTTTGCCGCGCACTTCCAGCAGTCGTAGCGTAGCAGCGCGGGTGTTATTCCAACGGATGGTTGCTTCGACTAAATTGGTCGCGCTACCGCCGTATTCACGGCCTTGCTCATCATGCTTCGGGCAGCCTTCTAACCATTGCGGATGGATGAGCAGCGTCAGCTCCACCTTTTTGGCGCTGGCTTTGCCGAGATTGATCGATTTTCCTGCGACTGCTCGCGGGTTGTCTTCATAGCGGGTATCGCAGTACGGGCAGGTAAAACATCCGCTGCCATCCATGACCACGAATGGCCTCTCGTCGGGTGCGACAAACAGCGGGGCATCGGGCGCCATCCGTGCCGATTTCGCCTCCACGTCGAACGTCTGGTGGCATTCCTCGCATTCCCAATCTGGCCACGCGCCAACAGTGAGCGTCTTAATGGCGATGACCGGCGTGGACATGATGGGCGTGCGGTGCCCGCAGCCCTGGCGCTGACACGGGCCGTGCTTGGCCCAGAAGGTGTAGATGATTTCCGTACCTTCGTAGCGGTAGTGCTTCCGTTCTTGCCACGGCACGGAGAAAATGTCGAAGCTGGGCGGAAGTTCCTCCCAGTCATCCTCGGACTGCGGCGGGCTTGGCGCGGCAGGGGCAAACAACTCAGCTTGCTTCAGTTGCTTCTCTCGTTCCTTGGCGCCTGTGCGGCGGAACCATTTACCCTTCTCCCCGTTCGGCCCATCGCAGGCGTAGTAGGGCATGATTTGCGGCTTCACTTCGGCTTCGATGTCGGCC
>SYOC01000059.1 GCA_005804965.1 Pseudomonadota bacterium
ATGCTGTTCCCGCTGTCGCCTTTGCTCTCGTAGTATTTCGCCTCCCCGGTGATTTTCACGGTGCTGCGCGGCGCAAAAAACTCTGAAGCGTACGCCGTGCCGGTTGCTCGCTGGCAATCGAGGCAGTGGCAATTGCCCGCCATTAACGGTTCGGAGGCGCATTCGTAACGAACGGCTCCGCACATACACCCTCCAGTTAGTGACGTGGACATAACGAACCTCCTAAGCGGCGTGGATAAATGAACCTCGGCGTTACGCCATCGGCGGAGCTTTGGGAAACTTCGCCGTTTCCGGTTGCAGATGGTCCCAGGGCTGAGCGCTCGATGTGTAGATGTCGAACGCTGGCTTGTGCTCGCTCGCGTTATCCAAGCTCCCTGCCATAATGCCAATGTTCTCGGCCATGAGGGTCGGCAGGCCAAACAACCGAGAACCGCAGGTCGGGCAGAAGCCGCGACGAATGCTGTTCCCGCTGTCGCCTTTGCTCTCGTAGTATTTCACCTCCCCCGTGATCTTGACGGCGCTACGCGGTACGAAAAATACCGAGGCATAGGCCGTGCCGGTTGCCCGTTGGCAATCGGTGCAGTGACAATTGCCCGCCATTAACGGTTCGGAGGCGCATTCGTAACGAATGGCTCCGCACATACATCCTCCAGTTAGCGACGTGGACATAACGAACCTCCTGTGAAGAATTTCGGACATGCGTGGTGAAGTGAGAGCAGACCGATACCGGCCGGGCGTGCGGGTCGGTCGTAGAGCTGGGGCAATGACTCCAAGGCGACGAGTCTTGAAGATGGGGCGCTCGGTCGTCGGGCGAGCAGAGCGAAAGCGCGAAAATGAAAGAGCCTGAAGGGTCGCTTTCCTTGACATAGTGTATGTATATGCACTATATGTACGGCTATGTCAATCCTTTCTTTGACCGACCGGCAAACGCGGCTGTTACGCATCATCGAAGACTCGCTCGCGCGGCGTGGCTATGTGCCGACGCTGCAAGAAATGGCGCAAGCTATGGGGATTGCCTCATTGCACGGGGTGAAAAGGCATCTGATTGCTTTGGAGCGTAAAGGGTATTTACGACGGTTTCCTGGGCGACGACGTGCGCTGGAAGTCGTCCAACGTCTCATGCCGGTTGAGGGAAGCGTGCCGGTGGTGGGACGCGTCGCCGCCGGACGTCCGCTCTTGGCGGTCGAGAATCGCGACGGCGAGCTTAGTCTAGGACCGGCTTTGCTTGGTACGGGGACGCACTTCGCCTTACGAGTGCAAGGCGACAGCATGGTCGGTGAAAGTATTTTTGATGGCGACTATGTAATCGTACGCCAACAAGACATGGCCGATCCCGGCGAAATCGTGGTGGCGCTACTCGGCGAAGAAGCGACCGTCAAGCGCTTGCGCAAGGAAGGTGAACGTCTCTTTTTAGAGGCGGCCAATCCTGCCTACCCGCCGATCGCATTGACAGCGCAGTCTTCGTCTCCAGGTATCTTAGGTATCGTTGTTGGGGTGTATCGAGATCGACGACGCAAGAGCTAAGGAACTTTCCGCGCCGCTACATAGAGCAAATCCCCTTCTTCCTCTATTTGGGCTTCGCCGATGGCGTTTCTGGTGACCGTCAAAAAACTATGCTGAGCGAGAGTGAATCCTGTCTGCCGTAAAACCGTGGCGACTTCGGGCAGCGAGCGTTTTTTGTAGACGGAGTGCGCAGGTAGATGCGGTGGATAGGTCGTCATCAGCAAGCGACCTCGTTGCTTGAGCACGCGGGCGGCTTCGCCAAAAGCAACCTCAGCTTCCAAGTAGCCGAGTGATTCTGGCAGCAGCACGACATCGAAGCTGGCGGAGGCGAACGGCAAGACGTGGGCATCGGCCTGCACCAAAGCGCCGAGTTGATAACGTTCTTTGGCGGCGCGTATCATCGGCAATGAGAGATCGAGACTCACCACGGTATGGCCTTGGCGTTCCAGGATCTTTTCCAGCTCGCCGGTACCGCAGCCAATGGTAAGCATGGTTTTCGGCAACGGCACTTGCAGTGCCAGCCATTTACGTAAGGCGGCGTAGCGACAGGTGAAGGTGAAATGATCCGCGTCCCACCCCTGCCGGGCGACGCGTGCGAAGAACGCTAATGCCGGGCGGCCACGGAATTTACGGGTTGTGCGTGTTGCCAATTGCTGCTCCTCAATGCATACGACCGTATTTGCCTAGCTCGAAAAATTCCCGTAGTTAATGCCCCCGGGGATCGGGGCGCAGTGCGCGTACCCAAAAGATGAGGAGAAGCAGCAATGCCGTATTTTTGCGGGATCGACACCGGAGGCACTTTTACCGATTGCGTGGTGATGGATGAACAAGGGCACATTACGATTGCGAAAAGTCCCTCGACCCCAAAGGATTTTGCCGAAGGATTTTTCAATGCCCTGGAAGTGGCCGCCGAAAAAATCGCCCTGACGCTTCCACAGTTGCTGCAACAGACGCGGCTGCTTTTGCACGGTACGACTGTCGGCACCAACGCCATCGTCCAACTGAAAGGTGTCAAAACCGGACTCATCACCACACGTGGGCATGGCGACGCACTCATCATGATGCGTTCGGTTGGCCGCTCGGCCGGGTTGCCCATCGAGCAACTGTTGCATGTCTCACGTCATCAAAAGCCGGCACCGATCATTCCTCGATCACTTATTCAGGAGGTCAGCGAGCGTGTGGACTGGAAAGGCGATGTGGTGCTGCCGCTGAATGAAGAGGAGGCGCAGGCGGCTATTCGCTTTCTGCTCGACCAGCAGGTCGAAGGCATCGCCATCTCTTTTCTGTGGGGATTTGTAAACCCGTCGCATGAACTGGCCGTCCGCAGTATGGTGCATGACCTCGCTCCGCAGATGTTTGTGACCTGTGCTCACGAGTTGATCGCCAAGCCCGGCGAATATGAACGCACTGCCGCCACTGCCATTAACTGTTTCATTGGTCCTGGCTCGTCCGGCTACATCCAACGAGTACAGGAGCGGGCGAAGCAGCTTGGTTATCAACACCCTTTGCTCATCATGCAAGCCTCGGGCGGTGTGGCGACGGCGCAGGAAGCGGCCCGCAAGCCGCTCTTCACCATTGGCTCGGGGCCGGTCGGTGGCGTTATTGGCTCGAAGTTTTTGGCCGAGACGCTCGGGCATCCGAATGTCATCGCTTCCGATGTTGGTGGCACTAGCTTTGACGTAGGCATCATCAGCAACGGTGTACCGCTGACTTCCTCGGAAACGATCATTCACCAATACGTATTCTTCATGCCGCAGTTGGATATTCAGTCCATCGGCAGCGGTGGCGGCAGCGTCATTTGGATTGACGAACTGAGCAACACCATGAAAGTCGGCCCGCAATCTGCTGGAGCTGACCCCGGGCCAGCCTGCTACAACCGTGGTGGAGAAGAGCCCACCATTACCGATGCCAACGTCATTCTCGGCTACGTGAATCCTGACAATTTCTTGGGCGGGAAATACCACCTGGACCGCAGCAGCTCGCTCCGCGCCCTGCAACGCATGGCCGACCGCTTGGGGATGGACGTGGTGGAGACGGCGAGCGGTGCCGTGCAAATTGTCGAGTTCCATATGGCGGATTTGATGCGGCAGATGACCGTGCAACGCGGACTCGACCCCCGCGATTTCGTCGTCTACGCCTATGGCGGTGGTGGCCCGGTGCATGCAGTTTCTTACTCGCGTGAACTTGGCTGCAAAACCATCGTCATTCCTTTGGGTTCGGTTGCTTCCACGTGGTCGGCATTAGGGATTCAATCGGCGGACCTCTTACATGTGTACGAGAAAGCGGAGTTGCTGATTGCACCCTTCGCGCCCGAGCGCATGAACACCATCTTTGCAGATTTGGAAGAAAAAGGCCGGACCCAGCTCAGAGAAGATGGCATTGCCGATGCCGACATGCGCTTCTTGCGCACAGTGGATATGAAGTTCCGCTTGCAGATTCACCGCGTCGAGGTGCCGGTCTCGGATGGCACTTTACAGGCCGAAGATGCCACACAACTGATGCAGACCTTCGCCGATAAGTACGACGCACTCTACGGCAAAGGTTCGGCTTTCAAGGATGCCGGTATGGAAATTGGCGTCTTCCGTGTCGCGGCCATCGGCACGATCCAACGCCCCGCGCTTTCGCAGCAAGGCAGGCGCGGCGGGGAAACTGTTGTGACGCATCGCGACGTGTACTGGCGGGATCTCAAGCATTTTACGTCTACGCCGATTTACGATGGAGCCCAGCTTGCTGCACGGGTGCGTATCGCGGGTCCGGCCATCATCGAAATGCCGGAGACGACCATCGTGCTGCACCCAGGAAGTGAAGGGCAGTTGGATGGGTATGGTAACTTTGTGATTGCGCTTCGCTAGTTGTTAGTTATTGGTTATTAGTCTTCAGTTATGAGTTTTTAGTTTCTGAAAAATTCGGACTAAGAACTAACCACTAAGAACTCATAACTATCTGCCAAGGAGCTTCCTGTGTCCCAAACTACAGTCAAATGGGATGGCCGCACCTATCCCTACATCCCTCCCAAACAACTCAACGTCTATGCGAGCCTCTCGCTCCATACCGAAGCGGAGGAGAAGATCGACCCAGTGACCTACGAAGTCGTGCGCCACGCTATGTGGAACATTAACGTTGAGCACGGCAATACCATTATGAAGATTTCCGGCTCGCCGAGCTGCGCCTATGGGCATGACTTCAACCCGTCGCTGATGGACGAGCATGGCGATTTCGTCTTCTTTGGGCCGTTCTTGCAATACCTCTCTTCGGCGACTGGCTCAGCGGTGAAGTGGACGATGGAGTATCGTTCTGACAACCCAGGCATCCATGATGGTGATATTTTTTTGACGAATGATCCGTGGATCGGAGCGACGCATCAATCCGACGTGGCATTGATTGCGCCAGTGTTTTGGGAGGGCAAACTCTTCTGTTGGGTGGGTAACACTCTGCATCAATGGGACATGGGCGGCACGGCACCTGGCGGCTTCAATCCTATGGCGGCGGATGTGTTCTGGGAGTCGGGCTGCATTCCTCCTATCAAGATCGTTGAAGGTGGGATGCTGCGTAAAGATCTCGAAGAAGAATACATGCGTCGCTCACGCATGCCGCAGTTGGTGGCGCTCGATCTACGAGCAGAAATTGCTGGCTGCAACGTCGCACGCGAACGGCTGCTGGCGTTGATTGCCCGTTATGGCGCGGCGACTGTCAAAGGCGTCATGCGCAAGCTGCAAGATGACTCGGAAAAGGCGTTTCTCAAGCGCTTGGAGACGATTCCCGACGGCACCTGGCGCGAATCGAGTTGGATCGAACTTAAAGGTCCCGGCGACCGCCATCTCTACCGCAACGCGTTGTCGCTGACCAAACGTGGTAGCACGCTGGTTTTCTCGAACGAGGGTAGCGACCCACAAGATGGTACCTTGAATTGCACGTTGGTGGCGTGGAAAGGTGCGATTGCTTCGATGGTGTGCTCGCAGATGCTCTTTGACCAAATGTTCGTGGTTGAAGGTGCGTACCGTCATATGGAATTCGACGTCACGCCGGGCACCATCTCCTGTGCCACGTTCCCAGCGGCAGTTTCGGCTGCCCCGCCGGGGGTGCTGCTGCAAACCATTGCGCTCTCGGGACTCGTCATCTCGAAGATGTTGTCGTGCTCGTCCGACGAACAGCTGCGCACCGAAGTGCAAAGTTGCATGGGTGCGGCCATGTATCCAGTCTGCGCGTTTAACGGCATCGACCAACGCGGTGCGCCTTATGCGTCGTTCTTGCTTGATCCCGTCGGTGCTGCGCTTGCCGGGTTGTCGTGGAAAGACGGCGTCGATACCGGCGGCTGGCCGTGGGACTTGCAGAGCACCATGCCCAACGTGGAAGACAACGAGTGGTTTTATCCGATCCTCTACTTGTGGCGGAAAGAACTGGTGAACTCCGGCGGCGCTGGCAAATATCGCGGCGGTAATTCCGGCGAGTTGGCGTTCATTCCTCACGGGACTGAGCACATTTCTTTGTTCACCGCCTCTGGACACTGCGCGGTCCCAGGCCCTGGGCTGCACGGCGGACTCTCGCCCGCGACGACGAAGTTTCGTTTACAGCGTGGTGCCGAGGTGAGGCAACAGTTGCATGCCACACGGCGCATGCCGACCAGCGCTGAAGAACTCCAGGGCAAGACTGAGTTCGTCGCGCCCAAAGCTTTCGATGTTTCCCAGACCCCAGCCGACGCATTCTTATTGTCATGGGCCGGGGCGGGTGGCTATGGCGACCCGTTCGAGCGCGACCCGGCACGGG
The DNA here is from genome assembly GCA_005804965.1 of Pseudomonadota bacterium. Taxonomy (GTDB): domain Bacteria; phylum Desulfobacterota; class Binatia; order Bin18; family Bin18; genus SYOC01. The sequence continues at coordinate 6,268 of SYOC01000059.1, forward strand.
TGGTGTTAGATGTGCAGCGCGGCAATGTGACGCAAGCATGGGCGCACGAGGCGTATGGTGTGGTGCTTGATCCTCAAGGTGAGGCGGATCTGGCTGCAACTGGCAAGCTGCGGACCAAACTGAGAAAAGCGCGGCTGCGCAACGCCATCAAACGCGAACGGCGGAAAGTCGAGGCGACGCGAGCACTGCGTGTGGCCGAAGGGTTGCTGCTCGCTGATGGACAGCTTGCTTGTAGCAAATGCGAGCATGAAATCTGTGCGTCTACGGAGAATTACAAACTCCACTGCGTACTCATTGAACGTCCAGTCAAAGCCACCAACCCTTACGTCCTCGATCCGAAAGTGTACGTGGACGACAAGATGGTGTTCCGCAACTACGCCTGCCCGAGCTGCGGGCTGTTGCTACAAACTGAAATGGCCCGCCCCAGTGATCCGCCGCTGTGGGATATCCAGCTGGCGGGATGACCTTACCCTTGATCTTGATAGGCAACTCGCGGTAGTGTCCTCCTCGAAAGGAGGGAAGCAGCTATGTTTCTCATGCGCTTCACCGAGCGGGCTTATGTCGCCTACTCCGCCGAGGATGTGAAGAAGAGTTTTCGCAGCGCCGTGCGTCTGACGTTCCCGAATTCGCATTTCAACCCCGCGCTGGGGGCGGATATGTATAACGAATACTTGGATGAGTACGAGTACTCTGACGCAATCGGCTTCGACGGGTTGATGCTCAACGAGCACCACAACACGCCGACGTGCATGGGCGCGACCATGAATATCGAGGCCGCCATCCTGGCCCGCACCACCAAGAAGGCCAAGATCGTGTTGCTGGGCAATCCGCTGCCGATTTTTGATAACCCTATTCGCCTGGCCGAAGAGCTAGCGGAGATTGACATGATCTCGCGCGGGCGACTGGTGTCTGGCTTTGTGCGCGGTACCGGCGTTGAAAGCTGGGCCACGAATACCAACCCGGTACACAACCGTGAGCGTTTCCAAGAAGCTCACGATCTGGTCATTAAAACCTGGACGACTCCCGGGCCTTTTCGCTGGGAGGGGAAACATTACCACTTCCGTGTCGTCAATCCTTTTGAACGTCCGCTCCAGCAGCCGCACCCTCCTATCTGGATTCCCGGCGTCGGCAGCCCGGAAACCATCGTGTGGTGTGCTCAGCATCACTATCCCTACGTGTACTTGGAGACCGATCCACAGGTCACACTCGACCTCATGAATCTGTACGCCAGTGCTGCGCGTGAAGTCGGCTATGAGCCTGGCCCGCAGAATTTTGGCTATCTGGTGCGCGTGCATGTGCAAGACACGGACGCAAAAGCCTACGAAGTTGGCGAAGGGTTTCTTGTTGGCAATGCCGGGGTTGGACGTTTGCCATTGCCCGGCGATTTTATGGCTCCTCCAGGCTACAACTCGCGTGAAGCCACCAAACACTTGATCGAACAGTATCGCCACTCGGCGCGGCCCGATCCGCTCTACGGCGGTGTCGATGCCGCTGGCTGGGATAAAGTGGTGGAAAGCAACCGCGTCATCATTGGCAATCCGGATACGGTTGTCAAAAAGCTGCGTCAGGTGCTCACTGCGCTGCGGCCTGGCATTCTCGGCATCTGGACGAACGACGGTACCATCAGTCACAAAGACACGATGCGTTGTCTGCAATTGATGGACAAGGAAGTTCTGCCCGCGTTGCGTGATATGGGGAAAGAACTCAATCTGCCGGGACCCTTCGAGCAAGCGCCCTGATGCAGCAGTGAGTAATGAGTGCTGAGTGCTGAGCCGAAGATGCAAAGTTCTAGGTTTCAGCTTTCAGCTTGTGAGAGGACAGGTGGATATCCATGACAGAACCGCAAGAACATTTTATTGAACTCGCAGGTACACGCCTGCATTATTTTACAGGCGGCCAGGGTACGCCCTTGGTTGTCCTCCACAGCGTCGAGGGTAATCTCGGCTGGCGCTCGCATCTCGAACAATTGGCGCAGCACTACACGGTGTATGCGCCGACACTGCCCGGCTTCGGTCGCTCGGAACGTCCACTGTGGCTGGAGAGTTTCGCTGACCTGACACGCTATACCCTGTGGCTGGTGGAAGCCCTGGGACTGCACAAGACCGCGTTGCTTGGTCATGGCATTGGTGGATGGCTGGCCGCAGAAATGGCGGTCGTGAGTCCACAGCTGGTCGAGCGTCTGATTCTGGTTGACGCTGCCGGTGTTCGCCCACATCAGGGCGAGATCACCGACATTTTCCTCCACGGCCACGATGCCTCGCGGCGCATGGCGTTCTTCGCTCCCGACAAAGCCCCGGCCTATGAAGAATTCTTCAGCGGTCGCAAACTTCCACTAGAAGAGCGCGAGATTAACGTGAAGAATCAAGAGACTGCGATTCGCTACTGCTGGAAGCCATATATGCACGATCCGGTGCTGCCCTTCCTGCTGCCACGAGTCCAGGCACCGACGCTCATCGTGTGGGGCAAAGAAGATCAGATTGTCCCGCTCGAATGTGGCTCGCTCTATCAGCAAGGGTTGAAAAACTCGCGCCTTGCCGTCATCGAGCAATGTGGCCACTACCCGCAGTTCGAGAAGACCGACGAATTTATTCGCCTCGTGCGTGAGCAGTAAAACCCCCAGGAAATAAGGAGAGTGGTATGCCGTTACATCCGCAAGTGAAAACTGTACTTGATCTCATGACTGCCGCTGGACCACCGCTGCACCATCTGTCGCCACAAAAAGCGCGAGAAGCGATTCTGGCGATGCGTGCGACGAAAGGCGAACCCGAACGTGTGGCCAAGGTCGAAGACCTCACCTATCGCGCTGCCGCCGGGCGGCTGGCCATGCGTGTGTACACGCCGGAAGGGAGAGGCCCATTCCCGGTGCTGGTCTACTTTCATGGTGGTGGTTGGGTGGTGGGCAGTGTCGACACGGTTGATGCTTCCTGTCGTGCGTTCGCCAACCAAGCTGGCTGTCTGGTCATGTCGGCGAGCTATCGTCTGGCACCAGAGAATAAATTCCCCGCTGCTGCCGAAGATGCTTACGCCGCGCTGCAATGGGCGGCACTCAACGCTTCATCTATGAACGGTGACCCCTCGCGTCTTGCCGTTGCTGGCGAAAGCGCCGGAGCCAATCTTGCCGCTGTTGCTGCTATCATGGCGCAAGAGCGCGGCACTCCACAGATGGCGTTGCAGTTGTTGCTGTACCCGGTGATGAATCATGACTTCACCACGCCATCATGTAAGGAAAATGCCGAAGGCTATTTTCTTACCACAGAAATGATGCAGTGGTTCTGGAAGCAATACCTCAACAACGATGCCGATGGTGAGAATCCCTATGCCTCGCCATTACGCGTCAAGCGTTTGCAAAACCTGACGCCTGCCGCCATTTACACCGCTGAGTTTGATCCCCTGCGCGACGAAGGCGCGGCCTACGCTGCCAAACTCCGCGAGGCGGGCATTCCTGTCACGTACAAGTGTCAGGAGGGATTGATTCACGGTTACATGGGCATGGCGCAAGCCGTCGAGCCAGCGAAGCAGGCGCGCGACGACGCTGCTGCTGCATTGCGGGCAGCATTTGCGAAGTAAAAGCGTAGAGGCGAAGCATCTGCCCACCGAGTCGAGGCAAACCACACGGTACCATCGCAGATGCTTCGCCTTTACTATGCGTCAGTTTTCCGCCACACGCTGGCTAACCAGGGCTGCTGCGCACGTGGCACGCCCGGTGGACGGTAATAATGTTCGATTTCATCGAAACCGGCACGGGTAAGGAGATCGCGCCACGCAGGGTAATCGTGCCACACGCCATAACGCCTGCCGTTCCAACCTTCTTCGTTCTGTCCGCGCGGATTCGAAGAAAAAAGCACGCCGCGTGGTGTGAGGCAGGCGTGGAGCGCATCGAGTACACGCGGTAACTCTTGGCGCGGGACATGGAAGAGGGAGGCGTTGGCGAACACGCCATCGAAACGTTCCGGCGGCAGGTCGAGTTGCAGAAAATCTTGCTGCCACACCTCGCAGCCGCTATAGACGCGTGCCATTTCCACGAAGCGGGCTGTGCCATCGAGCCCGACTGGCTGATGTCCCAAGGTGCGAAACGTCTTGAGATCACGCCCGGGACCACAGCCGAAATCGAGGATCGCGAAAGGCGGTGTCCCTTCAATGTGGCGCAAGAGGGCATCGATGTTTTGGCTCACATCGTGCCCTTTGGTGCCATGCCAAAAGCTCTCGCTGGTCGCTTCATAGTCGGCCAGCGTCCTTGCCGTAATCTGAGATAGCTCTGGACTTGCCAACTCTCGTGTCAAGCGAATTCCTTTCTTCTCGTTACTTCTTTCCCTTCGACAGTGGTTGCTGAGGACGGTTGTAGCTGTCCTGTTTCGACTTTGCCGCAGTGGCGTTCCCGGCCTTGGCCGCGTCCTTCTGTTTCTGATCACGCTGTTTCGACTTGAGTGACTTATCGCCCATGACTTCCTCCCTAGCGACGGCGTGTGCCGTCGCGACGAGCATGACAGCCGTAGCAGCAAAGGGCAAGCGCGTGGCCGGCATCGTCTCTCTAGCTCAAAGTTCAGTAGAGGAAAGACAAAATCGCCTCCGTCTGTCCGATTATCGCAGGATTCCAACATTTGTAGCAGAAATTTTACAGACGATGCCCAACGCCAGCATTATCTTGCTTACTCGTATGGCAAAGGAGTAATGCCGTGGATAGACAACGCGATTATGGCGATAATCCCCTCGCTCAGGAATTGTTTCAGAGACTAGAAGATCTGAAAAATTCATTGCAACAGTTTACTAACGGAAAAGGCGTGTGGATCATTGCCGCCCTACTGCCATTGCTCTGGCTGGGATCGGGCTTCTACGTCGTCGGCCCAGGAGAGCGCGGCGTCGTGTTGCTGTTTCGTGAAGCAACGGAGCAGACGGAGCCTGGGCTGCGCTATCATTTGCCCTGGCCCATTCAGAGTCACGAGATTGTCGACATCTCCCAGGTGCGCCGCGCTGAAGTCGGGTTTCGCACTGTCGCGCAGGAGTCCCAGAGTCGTGACACGAGAGGCGACGCCCGCACAGTTCCAGGCGAAGCGTTAATGCTCACCGGTGATGAAAACATCGTCGAGCTGCAATTCTTCGTTCAATATCGCATTCAGGACCCGTTGAAGTTTCTCTTCGGAGCGAGCGACCCTGAGGGGATCCTCCATACATCGGCGGAGGTTGCTTTGCGCAGCGCGGTGGGACGCAACACCATCGACTACACGATGACCGATGGTCGGGTGGAAGTGCAGGAGCAAGCCAAAAGCGCACTCCAAGAACTTTTAGATGCCTATCAGACTGGCTTGCTGGTGAGTGAAGCCCGGCTGCTCGTCGTCGATCCACCCAAGGAAGTGCGTGACGCATTCCATGACGTGGTCCGCGCCTTGGAAGATCGCGACCGACTCGTGAAGGAAGCCGACGGCTACCGAGAAGGCGTCGTCCCTAACGCTCGCGGAGAGGCCGCGCAGGTTCTGCAACAAGCTGAAGGATACAAAGCCCAACGGGTCATCCGCGCCCAGGGGGATGCGGCCCGCTTTCTCGGTGTTTTGACAGAATACCAGAAGGCGAAAGCCGTCACCCGAGATCGCCTCTATCTCGAAAGCGTCGAGCGCACCATGCCCACGATAGAAAAGTTCATTCTCGGTGGCGAGCGCGGGGGCGTGTTACCACTTCTCCCTCTCAAAGGACTGCTCGCCTCGCCGACGCTCGCTGCCTCGGAGAACCCCCCAACCCCTACTGAAAGTGTGAGGTAATTCGCGTGGCCAGATTTCTGATCGGCCTTGGACTGCTCGTCGCATTTGCCTTTGCTCAGACCGCTTTTACCATCGGTGAGCGCGAGCAAGGTCTTCTCATTCAACTCGGCAATCCCAAACGTATCCTCAAAGAGCCAGGGCTCTATTTCAAGCTGCCAATGATAC
>SYOC01000060.1 GCA_005804965.1 Pseudomonadota bacterium
CCTGCTCCGGGCTAAATCTCTTCTTTGCCATCTTCCGACTCCTCCTTCCAGGTTAAACACTACATCCAACCTGGTACAGAAAAAGCCGGTCAGTTCACGAGCATGAGGCGCGAAACGGCCTGCTTCTCAGACGCGACATCCACAGCCTCTTTGACGCAGGCTATGTGACCGTTACGCCCAAGTTTCACTTCGAAGTCAGCCGCCGCATTCGTGAAGAATTCGACAACGGCAAACACTACTATGCCCTGCACGGCCAGCGGATCTTCGTGCCTGAGAGCGTGGGCCAACGGCCCGATGCCGCCGCCCTCAGCTGGCACAACGAGCATTGCTTCAAGGGATGACCCGTGGCGCAGACGACTGATCATGCCCGGGACACCGTCATGCGCCTGGCCGCTTTTTCGCATGTCCGAATGCTGGGGGAAGTGCACGATCACCTGACCGCCACCGAGTTGAAGCCCGGCTTCCTCTTCCAGGGTGAGCGGATTCCGCTCATCAATCCGCAGCGCGGTATCTTCAAGCCGCATCAAATGAAGTTCCTTTTGTCGATCAAGACTGTGTTTCCGCGGGCCGGCGCCCGAGTCTGGTACGACGACCAGCGCGAGGTACATCGGCAAATTTTCGAGGGCGACGAGGCGGTCGATTACGCTTTCATGGGCCAGGACCCCGACGCCGCCGACAACCGTTGGCTTCGGGAGGCATACGAGAACCGGATTCCGATCATCTACTTCCTCGGTATCGCCCCCGGCCGCTATCAGGCCATGCTGCCAATTTTTCTCTCGGGGTGGGATGCCAAGGCGTTGAAGGCGCGGCTCGTGTTTGGGGCACCGAATCAGGACGTGCTGACACCACCTGAAAATGCGCTAGAGCGGCGCTATGCCCTTCGGGCCGTCAAGCAAAGGCTCCACCAGGCGTCGTTCCGCGAAGCTGTCATCACCGCCTACAACGGCCGCTGCGCGCTTTCAGGATTGCCTGAGTCGTTATTGCTGGACGCTGCGCACATCATGTCTGACAAGGACGAGAAGTTCGGCCAGCCGGTGGTGCCGAATGGCATCCCGCTCTCGAAGATCCACCACGCCGCATTCGATGCCCATCTGATCGGCATCGACCCGGACTACCGGCTGCACGTCTCGGATCGGCTGCTGGTGCAGAACGACGGCCCGATGCTCGACGCCCTGAAGAGGCTGAACGGCGGAACGATCCACCTGCCTGGCCGCGTCAAGGATCGCCCGGATCGGGACCGGCTTGCGCAGCGATATGAGCGGTTCAAGGCGGCGGCATGACTCCGCATAAATTGTCCAATCATGAAAATCGAAGATAGACGTGGAACCGCTCTTTAATCCTTGGCGATCGATTTGGCGTCGTAGCGTGAATGCTCAGCCGTTGCTAGATAAACTTGATGCGCTAACGGCGCAGAGATCAAGGGGAAATCAAATATTACCCGCCATACCGAAGACCCTAGATCGACCTGGGTTGAGGGAAACGTTTAATGCAATGCATGACGCCTATGAAAATAGAAGCGCTTTGTCAGCAGAACAAATAACACTATGGAAGAAGGCGGTTGGTCCTGCTTTGGCGATCGAGCGATGGGGAAGATGGCTGCATTTGGAGCATGCGCTTCAAATCGCCTCGCGCAGTGGTGATTTGCTGTTCGCAGCCCTGCTGCTCAGGTCAATGGGCGAGGAAACACTGCGACTGTTGGTATTGGATTTTCCCAATGTATCCAAATACCTTGAGTTCAAGACCCCGGATGCCGCAACTAAGGCGTGGCTGAGCGGCGCTCTGATCGCGGTTGAACCGCTCGTACAATCCCACGAAAGCGCGATTGCACCACACAGTCCGCGCTATTTTTCTCTTGCGCTTGGAGAAAAGGCGAGTTCTTCCCTCAGAGAGGTGAACAAGTCGCTCAATGACTACGTACACCCAAACTTTGGGAGTCATGTACTAGACTGCTTCCCCGAAGAATCCAGCGGCATTACTGCAATCCTGGCTGCGGCAGTATCTATCTACTCCGCTTTCTTAAGCATGGAATGGACACGCGAGACAGTAGGATTTTTGGGGAAACCGCTTCCCGAAACGTATCTCACGCAAATGCCAAATTTGCAATGGCGCATTGCGAGTCGCGTTTTAAAGGGAATTCGAGACGCACTATCTGCCCCCGACTCGACCGACCAGCTCGACGCATTGGCATTTTTTAATTGGCTAAGACAAAGTGACGGATTGTCTGAAGGTGAAAAGGAGGTTTTTGTAGAGGAGGACTTTCTCAATAATCTTGAGCCACTGTTGCCGGTCGAGACTAACAACAAGGCCCGTAATGCAACGGCCGCGTTAATACAATCCATTGAGAGTCATGAATTTCCGCTTAGATTCAGAGGCGTTTCGGTCCTGCAGAGTTGGTCTATTGCCCGCCGAGCAGATTCCCTTCTAACGAGTCAACGAACTGATTTGAAGGGCCCACTCGAAGTGGGAACGACCGAGTGGCTTCGATTTACGGCATATGCATTGCATCTTGCTATTAGCGTATCTCTCTTAAAGCTCGATATGTTGATTGGCCAGACAGCGTTTCAAGTTGCTAGCCGCAATGCACTCGGCACAGTGTTTTGTGCTCGATCTATTTTGGAGGTCTTGGCGAGCGTTGATTGGCTCATCGATAGTCTTGAATCAAGCTGGGACGAGATAGTCAGGCAAGTACGGCATGGTAGTTTTACCGAAGTCGAACTGAAGAAGATTAACAGCGATCTCGCAGTATTCCTGACGGGCTCGAAAGGCAGTCTTGAGGAGCATCGAGATTGGGGGGAACGCTGGTCTGTCAGCGGGTCGGCCAGCCTCGGCATGCTTGAAGTCGTTGAAAAATCCTTCCGCGATCGAGCGGACATACGGAAGATCTACGATATATCGTCCGCCATGGTTCATGGGAGGCTCATGCGCGGCGTAGAGATATTGTCGACAGAGGTTTCGAGTAAAAACTATTTGGCGAACCTATTTCGCGGAATCTGTGTTGCAGACTTGGTGTGCGACGACGATACTCAAATGTCTCTGCGAAGCAGAGCCGCCCGGATGTCATTGAGACTCAAGTCATTGGAGACCGCTATGGGGCGGGGGGATCGCTCATCCGAGGCCCTTGAGCGAGCCACGCTTGCCATGGATTCGCTACAAGTCGGAAGTCATTTTTCGGGGACTGGTAAGAAGGATGACCCGATTAAGTTCGCCGATGGAGTCCCCTACTACGAGGGGTTTTATCGATATTGCTCCCAGCTAGGACTCGACAGCAGCAAGCGTCGCCTCGAACAATCTGGTGAGACTTTTCTTGATGCTGTCCAAGCTGGGGATAAGACTCTATATTTTCTTCCACCGCCAATTTTTGACGACTGACGCTAGGTTCTGTCACGAGACCATGCGGTTTGCTAGATCTTTTGGAACGGAGCGGTGTGTAAGCTCTGCCAAGAGCAAGCGGCCAACCGCGGCACCTTGTTTGGGCGTGTCCCTCCTCAATTCACCGCCGCCCTCAACCCCTCCCCCGCGCTGAACTTGCCGCCGGTGTTGCCGGTCTTCGAGGCGCGAAAACGCGGCACCCTGGCGGCGCGGATCAGGACGCTCGCCCCAGTGCGGGGATTGCGCCCATTGCGCGCGGATCTTTTGCCAACGTAGAAGCGGCCAAAGCCGTAGAAAGTCGCGATGCCGCCCTTTCTCATGCTGGTGGTGATCGCCGCGCGCAACGCGGCGAGCGCGCGACCGGCTTCAGCCAGGCTGACTTGGGCATCGGCGGCGATTTCATTGCGCAGTGCGGTCTCGCCGACCGCCGGCACGTTTTTGGGTTTGTGATACGCGGTGTAAGTGATCGTCTTGCCGGTGCGCGGGTTGCGGCCGGTCTTCTGCGCCGGCAAGCCGCGCGAGAAGCTGCCAAAGCCCCGGAAAACGACACGCTTGCCCTCAGCGGTGTGTGCCTTCAGCCGAGCGTCGAAGGCGTCCATAACGCGCCCTGCGGCCTCTTTGGAGAGATCGGCGGATCGGGCGATGTGGTCGATGGTTTCGGTCTTGTTCATGTTGCGGTTCTCCTTGAATGATGCGGCGTTCCAATGGGTGGTAGCGCCGTGCAACACGCATTCTGAGAGCGAGCAATGAGCACCGCAAACACAATCACAGCGTGGCGTTCAAGACAATCCAACGGCGTCCGGCGCAGCGATCACGTCACGACAGCGCGCGTGCTTTGCGCTTCGATTTTCGGGGAGCCCCCTTGGGGGCGGACGGGAAGCGTGGCTGCCGAGGCGGGAACGAGCAACGCAGTTGCGAGCCGCCGCAGGCAGACGCGCTGGGTGGGTGGGGGGGCCACACTCCAC
>SYOC01000007.1 GCA_005804965.1 Pseudomonadota bacterium
CCAGCATGCCGGAACAGCAGAAGTCCGGCACCGCATGTACACGCGAGAGGAAGTAGTTCGCCTCTATCAGCGTGGCGAACAGATAAAGTTCCCAGATCCGCTGGTCGAAGCCGGTGGTTTGGAATTGCTCAACGAAGTTGCCGTCGGCATCCTCGTACCAGCGCATCATCGGCTCGATGATCTGTCGCGCCGGGGAATATCTTACGTTGGTGGTTAGCTGCACGAAGGCTGGGTTCAACCGCTTCTCCTCATGCAGGTGGGTGAAGAAATCGACCGGAGCGCCCTTTTCGTCGCCCTGATAATGCTGTTCGGCATTCGCCTGGGCGGCTTTGACCATCCCTGCGAACAGGGCCTCGCGTGCCTCCTCGGGATACTCACAAAATTCGGTGACATCGACGCCGCGGAAGCGCAGCTTGCTGTCTCGCGCCAGCACAATTCCACCGAAATCTTGATCCGTTATGTCGAGCACGAAGATGCCCAGCACGTCACCGTTCTGGGTCTCGAAAAATTCCAGCTCATCAGTCGTCAGAAATGCTCGTGGATGCCGCGCATATCCGCCCCGCGCGTTGAAGCGGGTCAGTGAAATCGGTGTTATTGCGAATTCGTCCATCGCCCCCTCGTCGTTCCTGTGAAGAGCGGTACCTTGGCGATTTCCGCAGATAGAAGGAAAGGTCAATATTTGTATGACGGCTCCGAAATTTGAGAAGCAGAAACATCACTATGTCCCCCAGTTCTGGCAACGGGGGTTTAGAGCCAGGAATGGGCACTTGTATGCGCTCATTTGAGGAAAGGTCGAGATCGTTTCGACCAAGCGATCATCCAGGTCGATTGGCTGTATACGATCTTCGACATCAATGGCGGCCGTCCGATGCGTGGGAAGATGCCTTCTCAGCAATCGAGAGCCACGACGCGCAATTGCTGCAACGCTCGCATGCGCTAAGCTACACACGAAGGCCAACGACGAAGCGCAACTGTGCGCCCTTCTCGGGATACAGGCCAGCCGGCATCCTGATGTGCTTCAGCGAGGGCATGCGCTCAGCCGCGAATTCGGCGAGCTTCTCGCAGGTGTCCATGGCATTCTCTCGAAGATTTTCTGGCCCTAGTCGGCAGCTACTGCATCGACCCCTCCGACGGGCAAGATCTTTTCGTTAATTTGCTAGCCTCACGAAGGAGCAACTGGCTGAGCAACTGGCCGATATGCTGCAGCTCTCTCCCAGTCTCCACAGCTTCCGGTGCAGGATGCGATCAGAGCTGCTCCGCAAATCCAGGCGGTTATTGCCGGCATCCAGTGGGGCTTACTAGAAGCTATTCCGCCATCAGCGTTCGCTCTGGGCGACACCCCGATACCCCAATCAGATCTCGGACTTGGATTCTCGGCGCCGTTGTCCAAATCGCTTGCGGTGATCGCAACGCCGGCCGGACCCACAAAATCGCCGATGACTCGACGGGTGGCTACCCAGCAAGAGGTGGACGCGATTGACTGAATTCAATTCGAGAATGCGCTCGAAACTGTGGTCGGCCCTTAGGCCAAGCTGCTCAAGAGCCTTTAAACAGGTGGGCGGCATTCAACGGACTCAGCGCGGAAAAACCAACGCGCCGTGTCGTCACCTTGCCCTGGCTGCCCAGCACCTCAATGACGGCATTGTTCGGGGAGTTCACAAACACATCCGCAAACACCGGCCGGAATTTGTTATGGGTAAATTCGAGCGCGGGCAGGGTGAGGTCGGCAAGTGTTCCAGCGAGATAGTCGGGGAGGCGGATCAGCTCGGCGTACTCCTTGATTCCGTCCATGAGCGGCAAGCCAAACTCGAAACGTGGCCGATCGGGCACTTCACTTGTCATACTGCGAAGTAGCTGGAAATAGATGTACGCCAGATCAAAAGTGAGATGGTCGTGCCGGTCGAACATGGCGTCGCGGTCGCTGATCCAGCGTATGAATGCGGGCGCCTTCTGCGCATCGAGATGCTTGAACAGTATCGCGGCAAAGGCCGCGCAGAGATGGATCCGACGGGCAAGACTCGAGTTGCGGTTTCGCCGTTTCATATCCTGCTCGAAAGCGGCCAGCCGCTTGTCGACTAATTGAAAGTAGGGGACGGCGGCGGGGGAATCGCGCTTGAAAAGCGCAATTAGTTCGCGAAGGTCTGGCAGCGACGCGATGATGTTTTCGTCTGTGATGTAGTCGCGCAGAAGCTTAGATTGCCGCTCCACGATGTAGCTGACGCTGAAGGCCACCGGTGATCTCAAATAGGAGATAAGCCCGGGCGACGCAGATCGTGAGCCCTTGATGTCACTGGGGGCTACCGCCGCGATGTATTCGGCGATGTTGGCCTGCGTGTCGTGATTAAGAGCGATCACATAGGAAAATGCATCATTCGCCTTCCTGGCGTCTGCGATGCAGTAGTCGGAAACGACATACCACGCGGCACCACGAGGGTAGGGCGAGAACCATTGCTCCATATCCGCGGCGATCGTGCGAAAACTCGTGTCGAGCAATCTCAAGACGTCATACATGCCCAGAAACCTACTCGACGCAGGGGCTTTGCTCTACCGACACCTGACAACACGGTTCCCGGATCATCTTCGAGGACAGACGGCCACTGCTTCGCACCCCGGACTAACTCCGCTGCGGACCGCAGGCAAAATCACAGCGTGCAAAATGGTTACCGATGCCTATGCTTGCGAGGGGAGGAGTATATGGAAGAAAGCGACGTCC
>SYOC01000061.1 GCA_005804965.1 Pseudomonadota bacterium
ACACGTCGAGCAGATGATCCATGTCGCCGACAGTCAGGTCTTCGGTGTAAGCGTAGGGATCATTGGGGCTGTCAGATTGTCCGTGCCCGCGCATGTCCCAGAGAATGAGTTGATAGTGCTGAGTTAAAGCTTCCAGATTGGGCTTCCACATGCTGGTCGTGGCGCTGTAGCCATTGGTAAGCAGCACTGCCGGACCGGAACCATACACTTCGTAATAGATGTTGACGTTGCCTCGTGTGAGGATGGCCATGAATGTCCTCCGTGGGAAATTGGGGAATGAATTGCAGAGAGTTGAGCGTGGCGCAAGCCACACTTTTCATATGCTTCGTTTGCTGCGCTCCTCATAAGCATCGGCCAGGGTGTAGAGTGCGTCTTGGCAATCTCCGTTGAATGTCGGCCCGTGCATCAAAGCGAGCTGAGAGGGGTAATATGTAGCTAGCCGCCGGAGGGTAGGTGCGGTGTTGGGCGTGAAGGCCGTGGCACCAAAGACATCTTCTGCTGCCAATGCTGGAGTCACAATATCAGCATCCGACAAGGCCGGGCTGTTGCCAATTTGGGCAAAGAGGTCGCCACAGAAAAGAGTCCGGGTCGTTTCCTCAAAGATCACTCCGGCATCCCAGCAGTGGGGCACGTGCGGTGTGGCGAGATAACGCACCCGCTTGCCGCCAAGATCAAGCACTTCGCCATCGTCGAGAGCACGCGGCGGGCGTATGGCCAGATCATTGACCGAGGTCATGCAGCCGATAGTGCCGACCGCAACTTGCGCTTCCGGCGCGGCAGCTAGCCAGTCATTCATCGAGCCAGACTCGTCGGCCTCCCAGTGTCCGAACGAGATCCACCGCAAGCGCGTCAGCGGCATCACTTGAGCCACAGCCGCAGATACCAACGGAAACAGACCGCGCGGGCCGCAATGAAACAACAACGGCTGCTCGGCGTCGATGAGATACTGGTTAAACGAGAAATTGTCCTCGGCAATGTGGGTTGAGAGGCGGTAAATGCTGCTTGCCACTTCGTCTACTACGGTCTGCATGGGTGTTCCTTTTAAGTTAGGCGAATAAGCCCAAGGGTTGAAACTCGCCCTTGAGCAAGGTCCGGGTATCTTCGTAGCCCAGCCACTCTTTAATCATCGAGGCATAGACGCGGCGAAAATCGGTGGTGTAAAGCAGATTGCCATCGTCAAGGTTAGTGAGGCTCGGCGGCGTGCCGTAGAGTCCAGCTTTGACGTGCTCGCCGAGCACGAACATGGGCGTGGCGGTGCCGTGGTCGGTACCTTTGCTGGTGTTCTCTGGCACTCGGCGACCAAACTCAGTAAACACCATGATCGCCACATCCGCGCCACGGCCAATACGTTTGACATCGTCCATGAACGCCCGCAGCGCATCTGCCGTGTAGATGAGGAGGCGGGCATGGACATCGGTTTGATAGACGTGGGTATCGAAGGCGTTGCCAGCATAACTGACATAATAGAGTCGCGTGGGCATGTTGGCTTTGATGAGTGCGGCGACTTTGCGTAAATCGAGACCGAGACCGGCTGCCGTGGCACCGTAATCGACGGGAGTCTTGTAATCCGTCCAGGCTTGACGAACGAACGCCGCGCTATCGGTAGCATTGGCCGCCACGGCAGTCAGAAAATTCAGCGAAGCATTGTCAGTTTCACGGGCGCGGCCAAAGCGTTGAAACAACGGCTGCTGTTGGTGCATGCCGCCGCGAAAGAAATGCTCGGGGTCGTAAAACCCTAACGGCGAATGTTTGTCGCTGCGGACGGCGAGCGATTGCGACGTGCCAATGTTAACGACGTAATTTCTCTGTCCAGCCGGGTTCATCGCGTCAGCAACCCGGCCTACCCAGCCCAGGTGCTCGCCAGCATTGGGAGCGCCAGTATGCCAAAACCCCATCGACTCGAAGTGCGAAAGCGAGGGTTTCTCGTAGCCGCAGCCATGAATGACCGCGAGCTTGCCATCTTTATACAAGCGCTCAAAACCAACCATCGACGGATGAAAGCCAAAGTGGTCATCGATCTTGCGCACCTTGGCCGCAGGAATGCCAATGGTGGGGCGTTGTCGGTAGTAGGCATCATCACCAAACGGCACGATGGTATTGACCCCATCGTTGCCGCCGGACAGTTCGATGACGACGAGAATGCGCTCGTTGGCGGCTCCGTTATTCGCCTCGGTTGCGGCCAAGGCCGAAGTCGCGTGTCGGAAAAAGAGCGGCAGCCCAGTCGTAATGCCGAGTCCGTAGAGGCCGAGCCGCACGGCGTCGCGGCGGGTGAGTTGACGATTCAAAAGAGAGTGCTTTGGCATGGCGTGTGTCCTTGTCGGGAGTGTCACCTTCAACTGAGCTGATACTCCGGCGTACTCATGATGAGGTGCGCCAGCAGTCGCAGCGGCTCCTCCAAGTATGACGCCGCTGGTTCAAGTTGCTCAGAGCCGAGTTCTTTCGTCAGAAAATCGACTAGTGCCTGTCGATCATCCGCAGCCAGCGGCACGCGCAGCAAGCGTTCCGTCAGGTAATCAACCACTTCGGTGGTAGTGCGGAGATCAGCTTTGCTCACCATGGCGGTAAAACTCACCTGCGCGGCTTGACGGGGAATCGGCTTGACGCGGCGGAATGCTTCCATCCAGCCAACGGTGCTGCCGTAGCGCGTGTTGAACCCCTCGTCGGCATCGGCCATCATATTAAACATCGACATTGAGTTCTCTGAGGAAGCCGCATTCTTATCCACTTCGAGCGTAGCAGCGGTGATGTCGTAGCCTTGGGCAATTTTGAGGGCGACTTCGCGATTGGTTTCCGGCATTTGCCGATCCGGCGGCTGAAAATTGACAAAATCCGGGAAGAGTAGGTCGCGAGCAAAGTCGCCACGCTGAAGCAAAATCGCTGGGGTGATCCAACTGCGTCCCCCCTTCCAGCCGGCGACGTTGGGCGGATGAAACAACTCTTGGCCGAGTTCTCGCGTCGTCATGTCGAAGTCCGGCACGCCAGGAACTTCCGTAAGCCCAAGCTTCTTGTAGGTCGAAACCGCAAGCTGCACCGGGCTTTTGATTTGGATGCCGTAAGCCGCGGGGCTGTAGAAGTCACGCGAGAGGAAGATGGTCGTCAGAAGCGGGGCAATTTCGTAACGCCGGGCTTTGAAGAGGGCACCGAGCTTGGCCGTCAGTTCCGGCGAGGGATCATCGCGCACGAAAAAGCGATAGAGTTTTGCGGCAATGAAGCGGGCAGTGACGTCTTGCTCAAGAATGATGTCGATAAGCTGGACGCCGTCGAAATTGCCACGCCGCCCAAGAAACGTCTTCTCGCCATCGTCATGCAAATCGGCTTTGACCACGAAATTGAGACTGTCATTCGTCCAGCCAGTAAACGCACGCGCGGCCTCACGAATGTCGGTCTCGGTATAGTTGCCGACGCCCATGGTGAAGAGTTCGAGAATCTCTCGACCGAAGTTCTCGTTCGGTCGACCTTTCACGTTGTCTCCGGCATCAAGGAACACGAGCATGGCGGGATCTTTCGCCACACCAACCAACAGGTCACGAAAATTGCCATTCGCGTGTTTGTGGAACAATGCCAGTTGCTTGAGCATCTTGCGATAATCGCGGACCTTCTCGTCGGACGTGGCAAAGTGGCCGTGCCAGAACAGAGCAAGTTTTTCTTCCAGGGGTCGGTGCGTCGTCAGCATCCGCTGCACCCACCACTGGCCGGCACGGCGGATCTCCAAATAGTCTGCACGCAGCCAATAGAAGAACTTATTGACCACCGGCTGCAACGGGCGATCTCCGACGGGTTTGACCTTGACCCCCATCGCCTCGCCTTTTTCTTTTGCCCAACGTGTGACTTCTGGGCGACTCTTGGGAAAGGGTTCGAGGGGTGGGTTGTAGATGCCGGACTCGTCGAACGGACGGAGGTGGCGGTTGTCCACCTTCTGATAGTCTACCAACCAACGGACGGCGGCTTCTGGCGTCATGGCAGCGAGGCGGTCGATTTCTTCCGGCGTGCCACCAAACCCAGCGCGTTCGAGGAGATGGGCAGCGCGGTCGCGGCTCCACTCAGCTTTCGTCAGCGGCGTGAGATCGCCAACCCAGGAATCTGGTCCGGCCCGCAGATCGTCTTTCTTATCTGCCGCGCACTTGGCGGGTACAGAAAGGCAGACGAGGAACACAGCGGCCACGAGCCCAAGAGAGTTGAAGAACCGAAGGTGCTGCATCGAGAAAATCCCCCCGCCATCCCGCTAGCATTCCCCTGAAGAGAGATCAATGCTAGGCGAGACAGCCTTCCCGAGTCAAAGATCGCCACCCCGATACGTCAAGGCCAAAGAGCGACTCACCTTGCGGTCTCCAGCACCTATGCCGCCACATCAAAATCTCTGGCGGAAATGCGGATGTTGACACTATGATCTCGCCTTAGCGTATTGCCCGCGTAACCTCAATGCTTGCGAATCTCGGCTTGCATATTCTCGACCGATTTCCATTCGTCCCGTTCCACAGATTGCAGAATCTCTTTTTCCTCTTCGTCCAAGCCTAGTCTTCTCATATGCTGCCTCAAGTATTTTTTAGTGAGCTTCCGACTTGGGATAAAGGGAGAATCACCTCTTGGAGCAAGAGCACGAGCAGGCGTATGTCGGCGCTCCGCTCGCTTTTCTTACTCTTGCTTCACCGCACGCACGGTGGCGGCTTCACCCGTACTGCCGCGATTGACGCGACTACGATGCACAGTGGCTTCTTGAGGGATGCCCATGCGCCGCCACATGTCGGGTCCGACTGCGGTCAGCCCACCATCGACAACCAACGCTTCGCCGGTCACGAACCCGCCATCTTCACTGGCCAAGAACAGTGCAGCACCAGCA
This sequence comes from Pseudomonadota bacterium, assembly GCA_005804965.1. Taxonomy (GTDB): domain Bacteria; phylum Desulfobacterota; class Binatia; order Bin18; family Bin18; genus SYOC01. The sequence goes on from SYOC01000061.1 coordinate 4,838, forward strand.
ATGTGCTTGCCTTCCCCATGTTCAGGCCACGGCTGGAACGCGTCCATAGCTTTGGCTGCGGCTTCCGGATTCCCGCGATCCGTCAGTCCGGTGACAATGCCGCCGGGACAAATAGCGTTGACGCGAATGCGATCCGGGGCCAACTGAATGGCAGCGGCTTTAGTGAGATTGACGACCGAGGCTTTGGCCGCTGAGTACACGAGCGGTCCCGAGCCGCCGCTGAGTCCCGCAGTCGAAGCGGTATTGATGATGACCCCGCCCTGCCCTTGTTTGCGCATGACACGGGCAGCATGCTTGATGCCGAAGAATACGCCTTTGACCAAGACAGCGAAGGTGTAATCCCACTCGTCTTCTTCGATATCCCACACCGGGCCAATCACTCCGCCAACGCCGGCATTGTTGAACACGATGTCGAGGCGACCAAAATTCACTACCGCACCCTCGATCATCGCTTGCACATCTGCTTCCTTCGCGACATCGGTGCGAATAAAGTGTATCGCCTTGGCATGGCCACGATTCGTCGCCAGTGCGACCGTGTTCTGGCCGTTCTGTTCGTTGTAATCGGCGACGACGACGCGTGCGCCTTCATCAAGAAAACGGAGAGCCGTTGCTTGCCCCATGCCGCTTGCGCCACCGGTAATGACTGCCACCTTATCTTTCAATCTCATACGTCCTCCTCTCGCCACGCATCTGGAAACGTACTGCGTGCCCCATGCTCATAGCTGATAGAGCCGAGAAAAGAAAAGGTGGGAAAAATACGCGAGAGGGGAAGAGGTGAGAGCGTGAGAAGAGTACAGCAGGCGGCGGAGGTCACGGGCAAGGTACTGCCCATGACCAACCATGCTGCACGTTTGGGTTACGGAGTCGGTAACGTTGCACAACGCTTGTCGAAATTACAACTGACGAGCTGCACGGCTTTCCCACGGTCGGGTTTCACTTCAAGGAAGAAACCGATGCCCGGCGCATAATACTTGCGCTCGAAATTATCGGGACCACTGGTAGCGGAATATTCTTTGGTCACTACGCAATTACCCGCCGCACAGAGCAAGTCTGCAAGGTCCTGCGGCACGAATTGATCGAGTTCCGCGTTGGTACCGAACTGATAGGTGGTCGAGAGGACTTCGGCTACATCTTCGGCGTTGGCAAGGGAAAATTCTTGACGATAGACCCGGCCAACGACGGGCGACCCGAAGAATTGGATGCCTGACTTATCGCCGTCGCGCCCGTGCTTAAAGGAACCATCCCTGCTGACCAGTTCCGGCAACCGGGGATTGTCTCCATCGAAGCTCTCGAATTCTGCGGTTTCCTCGCCGCAATAATGGACATCACCGTTCTTGGCTTGAGCGAACCAGTCGTTGGTGTCTTCGACGAGGTCGCCATCTTCCATGACGCGATCAAGAACGACGATGCAGGTGACTCCGGCAATCAACTTGGTCTTGTCCGTGACTTCCACGGTGACGGATTCATCTCCTTCTTCGTATTCCCAGCGATTGCCGATCGTCAGCGGAAAATAGGGATTGGGGTTGGTCAGATTCGTGAAATCGCTGTCGAAGTCTGCCGGGTCGAACGTTGGGTCGTGGCGAGCTTCCCCTAAAGCTTTACAGGTATCGCGCCGTGCCTTACGTTCCTCGCCGCAGTTCTGCTGGCCATCCGTGCGTTCTTCTTCGGCGTCGGCAAGACATTCCTCTCGGGCATCGTCGTCAGAGACATTAAAGCAAATGGCTTTGGCCTTGAAGAAATCGTCTGTGACCTCGTTTTGGCACGAGGTGAAGAGCGCTTGCGCAGTGGTGGAACAGAAACGACCATTATCTTGTGCTAGGGCTATCGTAGTTTCCAGTGCGCTAGAGAGGGCAAGAGCGCACACGAATGCGGGGAAGAATATCTGTGCATAGTCCCAATTCCTACGTGTCATGACCTCGTCTCCTTTTCGTTGAACGGGCAACACTAAACGGTTGCCTGCTCTGGTTGGTTCGTGATGAGATTCATTGCCGCGTCATCATGGCGCGGTCGCGAATGAGCTTTCGGTAATGGTCTGGTTCCGCCCAACTTCTATGGCCAACACCTCGAACTTATGCACGGTGTTGGCTTGGAGAAAAAATTCCGGTGGCACCTTCAAGCTGGTGACCGAGGCTGGCAGGTCGATGAGCAACACACGCAGAGGATCCACCTGTTCGACAAGGACTTGGTAGCCGATGATGGTAATTGCCCCTGAGCCGCCAATCGTCTGTGAGACTGGGTCCCAGTCGATGACACAGTTGTTGGGGTCTACTACGGCACCATCTTGCGGCGCAACGACGACAGGTGCAGCAGGAATCACATGCGTGAATGTCGCCTCGCCTTCGATGTCCTCGCCTTCGGTCGTTTTTCCCTCAAGTTCGTAGACGCCCTCGGGAAACCGTTCCAAGAACTCTTCTAACGGGACCTCGGCCAGCGATGGCTCCGAGCTCTCGAAAAACAACTCGGTAAGGCCCTGTGTGTTGAGGCTTCCGGTCGCGGTGATATTCAGAAGCCGACGCCCGGCAGGGCTAAAGATTTTCATAGTCTTCCAGGGTTCTCCATCGAGTAAGACTTGTACCCCAACATCTCCAGCCGTGGCGTTATACTCGATAATCATCCTCGCTTTGGAGAGCGGAATCTCTCCCGCCGCGCGGCTCTGTGGAGCTGTCACTATCGCACTGAGGGCAACTGCCGTCAGCAAAGCCACCCTTCCCTGCCTTATACTCGTTCGCATACTGTTATCTCCAATGGTCCATGAAAGTCTCTTCATACTTCGATCCTCCTCTGGTCGCGTTGCGGTTGCCGCGCGTTACAACCGTTGCGTGTTCAAGAGAGCACGTCGCATGCCACCCTGAGCATGAGAAAAGACAAAGAATTTTCCAGAAGAAAAGCAACGCGAGAGCAAGCGCCGACAATTCTTGCAGACAAATCATGCGTGGCCTGCGTTGCCTGCAAGAAGGACGGGGAAGAGCAGAGGGTCTTTAGCGAGGAATTTCAGAGACCGGGAGGATGACGCGGAAGGTCGTGCCATGACCGAGGCGGCTTTCGACCGAGACTCGGCCACGATGCTCTTGCACGACCCGCTGGACGAAGGTGAGCCCGAGGCCGGCTCCGCCTTCGCGGCGCGTGAAGAACGGCTCGAAGATACGCGCGCGCACTTCCTCGGACATGCCTGGCCCGTTGTCGTGGACAGTGAACCCAGCGTAACCGTCCTGCGCTGGCACGATGCTGATGGCGATCACGCCACCTTCTGGCAAGATCTGCATGGCATTCACGAGCAGGTTCAAAGCCACTTGGTAAATGAGTTCCGGATCACAAAAAATGACGGGGTCAGGCTCGACGGGTCGTCGTTCAATAGTGATATGCTTCTGCCGCGCTTGCGCATCGATAAGGTCAGCAGTGCGAAAAAGAATCCGCCCCAGCGGTGAGAGTTCGCCGTGCATCGTGCGCGGTCGCCCGAGTTCGAGAAGCGACGACACGACCCGTTCAATGCGATCTACCTCATCGCGCAGCAGCCGCAGAAGGTCGCGCGAATCGTCATCCTTCACGTCAAGCGACCGTTCCAAGAGTTGTGCTGAGCTGCGCAGGACACCCAGTGGGGTCCGTACCTCGTGAGCTACCCCGGCGGCAAGTTCTCCGACGAAGGAAAATTTTGCCGCATCAACGAGGTCGCGCTCGGCCTGTTTCAAGTCGGCAGCCATGCGATTAAACGCCGCCGTCAGCGTGCCGATCTCGTCACGTGAACGCACTGGCACTGGCGCATCCAATCGTTCGCCACGACCAACAGCATCAGCAACTGTCGTCAATTCGGCCAGTGGGCGCGTCACGCGGCGGGCGGCAAGAAGCGCAGCAACTAAAGCCGCGAGTAACGTACCGGCCAGTGTGATAGCGAGCAGTCGTGCCATCCGACGCACAGGCGCAAAAGCGTTCGTCAGCGGTTCCGCGACGACGATGGTCCACGGTGGAAGATCGTCGGGCAGCCGTGCATGCCCAACGAGCAGACCAGCCGCAGCGTCGAGATATCCAGTCGTGGCGCGTCCGGCTGCGTGTACGGGTTGGAGTGCGACCGTGTCACCTAACTGCCATGGTCCGCTTGCGTGCGTGGCAGCACCGATGACAAGCCCGTGCGCGTCGAGAATAAAAACGCTGGCCTCTAGGCCAACTGATATGAGATTCTTACGCACGCGGACAATCACGTCCGTCTCACGCTCCCAATGTAAGAGAGCAACAAGCCGCCCAAGGCTTGCGTGATGTGTATCCGGGTTGGGTACAGGCACCATCAAACGGAGGATAACGCTGTCATTATTGGCAGTCTGGAATGGGCCAGCGATGGTTTGCTCTTCGGACAGGTCGTGTGGTAACGCGTCTTCCGTCTTACCGATCCACGATGGGGTACTCGCCGCGACCACACGACCTGTACCGTCAAGCACCAAGAGATCGACACAGGCTGGGCAGCCGCGCTTCACCGAGGCCAGGAACGACGAAATACGCTTGTCCAAGTCGGCAATACGGATCTCGCGCATGACATCCTGCAGCGCGAAAGACGCTAAACGTTCGCGTTCCGAACGGAGCACCGTCGCCAGACGATCGGCACTGTTGCGAGCTTCCTCGATAAGTTGGCGACCGACCACCTGTGCCAGCGCCGCACGGCTACTCGACAGTGCAAGTACGCCGTACAAGCCGCCAGGAAGGAAGACCAGCGCCGTCGCGAAGAAAAGCAGTTTGGTGCGCAACGAGAAGAACCGATCCTTCCCGAAGGCGACAGACGATAATTTGACTCTGGCCACGTAGTCCTCTAAGCAAGACGATATCCGGTCTTGCTTATCTTTTCACGCTTTTTGCTTACTTGGCATGTGCCCCACGAAATTGTTCCCTCGCCTTACGTCTGATGCGCCGAGCGTCCTCAGTCTCGTTGCGCTGCTTGTCGCTCTCTTGCTGCTGCTGGTCTCGCCAACAGCCTGGGCAGCCTCTGAGACGACACCTTCCTTGAGCCTCGGGCAAGCCTCGCTCGAAGAAGCCTTCGGCGTGGACTCCCCACTCGGGCGCTTGTCGTACCAAGCGGGGCGAGGATTCCACCTTGGCAATACCGGACTCACTATCGGCGGGTTCTCCACCGTGGAAGCGGAGTTCTTGGAGGGAGGCGAGCAAAGCGGAGGCTTAGAAGAGCTAAATTTCCTTCTCTCTTATGATCCGTTTCCTTTTGTCCACGTCTTCTCTGAGCTTGGAATCGGGACATTGGCGGAGCTGGAACGGGGTCGTAGCGGCGTCCATTCCGACCCCAATTTGGAGGTTGAACGCCTGTATCTTGATCTGGGCAACCGCGATGCCCTGCGCTTGCGGTTCGGCAAGTTTTTCACGCCCATTGGGCGGTGGAACCTCGCGCGCATTGAGCCGCTGCTGTGGACCACCTCCGAGCCGTTGATCGTGGAAGAGGTCTTCGACGATTCGACCACTGGGGCGATGCTGCACGGGACGATGTTCCCACGTGGCGGGGCCTTGTCGTACTCCTTGTACGGCGCGTTTTTAGACCCTCTCGATGCAGAGCCCGATGAAGACCCAGTCAAGCATAGTGCCGGAGCCCATGTGGAATGGGCCAGCCTCAAGGGTTGGACGTTGGGTGCCTCGTATTTTGCCGCTCAACTCCACAAAGGGGAATGGAATCATTTGGGTGGTGCCGACCTGTTGTGGCATCCGCACCGGCGTGTCGAGCTGAGCAGCGAAGTCGTGTTCGGCGAGGGCAGTCGTGAAGATGGCACCTTGTGGGGCTTCTACGGACAAGCAGTCGTGGAGACTGTGCGCACGCTGTACCTCGTTGGGCGCTACGAACGCTTCGACCCCCCTGGCGGCGGGCGCGCTATCAATCTGTTCGACCTCGGCTTCGCCTGGGTGCCCGTGCCCTACTTCCGCGTGAAGGCCGATTATCTCATTGCCGATCATCGTCACGAACTCGCTGAGCCTGGCTTGAGGCTGTCGTTCTCGTTTCTCTTTTGAGCGGTTATGGTCACGCGCTTTCTCGGCATCATTGTCGCCCTTCTTGTCCTTGCTCCGACCAATCTCGTCGGGCAAGAAGGCCGCGTGGCTGTGATCGTACACCCTGAGCGCAGCATGGCCTTGTCGCAAGAAGAGATCGCGCAGATCTATCTCCGCCGGAAACGGTTTTGGAACGATGGCTCGGTGATTGTTCCGCTCAACCTGCCTTCGCAGGCACCGCTGCGAGAACATTTCTCGCAACTCGTGCTCAATCAGACCGAGCCGCGCCTCGCGGACTATTGGAACCGTTTGTACTTTGAGGGCATCTTGCCACCGGCAACGCTGGCCTCGACCGAAGCCGTCCGACGCTACGTTGCTTCTGATCCGAACGCGATTGGCTACGTGCCGGCGGCAGAAGTCGATGCATCAGTCCGCGTCATCCTCCATCTGGACTGAGAGTCGCGCAAGAAAATCCCGACAGTTTTTGCAGACAATGCTTGCGTGCGAGACATCCCGTGCAGGCTATTTCCCCCCTTTTTTCCATCTCTGTCTCTATCTCTCCTCTCTGTCTCCGCTACGACAGTCCATATTTTTTCACCTTGTACCATAGCGCCCGCTCACTGAGGTCCAGCAACCGTGCCGCTTTCGCCTTATTCCCATCCGTCTGGATCAGCGCCTTCTCAATGAACTCTTTTTCGAGGTGTTCGACAGCTTGGGACAAAGAGACCGCGTCAGCAGGTGGTAGCGTGACCACGGCGGGAAGAGTCTCGTGCGGGGTGGCAAGCTCTTGCGGTAAATGTGCGAGGTCAATGAGGCGTCCGCGACTGAGCACAGCAGCCCGCTCCAGGACGTTCTCCAATTCGCGGACATTGCCTGGCCAGTCGTACTGCTGCAAGCTGTGCAGTGCCGACGGACTGACTTGTAATTGCTCGTACCCCAGCTTTGTCCCGTGATGATCGAGAAAATGCTGGACCAGCAGAGGAATGTCTTCTCTACGCGCACGCACCGGCGGCATTTCTACGGTGAAGACGTTAATACGATAGAACAGGTCTTCGCGGAGTGCCCCGGCTTGCACTGCCTGTTGAGGGTTGCGGTTGGTGGCCACGATCACGCGGATGTCCACCCGCACGCGCCGGTTGCTGCCGAGTCGCTCGATTTCTCGTTCCTGTAACACCCGCAGCAATTTGGCCTGCATCAGCAGCGGCATTTCGGTAATCTCGTCAAGGAAAATAGTGCCGCCGTGCGCTAGCTCGAACTTGCCAGCACGGTCATGCGCCGCACCGGTGAAGGCCCCACGGGTATGGCCGAACAACTCGCTTTCCAAGATCTCTGCGGGAATCGCCGCGCAGTTGATCGGTACGAACAGTGCGGCTTTGCGCGAGGAGGCACGATGAATCGCGCGCGCGGCCAGTTCTTTGCCAGTGCCAGTCTCGCCGGTAATCAAGACATTGGTGTTGCCGGGTGCCACCTGATGGATGAGGTCGTAAACACGTTGCATCGCCACACCGCGCCCGACAAATTCACCCCAGCCTTTTTCGACTTCTTCACGCAGAAACAGATTTTCTCGCCGCGTTTGTTCCGTCGTCAGTGCGCGGGTAATCGTGCGTTCCACGGCATCTACATCGAAGGGTCGTAAGATGTAGTCGTAAGCTCCCAACTTCATCGCCTGTACGGCACTCTCGACCGTGCCGTAGGCAGTGAGCAGGATCACTGGCGTCTCCACCTTCTGGGCGCGGAGGGCATTGAGCAAGGCAAGGCCGTCCATGTGCGGCATCCTCAGATCGGTGAGGATAAGATCGAACGACTCACGTTGGGCGAGGTCAAGGGCTTCCTGACCATTGCCGGCGACGCGGGTTTCATGCCCCATCTTTTGCAGCATAATTTCCAGCACCCGCCGCATAGGGGCTTCATCATCGACGATGAGAACACGCTGCTGACTCATGGAACAACACTCCTTCGACGCAAACTCTCAGACGGGACACAGACTATTCCGCTTTCATAGAGGAGAGCAAATCCCTGGCCATGCGTGAGCGAGGAGAGTGCATTGTGGTGCGGAGAGAGCACAGGATTCATGGCGCGGGCGAGGCCGCACGCCTTTGCCGTGAGATCGGTAGTGCATGGGGGACCCTTCAAGAGTAGGTTTTTTACGGAGAACTGGTTGCAAGTTGTACGAACCGGACAAAGTGCTGTAAAGAGAAGAGGTTGAGTGATTATTCTCAGAAGCATCCTCGGAGACAATGCCATGCCACGTTCGCCATTTGCTACGGCAGCCCAGCCCGCTTCCACCGCC
>SYOC01000062.1 GCA_005804965.1 Pseudomonadota bacterium
GGTATGAGCCGACCAGAACCATTCGTGTGCCTCCTTGAACAAGCGTCTGCCATAGGGAGTGTAATCGTGCCGGTAACGAAAGATAGTTTCCACGGCATTGTGGAGCACCGCAGCTAACAGCCGGCGCTCGCCAGTCCACATGCGGGCGGAATCCGTAGCGCGTTGGAAAAACTGCTCCGGGGTGAGGATCTCCGTCACTGCCCACGACAGAGGACGCTTCTCCACGTGAGCTGGTGGCACCGTGGAGGCGATCTCCATAGACATACTCTCCGTCACTACACCGCATCCCGCGCTTCATGGACTTCGGCTACTTGTTTCAGCGCAGTGGCAAAGTGTTCGAGGGTCTCGAGCCGATCCGCATCGACGAGAAACGCCTCCCAAGCTTTCTTATGCGTCTTCAAGAAGGTTTCCCCTTTCGGAGTCAACCGAAACGGCGGCGGCCCAACCCGAGAGCAAATAAGATCTTTCCGCCATAGGGCCGTCGTCGCCTCAGCGACTGTGGCCTTGCCGCGCACATCGCCCCAGTACCAACCCGAGGTGCGTGAGTCCGTTTGGATCGCCTGGAACACTTCTAAACAGTGCCGTACCGTCCCAGATTTCATTTCGAGAGATTGATGCATCATGGTTCCTTTCAGCTTGCGTGGCGTGCGACGCCTACGCGGTGATAATGGCGTCATGGCCCCTGCCCTTTTGGCGACAGCGGCTCATCTGACACCGTAAATAAGAAATGACCGACCTGTTACGCGACTGCGGGAAGAAGACGGCGCACCGGGGCTTTCTGGTACATCGCGCCAATGATGCCGCCGTACATAAAATGCAGGACAAAAAATCCAATCATTGTCGTGGTGCCGAAATTGGCAGCGAATAACCCTGGAGCGAGCAGATGGCCGTCAAGAAGTGGGAGAGGAGGACGAACAAGCAATGGATGCAGATCGCCTAGCGCATCCATGAAGAGACCAGCAAGACCCAAGTGAACAAGAGCAAACAAGAGCCCAACGGCCCAACTCGCCCGTTGCATCACATGGGCAAAACCAACGGCGTAGAGGCAGGCAATCCCCCCAGCAATGAGGAGGTACAGGGCGAAGCCAATCGCTCCCGACAAAGGGGAGAGGTCTTGGGTGAGCATGCTCCCCAGGAGCAATTCGACATTGAGGCTGGTGATGCCGGCACTGCGACCAACAACCATCGCGAGTGACGTTGCGAGGCCAGCGATAGTCCCACTATAAAAGGCTTGCTTGAAATCCATGAGGTTCCTTTGAGGCGGTACGCTGTGACGGCGTCCCGAGTCTCGTACTCTGGTTATGAAACATGAGGTTGGTCTTCTCATCTAAGGGCAAGAAGTTCAGAACAAAAAGAAATAGATTACCCCGATGGCAGCAACGCCCAATAGAGGCAAACCCCATCGTTTCAGCGTGTTCTGATCGCTCGGCGGGTTGACAACCATCCGTCGCACCGGCTCGGCTGTTGCTGTCGCTTTCGCCTCCGCCACTGCTGGCCCAAGCTTCGTTAGATCGCTCACCCCAAACACTTCGGCGAGCCCTGCTGGTGCCGATTTGACGACAGCTTCTCTCTGCCCCATCAGTAGCGTATTAAGACGCGTAGCATTTAGCCCCTGCACCGCGCGTATACGTCCGAGCACGCCGACCACCACAGGTGCGGTGAGACTCATCAGTGAAGACGCTGAGGCGTTGGTCACACCGCTGGCGGCGGCAACACGCTCGCTCGCACTGTCGAGCTTGTCAGCGAACACGACACGCAGAATCTCCTGGCCAGTCGTCATCACGTTTTGCGTGGTGTTCCCTTCACCACCTACACCCGAGAGATTGTTCAAGAGTCGCCCGTAATTGTCGCGATTAATCAGGGCTAAGAGCTGTACCGGGCCGTTGGCAAGCGAAGAAAAATGCATCAGGCCGGCCAGGATGGTGGGAATCGCTCCATTCACCGCCGCCTGCGTGTGTTCCACAGTTTCGCCCAGAAACACGCTCACTTTCTGGACCATTGGGGGCGCTAATTGACTCGTGATGTTCTCTAACAGATCGGTGCTCATGGCCTTCCTCCTTATGAGAGACGTTCTGTCCCATTGCACCTGACGGGGACACCTTGACATCGTTTCGTAACTGTATCGGCGCTCTTTAGCGTTGGAGGTGAGTTTCCAGCACCCAGAGCTGCTTATCGACCCCACGCGAAATATCGGTGTAGACGGCGGCACTGCCAGCATCTTCCACATCCATCGCTTGCGCGATGCCGCCACGCATGGCCGTAGCGTAGTAAGCGAAGCGCTCGACCAGTGCTTCAACATGGTCGTTGCCCTCGACAAGCGTGCTGGGGTACTCCTGCAACTGCGACAGCATCGCCGCCGTGCGGGCCGTTCCCATCACCACTCCGCCCAAGATGGCAATGCGCTCAGCCACCAAGTCGGCGTAGACGTCAAGCGCCGCAGCAATGGTCGTGAACAAAGTATGCAACGGGATAAAGTCTTTTCCCTTGACGTTCCAACACGCTTGCTTAACTTGGGAACGCAGATCTACGGTCGAGGCGAGGGCTTGATTCAGCATAGAGATGAGATCCACACGGATTTCCTGGGGGAGATCGATCCGGGTGGGATGCAGAACGGGGGCGCGATCATGAATAGCCATAGTCTGTCCTCACCGTGCGACACTCAGCGCATTGCTTTCCTTTCGTTCACAAGAAACGTAACCCACGCAGTCCGTCCCGTCTGTGAAATTCCTGCTACAAATGTTGGAATGTTGCGATAATCGCAGCACAGGCAAGAAAAAAGTTCCGCGCTGACGACGCGCGGACGCCCGAGCAGCCTAGGAGCCAGCTTCGCCCGGTTCGCAGTGGCTTGGCGATCCGAAAAGTGTCTTGGTGCTATCCCGGTAGGCTTTGGGCGTCATAGAGACGTGTTTGTGAAAGAGTGCCGTGAAGTGACTCTGGTCAGCACACCCCACCTGAAGGCCAATGTCACTGAGGGAAACCTCGGTCTCGGCGAGCAGCAGTTTCGCCCGATCCATCCGACACATGATGACGTACTGATGAGGCGTCCGACCGGTAGTGAGCTTGAACAAACGTGCGAAATGGGCGGGACTGGTCTCGCCCACGGCAGCCAGAGTCACGAGAGACAATTCGTGGGTGAGATGCGCTTTGATATAAGCAGTGGTCCGGCGCAGTTTGTAGGGTGACAAGCCGCCAGTCAGCTCTTCGTGATGAGGCTGAGAGGACGCGTAACGTCTGAGGAAGTGTACCGCGAGGGCGTTGGTCAGCACCTCGGCATACAGCCGCTCGGCAGCGCTTGTCCCTTCAATCGTTGCTTGTAACGCGAGTGCGACATGCCGCAATAAGGGATCATGCGCGGGAAGCGACAGGGCAATCGTTGTGGGCGCTACGGACACTACTGCACGCAAAGAGCGGATCAACAACGCAGGGCGAACGGCAAGCGGCAAAGACGCAGGTAGCCCTCCCCAACCAACCCACACCAGCTCGCCGGTCGCGCTAGAGATGTTGTCGTAACTGAGATTGGCAAGGAGGAGCGAATCGAGCACCAAGATTGTACCGGCTGCTGCTTGTTCCCACACGATTTCGCGCGAGGGGGAACGCGATACAAGGCAAACGTTTCCTGCCGTCCAATGCGGCAGGGCATGCGCTGTGAAAGAAGGTGGTCCGATCGCTTGGAACGATGGCAGCGGTGGCGATAAGAACGGCACCTCACTGGCCTCGGCATCCGGAATGCTTTTCCCGTCCCAGTGCAGCCTGAGCCCGACAGCAGGCGACGTAAGCGTGACGTTCGCCACGGCTGAGCCAGGAACACGAGATTTTTCTACCACGATGTCTTCTTTATGTGCTGACCTCGTCAGGTCGAGCCTGAAGCATAGACCTCTACCTCTGAGAAACATAGGCGGCCCCGGCGCAGTAGAAGCGCTGGGGACTGAATTCCCCAGTTATCGTCGGACTCTCGCTCCGCGAGGTCTCACAGAGTTGCGTCGCGGCAGGCGGAGAGAGCGCAGTCTACCGTACCGCCAAGCGTCGAAGCACGAGCGTTGCCGTGTCCGGCTCCAGGGTCATATGGAACTGGCGGAGAATGTTCATCCCTAGAACGCCGTCAATCTTCAAGATGGACGGAAAATCGAGGACGAGAGCTGTGACCGCCGTCAGGTGCAATCCACCAATGCGTAGTGCTCTGATGGTTGCCTGTGGCGCTTGAAAAACCTGCCCATGCGCTGGTGCAATAGCCACCGTTTGTCGAGGAACAAGCGGAATGTCGAGCAAGGTAATGACATCCTGGCTCACCGCCGTATATGCGGCTCCGGTGTCGAGGAGAAACTCGAAGTCCTGCCCTTCGACCCGGACAGGGACCAAAAGGACTCCGCCATGCGCCAAGCGTCCCCGAATGCGGCTAGCGGAGGGCAAGCATGACCTCGATGTGCTCGGGAATAGGATCGCCAGCGAAGAAAATGAACATCCTGGCTTGTGGATGCCTACTTAAATAGGCTTTTCCTTCGCGATAGACGCGCTGTTTCTCCGGGCTGTGGCTCACCACCTCGCCAGCTACCGGCACGTCTGTTTTATCGGTCTGCGTAACCTCAGCTGCCACCCACTCATCGACAAACGTTTCTCTAGATAGCGGTAATTTTCATGGGGAGAATAGTAGCGGGATCAAGAGGACGATACCAGCGAGATTTCTCACCCATTCGCCGTCGCAGCCGGGAAGAGATCGCGCATCTCAGGAATGATCCACAGAGGCGGCTGACCGCGAGCGACCCGTTCGATGTTGGCGTAGCCGTTGTGAAACCGCTTGCGATAGCTGTCTACCGTTGGTCCGGCACTGTGTGGGGTCAACGTCACATTCGGCAACGTCAGCAAGGGATTGTTGGGATCGGATGGCTCCTTGGCTTGCGTATCGAGGCCGGCGGCCAGTATCCGTCGCTGTTGCAAGGCAGCGATCAACGCTGGCTCGTCAATCACCTCGCCACGACAGGTGTTGATGACAATGGCCGAAGGCTTCATGCGACCAAACGCTTGGGCATCCATCATATGGCGGGTGCTGTCGTTGAGAGGCACGTGCAGACTGACGACATCAGCGGTTTCGAGCAGCGTATCGAGCGGCATATATTGCACGCCCAGCGCCTGCTCGTCTTGCGGACTCAGTCGGAAAACATCGTAGTAGATCACCTGGGCATCGAAGGCTTGCACGCGCCGGGCCACCTGCCGACCGATATTGCCCAATCCCACCAGACCGACGGTTTTACCTTCCAGTTCATAGATATCCACCGTGCGCGGGATGCCCTGATGCCAGCGACCGGCGGCGACATTCTGGTGGAACGCCACCAGTTTGCGATAGACCGCCAGTATGAGCATGATGGCATGCTCGGCCACGGCCACAGAATTGGCCCCACCGTTCGAGCAGATAGGAATACGCGCCTGCCGCGCACCCTCGATATTGAGATAGTCGTAGCCCGCGCTCAACACCTGGAGCAGCTTGAGGCGTGTGGCTGCCGCGTACGCCTCATTCGGCAAGAAGCGAGGAAAGCCCACCAGATACTCGGCTTCACGTATCGCCGCAGCAATTTCCTCGGCACTGGCACTGGGCGGTAGCATCTGCAACGTAAACCCCGCCGGTTTCATCTGCTGCACCAGCGCGAGAATATCCGGCGGCATCTCGATCCCTTGGGCAAAGACGATCGTCGGTGCGGTCATGACACTTTTCCTTTTGTTTAGACCCGGCCTACGGAAGGAACGAAATTTTGCGAGAGAAACACCCCGGTAGGGCGTCTCTATACCCATCAGTCAATGCGCGTGAGCACGAAGACCGGGATCTGCCGATCTGTCTTTTTCTGGTAGTCCTTGAACACCGGCATTTGCTCGGCTTGGCGGTCGTACAGCCGCTGGCGCTCCTCGCCAGAAGTCGTCGCTGCTCGAACGCGAAAACGTTCACTGCCGATTTCGACTGTCGCCTCGGGGTTGGCAACAAGGTTGTTGTGCCAGGAGGGATGATTAGCGGCTCCCGCAAACGAGGCAATGATGACGATGCGGTCGCCATCGGTGGTGTAGACCAGCGGCTTGGTAATCGTCCGACCGCTTTTGGCACCGGTCATGGTCAATAGCATCATGGGCATGTTGGCGAAGCGGCCGCTGACCTTCCCTTGGTTCGCTCGAAATTCTTGAATCACCTGTTGGTTGAAATCGTTCATTGCCGACATATTGCCTCCTTATCTTCATTGGGTTTTGCGCCGCAGAGGGCGCGATTTTTGTATTGGCGGCTAGCGAATGGCGAACGGATTGCCCGGCGAGCCGGTAGCACCTTTCAACCGCAGCGGCGCAAAGACGTAGACGAACTCGTAGACTTTCTCCTTGGCTAAGGCGCTCAAATCCAGGTTCTCGTGGATATGAATGCCATTGCGCGTGAGCAAATGCTGATGCGCTTCGGCGAAGCGGTCTTTATTCTCGCCAGGAAAGGCTTCTACTGCCGCCGTGTCCGCTCCGACCATAACGATTTTCTTGTCGATGAGCCAGTCGATGGCAGTCACACCAGGACCGGGCTGTTCGGCTTTGTACTTCTCGTTATCCTTCATCCACAGGTTGCCATGCCCGGTGTGAAACAGAACGGCGTCGCCTTCCTGAATGTCCACCTGTTGCTTCGCTAGCATGCCCTTGAGGTCATCTACCGTCACAATGTAGGGAGACTCCACGCGCTCCACGCCTTTATAGGCAGCGACATCAAGGAGCACGCCGCGCGTAAAGATGACGCCGACATTTTCGATCCCCAATTTTTTCAGCCCATAACTGTCGCCGATGTCGGAAAGCTTAAACCCGTTGTAAAAAATATCTTCGCCATTGACCCGTACCCCGACGTGCCCCAACCCGTCAAATTGAGTGCCGACTTGCCCAATCTCCGTCGCGACCATTTCGCTATTGGCAACAAGTGCATTCTTTCCCATCGGCCCCGCCGTTGGTCGGCCCGGAATAGTCAGGACAAAACTGCGATTCCCTGAGAGCGGCATCCCTTGTTCGTAGAGCCGACCGAGTTGATAGATTTTCCCTTCCTTAATCAGCGTCGCAGCTTGGAGAATCTTCTGCGGAGTAATCCGATTCACCGCACCACGCTGGTCTTCCGGCCCCCATTCCGATGGCCACCATTTCGGCCCAATTGGCGTGTCTTGAGCAAACGCAGTGGGCAGCGATGTCAGGACGGCACCAAGCCCAAGCAGCGCAGGTACAACGAGGCTTCTCATCGAACCACAGCGGACGTTTTTGTGTCGCGGCATACTCTCTCCTCCTTTGGAACGGCCATAATCCTACCGTTGCCGGTACCACAGTTTCCTTCTGGTTTCCACACATCGCCCGGCCTGCCTTCCTTTTTTTCCGCCCGCACCCTATGTTCCTTGGGAAAATCCCAAGGAGTGCCTATGAAAATTGTCGATGGCGACAGCCATTTTATTGAACCATTGGACCTGTTTCCTCGGTACATCGACCCCGCCTATCGCGACCGTGCAATGTGTGTAATCAACGATCCGCAGACCGGCAAGCAACGTATGATGGTGGATGGAAAGCCTATGCACTTGGGCAACGACACGGAAGAGATGCTCAGTGTCATTGTCGCGCACGGGCAGAAGGAAGAAGGTCACGCGATGAACGATTTTGATCGCTCGCTGATCGAAGGTGGCGACTGGCAGAACATGGACAAGCGGGTGAAGTTTCTCGATGCCGAAGGTATCGACTGTCAGATCCTCTTCCCCACTTTGGGGCTGTTGTGGGAAGGTGACGTGCGTGACCCGCAGCTCGCGGCGGCATTGTGCCGCGCCTATAACACCTGGGCATTCGAGGTGTGTGCCGGGCATCTAGATCGTCTCTTTCCCGCTGCCCACGTTTCGTTGCGCGACCCTGCGCTAGCAGCGCAAGAACTCCAGCGTGTAGCCAAGCTCGGCGGGCATTCAGTCATGATCGGCTCGGCTCCGGTGCATGGGAAGAGTTTTGGACATCCGGACTACGATGTCGTCTGGGCAGCAGCACAGGACCTGAATTTAGCGGTTAGTATTCATCCAGCCGGAAATAGAGAATATATCGGCAGCGCGTGGTATCGGGATCGCAATCCAGGGTTCATGTTCATTTCCATGAACGTGATCCAAGACCCGCGCATGTCGCTAAGCACCATGGTCTACGATGGCGTGTTCGAGCGCTTTCCCGCGTTGCGGGTGGCCACAGTCGAAGCGATGGGCAGTTGGGTGGGTGAGTGGATCGAACGCTTCGAGTACCGCTACCAGTACATGCGCCACACCTCACAGATGAAGCGTCCGATTCGCGAGTATTTCGCTCGTAACATCTGGGTGAATGCCGACCCTAGCGAGAAGCTGTTGCCGCTGATTGTACAATTTGTCGGAGACGATAAATTTTTCACCGGCTCGGACTACCCGCATGCCGAAGGGTTTGCCCACTTGGTACCGGCAATGCGCGACCTTCTCGCTGGATTGCCAACGACCTCGGTCGATAAAATTCTGGGCTCCAACGCTTCGGCTTTTTACGGTATCTGATGAGCGCATAACAAAATTCTGGAGTCCGGGTCGCGGTCTGTGGCCCCCGGATCAAGTCCGGGGCAGGCCCGCCCGGAATGACGAGTGCGGCACGGTCGTCATTCCAGCGAAAGCTGGAATCCAGGGAGAGATCGAGAAGGCTTTTGCCAAGAAAGCGTTCTGCACCCCAGCTCGACTCTCAGCTTTCTTCCCCGTCTCTTTCTGCTACAGTGCCCCTCTTCATGCACATCTCTCGGGAAACTCGCGCCTTTTTGTTGTTGACGTTGGTCACGATGGTATGGGCGGGCCTCATGCCGACCGGCAAGATCGCCTTGCGCGGCGTGCCACCGCTGACCATCGCGGCAATTCGGCTGGTGATCGGCTCGCTCCTCTTGTCGATCTTTTTGGCGCGCGAGTCGCGTCCGGTACCGTGGAGCCCAAAACTGGTGAGGACGCTCCTGGTGCTCGGCTTTGTCGGTTACTGCGGCAGCGTGGGGTGTACGTATTATGGACTGCGGCTCACCACTGTTACCAATGCTGCGCTCCTCAATGCTGCGGCGCCCGTCTCACTCGCGCTGCTCTCGATGGCACTTCTGGGCGAGCGACCTTCTTCTCGGGCGGTCCTTGGCATTGTCTTATCCGTCATCGGCGTGGCCGTCATTATCACGCGCGGATCATGGGAGGTCGTCAAGCAAAGCCAATACAACCTTGGCGACTTGATTCTCCTCGGCACGCAGATCAGTTGGGGGCTGTACACGATTTATGGGCGGCGCTTGATGAACACTGTGTCGCCGCTCGCAGCCACCACCTACACCTACATGGCCGGTGCCATATGGCTGCTCATTGGTTGCATCATCTTAGAGCGCGACCAGTGGCATTTCGCCGAGGTGTCGTGGGCGTCCTGGCTTGCCATTGCCTACCAGAGCACGCTAGGATCATTCGCCCACTTTTGGTTCTACGATGCTATCGCCGTACTCGGCCCCAGCCGCGCGAGCATCTTTCTCAACTTAGTGCCGGTCATGGCTATCGGCATTGCCTATGTCTTCTTGAGCGAACCTATTACACCATCACACCTTATCGGCGGTGCCATCGTGATGATCGGTATTCTTGCGGCGACGAAGAAATAGACTGAGGCTGGGTCTCTTAATGCATTGCTGGCACGGGAGAGGCAGCGCCAGAGCGTTCGGCCCCTGAAGCAAACAAAGGCCGGGCGGATACGCCGAGCGCCATAATCAGTGCCGCCACGAAGATGCCACCAGCAGCAGTATAAAACGGCAGTGCCCAGTTGCCAGTCGCCGTGACTTGATAGCCAGAGAACGTCGCCGCCGCCATGCCAGCCAAGCTGCCGAAAGTGCTCATACTCCCCCAAATTGCGCCGATATGGCGTGGACTCATCTCGGTCGGCAAGCTCATATACCCGCACAAAGCCGCATCGTTGAAGAGCCGGGCGCACATCAGCAAGGCAATACACAGCGAGCCGGACTCGACACTCACCCCGGCAATCATGAACGGAACCCCCATCAACATGCTGATCACGGGAAACGTTTTCCGCGCATGGTCAGCACTGTAACCAAGTTGTAAAAGTTTATCGGAGAACCAACCGCCGGCAATCGTCCCCACCAGTGCCGCACCAGTAATCATGCCGCCTAAGAGGCCCATCTCGCCAACAGAGAACCCTCGTCCACGCACCAGATAGGAAGGCAACCACGACGCCATCAGCCACATGTTGTACACCCACAGCGCGTAGGAGATCGTTAACGCCCATACTCGTGGGGAGCGTAGCACCTCGCCCCAGCCTTCGTGCTCGCTCGTCGGTCGGACACGCTCAGCTTGAATGTACGCAAGCTCTTCCGCAGAGACCGAGGAATGTTCTTCTGGAACGCTTTTCGCCAGCCAGAGCCAGAGAAACGCCCAGACAACTCCTACACCTCCACAGATGTAGAACACCCAAGGCCAGCCGAATTGCAAGGTAATTGCCGTGACCAGCGGGTAGCCGATCATGATGCCGCCATTCAACGCAGCGGGAATCACCGTCTGCGCCCGCGCTAATTCGTGGCGGGGCACCCACGCGGCGTTAGCGGCACTCATCGCCGGAACGATAGGAGCTTCAAACCCGCCGACCAAGCAGCGCAGCACCAGCATCAACGTGAAACCTGTCGCGCCCAACGGCGTCAACAGCGTTGCTACCGACCAGCCCAAACACAGCCACGGAATCAACCGACCGCCATAGCGGTCAGTCAAATAGCCGCCCGGCAGTTGGAAGGCCATGTAGCCCCACAAAAACGCAGAAAAGATGACGCCGAATTGGGCTTCGCTCCAGCCTAGTTCGCGAATCATCACCGGCGCAGCAATAGAAATGTTGGCGCGGTCGATGTGGTTGATGAGCGCTAACAGAAAAATCAAACCGACGATGCGATAGCGAACCGGCCCGAGCATAGTCCCCCCTTTTGTAGCCAGAGCGCACGAATGAAAGCCCTCCGCCTCTACCATGAATTCCACTAATGGACAACCCGAGCGCACCTCGTCTCTTCTCGGACACGGGACTCTTATGCTATGAGAGTGAGCAGACAATCTCTCACACTCTCACGAAGGAGGGCAGACTATGCCGATTAAAGTCGTCGAATTGCATCACCACGGTATCCGGATTGGGACCAGCCAAGAAGACGTGGACAAAGCGCGGAATTTCTACACCGACGTGCTCGGTCTCCACACTGACTCGCATCGCCCCAACATCCCGACCATTCCCGGCTTCTGGATGTATGTCGGCCAAGGCGAACGCACCACGCAAATCCACTTGATGGGCGTGAATGGCAAAGGTATGTCGCCGATGGCACGCAGCGAGAAAGAAGACCCGACCCTGCCCCACGTCGCACTCGCCGTCGAGGACATTGTAGAGGCCAAGAAAGAACTCGAAGATCGTGGTCTCTGGCACTGGCAAATCAAAGGGCTGGTCGGTCCGAATTCCGATCAAGTGTTCGTGCAAGATCCGTTCGGCAATGTCATCGAGCTGCATCAGGTAGGTTCATGCAGTTGCAACAAGGTTGCGCTGCCAGCGAGTTAAGCCCTGTTCCTAGTGCTCAGTCAATGTAATTTTGCGGAATAGATTGTCGTCATGCCAGCGAAGGCTGGCATCCGGAAAAAATATGCACTTGTCTACGGTTATGCCTCCTAGATTCCCGCTTTCGCGGGAATGACGTTCCCCCTAGCGATCCGTCAAAATTTCCTTGACTGACGGCTTGCTATATTTTGCTTGTGGCATTTTTGCCCAAAGAAAGAAAAGGATGATTCATGGCTGACACCTACACTGGACGTCTACTCTCATCGGACTCACATATCGTCGAACCGGCAGATTTGTGGGTGACGCGTATGGACAAGAAATGGCGCGACAGAGCACCACGGATCGAAGCGCTCGACGAATCCGGCGACTACATCGTGATCGACGGTTTGCATCCGCGTCCATTGGCGTTTGAAGGCCCGATGCAGGACTTGAAAGCCCAAGGCATGGATATTCCTGCACCCAAAGGCTATCGCTACTCGGACAACCGCCCGGGCACCTGGGACCCACATGAACGCTTGAAAGATCAAGATATCGACGGCGTCTCAGGTGAAGTTATGTATCCCGGGGTCGGACTCACCCTCGTCCGCGCTCCCGACCCCGAATATCTGTACGCCTGTTGCCGTGTCTACAACGACTGGCTTGCGGAATTCTGCCAACCCTACCCGGATCGGATCAAAGGCGTGGGGATGCTCCCGTGTCGTGGGCCGATTGAGTGGGCCGTGGCAGAAACGGAGCGCTGCGCCAAGCTTGGTCTCGTCAGCGTCATGTTACCGGCATGGGTGGATGATCGCCCCTACAACCTGCCGGATTGGGACCCGCTGTGGGCGGCAATGCAAGACATGGGTGTAGTCGCAAGCATGCACATTGGCGGACGTGACCCGTTTGGCCGGGCGCATGGTCCTGGTGCCGGCGGCATTATCATCGGCGTGGTGAAATTCGAGATGAACGATACCTTGCAGCGCCTGATTTGGGGCGGCGCTCCAGTGCGCTTTCCCAAACTAAAATGGGCGCTGGTAGAAAGCGGTATCGGTTGGATCGGTTCGGTGCTGGAGTTCATGGACCACTGGTGGAGCGATCACAAAGGCTGGATGCAGCCAAAACTGCCGGAAACCCCAAGTACCTATTTCCGTCGTCAGTTCTACGCCACCTTCGAGGATGACCGGGCCGGCGTGCTGACCCGCGAAATCATGGGCACGGACAACCTTATGTGGGGTTCGGACTATCCACATACCGAGGGGGTATGGCCCTTCTCGCGTAGCAAAGTCGCCTCGAACTTTGCCTCCATCCCCGAGAGCGAGACCCGCAAGATGGTGCATGACAACACGGCAAAGCTGTACGGGTTTCCGACGGCATAGCACAGTGCTGAGTGCTGAGTGCTGAGGAGAGACGTCCGGTTGGGGCGTCTCTTGTTTCCTGACGGATAGCAGAAGCATGCGTAGCCAACATTTCCCCATGAGCAAGGGCGCTTTTGATCGGATGCCGAAGAAGCTGGGGTGGAAGCATGAATACTGGGACGGGCAGGCGCATATCTCACCGCGCTGGCAATCCGTCACCGTCACCCTCGCAGTGCAGCCGCATCCTGTCCGCACCTCGTACACGATCCGAGCTGTCACGACGGAGGATGAACCTCAACTCGTGGCTGGGTACATTGCCGCGTTTGAGGATTCTTTTGATTTTTGTGATTGGGAATTGGCAAAAATCCACGCAGCCGCACGAGAAGATGTCAGGAAGATGTTGTCTGGTCAACGCGGGCGGCTGCTCCCAGCTTCATGCCTTGCCCTCGACCCACATGCCGCTACGCAAGAAGAACAGATCATGGGTGCCGCGCTGATTACTCATAGCGAGGGGCATCTTCCGCTGTTGGATATTGTGTTCGTCGCTCCGCAGTGGCATCGCCAAGGCGTGGCTACCGCACTACTCGCGACGGTAAGTAACGCGATGTTCGCGGCGGGAATGCCAACGCTCGAAAGCCATTATATGCTCGGCAACGCCGAGAGCCGCGCGTGGCATCAGCACTTTGGGTTCGTCGAGGAGCCAGACTTATTGCTTGCCAAGACGTATTATCACCACGCGCAATATGAATTACATCGACGCGAAGACCTCGGCGACCTGCTCGTAAGCGAACGTGAAAAACTCCGCGCCGAGCGCGACCACTGGCAAGCTCGGGTTGACGAGTTGGAGCAGCTCGCTCACCAACTGGGCATGGAAGCCGTCATGCCGAGCCTGCGGCGACCGTAATGCAAGGATTCCTCGGGAACGAAAAAGATGTTTACCTACAAAGCAATGTATAAATTCCTCGATCAAGGTGTTCACGCAGAAGTACTCGATTTTCCCGGCGTCATTACTTGCGGGGCCACCCTAGGAGAAGCAAGACTGTCGCTTGCCAGTGCCCTAACAGATATGGCCGAAACGAACTTGCTGCGTGGCGAGCCATTGCCCTTTCCTGACCCATCATGCTCAGATCCAGAAGCCGATTTAGAGGAGCCTATTCATCTGCTTATGATGGCAGCGTCACGGATCAGCATTACCCCTCAATCTTCTGCTCCATGAAACGACGAGATTTACTCCAGCACCTTAGCCAACACGGCTGTCGGTTCGTGCGAGAAGGAGGAGAACACTCCATCTGGGAAAATCCGGTGGCGAATCGTCGGACTTCTGTCCCACGTCATCGCGAAATACCGGACTTCACTGCCACCCGCATCTGTAAGCAACTCAGGGTGCCGCTGCCTTCCTAAATACCCCCACCTTTCCTTTCCCTGCTCTGCCCTTTACCCTCTAGCCGCCATGTTCTGACGGGAGGTAAAAGACTATGCCAATGGAAACCAATGGAAAAATAACGGGCGCGGAAGCGGTGATTCGTACGGCTGCCGCCGCAGGCATCGACGTATGTTTTGCAAACCCCGGAACGACGGAACTGTATTTGGTCGAAGCGCTTGATCGCTGTCCAGAAATCCGCTCGGTCTTGGCGGTGTTCGAGGGCGTCTGCACAGGAGCCGCCGACGGCTACGCCCGCATTAGCGGGAAGCCTGGGCTGGCCTTGCTACATTTAGGTCCAGGATTCGCAAACGGCATCGCTAATCTTCACAATGCTCGTAAAGCCAAATCGCCAGTGATCTCTCTCGTCGGCGATCATGCCAGTTGGCATATTGCCGCCAATGCACCACTCACCTCGGACATCAACACGCTAGCGCGACCAATGTCGGTCTGGGTACATACCTCGACAGCAGCCGATACCGCCAGTGCTGATATGACCGAAGCAATTGCCCAGGCCACTCGGCTGCCGGGTGGTCCGGCGACCCTGATTCTTCCCGGCGAAGTCCAATGGGACACGACTGGGCAAGCTATCACTCGGCCAATTTTTCCCTTACCGGCGGCACCCGAGGCTGGAGAAATTGAGCGTGCGGCGCGTGCGCTGCACGCCAACAGCGCATCCACAGCGATTGTCCTTGGCGGCAGCGGTTTACGCACGCGCGGACTGCGCGCAGTAGAGCGTATTGCTCGCGCCACTGGTTGCCGAGTGCTTGCCCCCACCTTCCCTGCGGTGCAGGATCGTGGTGCCGGACTCATTGCTCCCGACAAAATCCCCTACGCGCCTGAACCCGCACGACAAGTGCTCGCCCCTTACTCGACGGTCATCCTGGCTGGAGCCAGCGAACCGGTGGCGTTCTTCGGCTATCCCAACAGTCGTAGCGGCTTATGTGCCGAAGGCGCAGAGATTTTCCACCTCTGCCGAGCCACAGCTGACCCAGCATCGGCACTCGCGGCCTTGGCAGACGCACTCAGCGCCCCAGCCGAACGCGATGTTCCCGGCGCACCACGACCGGAACCACCGCGTGGCGCACTGAATCCATTAGCCATGTGTCAAGCCGTTGCCGCCGCTCAACACGAAGACACCATCGTCATGGACGAAGGCGCGACTTCCGGGTTTGCTTACTACGGTGCGTCTGCCGGTGCACCACGCTTCACCTATATGGCGTTAACCGGTGGCTCAATTGGCCAAGGCTTGCCGTGTGCCGTGGGCGCAGCAGCAGCAGAGCCGGGCAAGCGCGTTCTGAACCTGGAAGGCGACGGCTCCTCGCTGTACACCATTCAAGCGTTGTGGACCGCTGCCCGTGAGAAGCAGAATTTGACAACCGTCATCTGCAAAAATCGCGCGTACTCAATCCTCCGCTGGGAGCTCGAACGTGCGCACATCACGCCTGGCGCTGCCAGTTTGGCAATGACCGGATTGGATCGACCGTTCTTCGATTTCGTGAAACTGGCGGAAGGGTTTGGGGTCGAAGGTCGGGCGGCACACACGGCGGAGGAACTCAACGAAGCGCTGCACGCCTCGTTGCGCACGCCTGGGCCGATGCTGATCGAAGCCAATTTGGAGTAGGACGGCGAGCTAGAGACCGTCCAGATAATCGAGCACTTCGCTGACCGACACGACATCGCCGTACTTTGCGCCGATGTCGAATACGTTGGCCTCGTGCGGTTCATGTGCACGGTCGCCGATGGCTTCGAGCGGCACGATGGGGCGGAAGCCATGGTTGAGTGCGTCCATGACGGTAGCTCGCACACAGCCGCTGGTCGTGCATCCAGTGACGATCAGTGTGTCTACCCCTTTCATCGTCAGCGTCGAGCCGAGATAGGTCCCAAAGAAACCAGAGGCGTATTTTTTGACGATCACGAGGTCTTCAGGTTTGCGGTCGAGGCGCGGGTCAAGCTCGACCAACTCACTCCCCAAAGTGAGAAGGCGTAGCGACGGCACTTTTTCTGGCCATAGTCCCGCGTCATCCTGACGATGAGGATCGTAGCCAACAACAGTAAAAACGATAGGGATGTTTTTCTTACGCGCGGCGGCAAGCAAGCGATTGGTGGCCGCCACTTCAGCGTCAAGATTTCCCGCCAACGGTGACCGTTCCGGCGCGGTGAAGCCAAGCTGAAAATCAATCACGACGATGGCTGGTCGCTTGCCATAGCCGAGTGTATGACCAAACTGCGCACGCTCGTAGATGGCGTGTTTATTTTCTTGTTGTGGCATGACTCCTCCTGAGCAACATGCCCGGGAGCATAGCATTCCATGCTCCCATCAGGCTAGCGCAAAGCAGTCGGAGGAGCTGCTTGTCCAAGTTGTTGGGCGTAGGCAGGCGCAGGATTGTGTACTGGAGCAGCTACAGATCGTTCCATCGAAGCTGGCGGTGCAACGACTGGCTGTTCTTTCACGAGTGTGACCGGCGCAGCCTCCGGCACCTCGAAGACGAGCTGACCTGCAGCTTCCTGCGCTTGAATGCGTGCCGTCAACTCAGGAGAGAACTGCATCGGGCGCTGGCCAAGGAACTTCCCTTCTTCAAGCAACGGGCGGAGGAAGAATTGTTCGGGCGTCTCTACGCCGGCTTGACTCTTAATGCTGGTATCGAGATACCACTGCCGCCGCATGAAATCCGGGTAGAAGAAGTACTGCTGCTCGTCTGCTGTCCAGGTTTTGACCCGGTGATTGTCACGAACGTTGTACGACATGATATCCGACGCGATGTCCCAGTAGAGGATGAAGAGCGGGCCATAGCCGCGATTCCCTAGCGCCGGATTAAACATATCGGTGAGGCGCGTTTCCACCATCGTCAGTTTGCCGTCGCGGCCATATTGTTCCATACGCAGCGGGTAGAAGGATCGCTTCTCCAGCCAATAGAGGATGCGCGGCGCGTAATAGTCGGGAAGCCAATCTGCCCGTGCCCGCGCTTCCACGACGTAACACTCGACGCCGCCATTCGCTGTATAATGCGGATAGGCGTCGCCCATGATCTTTATATCGGCTGTCGCTTTTTCATACAGCGTGCCATCCGCGCCGTTGCCTAGCACAATCGTTGGCCGTGTCGAAGGAAACCGCACGGTTTTGTGCAGGACATCTGTGCCCACCACGCGCCAGGTAAATTCCCAGGCGTCACGCCCGGTGGCGTCATCCGAGGTTTGCGCCTGATTGGGGAATTTGTCCTGTCGGCGAAACGGGGTTTGATGGCGCACCCGTCGAATCGACGGGGAGTACATGAAGGCTTCTTCTTTCTTGGTAAACGATTGATCCGTGCGATAGCGGATCATCATGCGCTGCGAACCTTCGGAATCAGGCGGAGCCGTGTTTTGGTTCAAGTAGCGATACATCTCTTCGCCGGGTTTGCGCAGGAACTCAGCATCCACCCCAATCGGTTCGGGATAATCCATGAACGTGGTGGATCGTCCCGGGTTCATTAAGACACCTTGCGAAGAAATCGACCCCCACAGATTGGCGAACGCGCACGACCAGCGCGGACGCTGGGTGAATTCCATGAGACGGTAGCCCATTTCTTCTGCCGTGTATGGTGCAGTGAAAGGATAGGGTTCCGCTGGCGCATAGGGAATCTGCGCATGGCGGGGAGTGTCGGTCGAAAAATCGACTTCGCTCAGCTCCTGTGGCGAGAGTTCTTCCACGGTTTTCCATTCACGTCCGTGGACAGATATCGTCTCTCCGCCAACGGCCAGAACAGTAACGCTGGCAGAAAGCCCAAGTGTAAGGATTGCCAGCAGGACGGACCATCTCCAGTGCATATGAAGCAACCTACCTTCCTTCCGTGTGTGAGGGGCGAGCGTCAACGTTATTTTTCGGCGACGCATAGAAAAGATCGTGAGCAAATCGTTGTTATTGGCGGTGCGCATGTTGCATCGGAGCAGGCGGGGTTGCAGGATCCGCCGGAGCATCAAAGACTAACCGCCCCGCCGCGTCCTGCGCCTCAACACGTGCCTGCAAACGCGAATCGAGCTGAATCTTCCGGGCGTCTGGAAACTTCCCGGGTTCAAGCGACGGACGCAGAAAGAATTCTTCCGGCGTGTTGATCGACAGCAAACTCTTGACCGGCGTCAGAAACCAGCGCCGCCGCATAAAGTCGGGACTGAAAAACGTCTCGCGGTCGGCGTGCGCCCAGTCTTTCAGTCGATGACCATCCCGCACGATATACGTCAGCAAATCGAGGGGAACGTCCCAGTCGAGAATCAAAAATGGACCATAACCACGCTCGCCAAGAGCCGGGTTCATCATCTTGGTGACGCGGACTTCAACTGTGTTGAGCTGCCCCTCGCGGTCATACATTTCGATGCGCAGGGGAAAGAACGAATACTGATCCAGCCAGTAAATGATGCGCGGCACCTTGTATCCAGGCAGCCACTCCTCGCGTGCCCGCGCCTCGACGACAAAACAGGGGACGCCGCCATCTGCCGTGTAATGGGGGTAGGAATCGCCCATAAGCTTCAGATTGGCGGTGGCAATTTCGTGGAATGTGTCGCCATCCGCCACGGTGATCTTGGGCCGCGTCACCGGAAAGCGCACGCTTTGATGAAGGACATCCGCGCCCAACAGTCGCCAGGAAAATTCCCAGGCATCGCGTCCCGAGGCATCGTCAAAGCTTTGTGCCATGTAGGGAAACTTGTCGTTGCGCCGCATTTGGTTCTGATGGCGCACCCGTCGCGTGGACAGCGTGTAGCTGAACAAGTCTTCCTTCTTGGTGAAGGTAGGGTCCGTGCGGTAGCGAATCAGCAGGTTCTGCGAGCCTTGTGCGCCAGGAGGAAAAACGCCTTGAGTCAGATAGCGATAGACCTCTTCACCCGGCTTACTTTGCAGGTGCACTTCGAGACCGCCGGGTGCAGGATACGCGGAATAGGAAATGTTCATCCCTTTGCCGAGCAAGAACCCCTCAGTTGTAATCGAGCCAAACAAATTGGCAAAGGCACAAGACCAGCGTGGGCGCTGGGTAAATTCCATCATCCGATAGGCCATCTCCTCGGCGGTAAACGGCGCTTGGAATGGGTACGGCTCGGCAGGCAAGTAGGGAATGTCGGCATGACGCGGGGTAGAGTCAGAGAAATCGACGCGCCCCTTTTCTTCAGCGGACAATTCCTCGACCGTCTTCCAGGTCTTTCCTGAAGCGGCCGTCTCGGCCCAAGCTGCTGGCATCGCCAACCACGACGACATCCGGCACCATTGCGCGGAGCTGGACCACATCCCCCATAGAGCGAGCGCTAGCAGAAAGACAGAAAAATAGGCGTTCATGGTAATGGTGCAATCTGACGGCGCTTCGAGGACAAACGCGAATGTGACCCGCCGGTCTCAGTATTGCCCTTGCCAGTCTTTTATAGAGGAGGGCGAGCGCTTCAGCAAGAGGAGTGAAAAAGTCGCCTTGACACTCTGGAGACCCTGCCCGTATCATCGACCTCTGAACACCTCGCTCGCCACAAATAAGGCAAATTAAGGATAGATGTATGCATCCTAAAGACCTCCAATCTCTTGCTACCCACACCCGTGCCACGCTACTTGCCAGAGCCTATCAACAAGGCCTGAAGGGCATCAGCCGACTGCACAAACAAGATTTGCTGGAGATCCTCACGTGGCTGCTGACAGCGGACGAGCCCCCTACTCCGAGTGAAATCAAAAGTCGGATCGCGGCAGTCAACCCGAGACGGTCAAGAAAGGCACTGCTCCAACAGGCGCAAGAGCTGCCTTCATCGTCGGTTGCTGTGGCACCCAATCCAGTGCCTGCTGAGCGGCCAGACCTCCCACCAGTTCCAGCAGTAGTCACTCCCATCCAAGACGTTGCCGAGAGCAAGTTTTTCTTGGGAGCACATGCCACTGACCAACTGGCCGAGCCAGACACCCTACCCGCCTCCTACGATGATAATCGCGTCGTCCTCCTCGCACGGGACCCGCACTGGCTCTATGCCTACTGGGATTTCGCTGCCAGCCATTTCCGCACGATGCAAGATCAATTCGGGGCTATCAACGATGGGCTGACGCTGAAACTCTTCGATGTCACTCATATCGAGTTCAACGGCAATAACGCGTGGAACAGTACGGAGATTCGCCTGACGCCGTTCGCCTCCAATTGGTATATTCCAGTTCCCCAGGCCGACACGACCTACTGTGTGGAGATCGGCTACTATTCGCGAGAAGGACGGTTTGTCACCCTCGGGCGCTCGAACACAATCACAACTCCACGCGCCGAGCTGGCCACAAGCACTGAAGTGCAGTGGTTCACCCCGCCAGTACCATGTCCAGCCGCCGCGCTCAGGGAATCGGGCACGACCTCACCCCTCATACGAGAAAGTCGCAACGGCCAACAGGCAGCAAAAGAGTTCTCCCATCCAGAAACCATCACTGTGCCCTCGCCTGCCCTCTCTCCGGCCGAGCATCCGTTCTCCTGGGGTGCCGAACATCGTCGCGAACATCGCCACTAACATCGACGCCCCATTCAGTAAGGAATCTGCATGCAAGGTTTTCTGGCCTTTGTCCTCCACACGCATTTGCCATTCGTCCGCCACCCTGAGTACGAGGAGTTTCTCGAAGAAAGCTGGCTCTACGAGGCCATCACCGAAACCTACCTACCCTTGATCGACATGTTGGACGGTCTCGTACGAGACCGCGTACCATGTCGCTTCGCTATGTCGCTGACCCCACCGCTGCTCAACATGCTGAGCGACACCCTGCTCCAGCAGCGCTACCTGCGCCGTTTGGAGCGTCTCATCGAACTCTCTGCAAAAGAGCGGGAACGCACGCGCCAAGACCCCGTGTTCTGCGGTTTAGCCGAAATGTATTGGCAGTTGTTCTCGCATGCACGGGCAGTGTTTGCCGACCGCTATGGCTGCGACCTGATCCAAGCCTTTCGCCGCTTCCAAGAGTTAGGAGTCATCGAAATCATCGGCTGCGCAGCCACCCACGGCTACTTACCGCTCATGCAAGTGAACGAGAAAGCCGTGCGTGTACAGATTCGCGTCGGGGTGGAGGAATATCGCCGTTTTCTCGGTTGCGACCCACGCGGCTTCTGGTTGCCGGAATGCGCCTATTATCCCGGTGTAGACGCAATCCTCAAGGAGCATGGCATTCGCTATTTTCTCGTGGACTCGCACGCGCTTTTGTATGCCACCCCGCAGCCAATTTATGGAGTCAATGCTCCGCTCTATTGCCCCAGCGGAGTGGCCGCGTTTGCCCGCGACCCAGAATCCTCGAAACAAGTGTGGAGTTCAGTCGAAGGCTACCCTGGCGACCCGGCGTATCGGGATTTCTACCGCGATGTTGGCTACGACCTCGATTACGACTACATCCGCCCCTATCTCCCGCCCACCGGCGAGCGCGTCAACGTCGGCATCAAGTATTATCGCATCACCGGCCAGACTGACCAGAAAATGCCCTACGACCCGGACGCTGCACACGAGCGCACGGACGAGCATGCTGGCAACTTCGTCTTGAA
Organism: Pseudomonadota bacterium; assembly: GCA_005804965.1. Lineage (GTDB taxonomy): Bacteria > Desulfobacterota > Binatia > Bin18 > Bin18 > SYOC01. Next base: position 21,810 of record SYOC01000062.1, read on the forward strand.
TCGCGAACGGCAAATCGCAGGGCTGGCGTCAGACATGGACCGTCCACCGCTTGTCGTGGCACCGTATGACGCCGAGCTGTTCGGTCACTGGTGGTTTGAAGGGCCGCAGTGGCTCGACTCGGTCATCCGTAAAGCCGCCAACAATCAGCAGGCCTTGCAATTAGTCACCCCGTCGGACTACCTGGACCGCTACCCAAATAACCAAGTCGCCACGCCCACGGCATCGAGTTGGGGGCATCGCGGCTATAGTGAAGTGTGGCTATCGACAGAGAACGATTGGATTTATCGTCACCTCCACAAAGCCGCCGACCGCATGACCGAACTGGCAGCACGCTTTCCTGAAGCCAACCCGCTGCAACGGCGTGCCTTAAATCAAGCCGCGCGAGAACTCCTCTTGGCGCAATCCAGCGATTGGGCATTTCTGATGCAACAAAAAACCGCCCAGCATTACGCCGCGCGTCGCACGACTCAACACATCCAACGATTCACACGGTTGTATGAAACCCTTGGCTCAGGACACATCGACGAGCCGTGGCTCAGCGAGGTCGAACGACGAGATAACATCTTTCCCACACTCGACTACCGCATTTACCGTTAGCACTCAGTCAGGAAAGTTTCGATGCGTAGCCGAAGGGAATGTCATTCCCGCGAAAGCGGGAATCCAGGAAATGGGGCTGGATCTCTGGATGCCCGCCTGCGCGGGCATGACGGAAAACCCTCCTTCAGAATTAAATTGGCTGGACATTAACCGTGCCTGCTTCCCCTACTGACACCGTACTGCCTATGTTTTCGTCACCAATCCTCTCGCTTAAATTCGAGCAGTTCCTTGACTGGCTTCCGACGGCGGGGGTACGAATCGTTATTATCTTGGCCGTCGCTGGTATCGTCCTGCGCCTCATTCGCGTGCTCACCGAACGCCTGAGCCCAATTCTCACAGACATCGCCTCACGGTCTGCTGAAGGCAAGAAACGCACGCAGACTTTAGTGACGGTGACACGAGCCTTTGCCTCGACAGTTGTCGGCATGGTGACGGTCATGCTCATCTTGGGCGAGTTCGGTGTCTATTTGGCACCACTCCTCGCCGCCGCAGGCATCGGCGGCATCGCTCTCGGCCTCGGTGCGCAAAATCTTGTCCGTGATGTAATCTCGGGATTCTTTCTCTTGTTGGAAGATCAAATCCGTGTCGGCGATGTGGTGAAGATTGGCGACAAATCCGGCAACGTGGAGCATATCGGGTTGCGCATTCTTACCTTGCGCGATTTCGACGGCAGCCTGCACATCATTCCCAACGGCACCATCACCATGGTCACCAACCAGACCAAAGGTTTTGCCTACGCCATGGTAACGGTAAACGTGTCGCATCACGCTAATGTCGAGGAAACGCTGGCACTACTGACGCAAATTGGCGTGGAGTTCAGCCGAAACCCAGCTTTTGCCAACGACTTGCTTGCCGATGTCGAAGTGACCGGTCTCGAAGACTTCGCCGCACCACGGCTGCGGTTTACCGTGCGCGTTAAAGTCGTGGCTGGTCGGCAGTGGCACATAGCCCGTGAACTGCGCCGCTCCATCAAGGCCACATTCGATACCCACGGCATCAAAATTCTCTGAGCCAAACTAGACGGTTGCGATTGCATTGACCCTCACCCTTGCCCTCTCCCTCCCAGGGAGAGGGCAGTCCGA
>SYOC01000008.1 GCA_005804965.1 Pseudomonadota bacterium
CCAGCGTGGCGATTGCGAGACCAGGTGCTGTGATCAGGGCCATACTCCACGATTTCCAACTGCTTTGGGTCATCTACGACCTCCTTCTGTATGATCGTTCCACCTGTTGTGCCTTACGGTGGAAGTTAGGGGTAAGTGACGATGCACGGTGCATGACCATGCCTGCTTCCTTTCCTGTCGGGGAGAAACAAAGGCGCGTCGGAAAAGTTGCAGGGCTTCGCTTCCTGCTAAACCCAAACTAATATGCGCTATGCCCGCCGTCCACTGGGAGCATCGCGCCCGTCATAAAGCTCGCTTCGTCCGAGGCCAGGAAAAGTGCGACGTAGGCAACTTCCTCTGCCGTCCCAAACCGTTTGAGGAGATGGACGTCGGCGATCTGTTTCCAGACGGCTTCTTTATTGGGCATGTGCTCCACGTAGGTGCGAGGCATTGGCGTATCGATGGCACCAGGACAGATGACGTTGACACGAATATTGTACGGAGCGAGATCGACGGCCATGCAACGCGTGAGATTAACAAGGCCGCCTTTGGCCGCGCCGTAGGCGGCCATCGCTGGGTAGCCAATGATGCCGCCGACCGAAGAGATGTTGACGATGACGCCTTTGCGTTGTTCCATCATTTGCGGAGTGACGGCTTTGCTCATGAGAAAAGGACCGGTGAGATCGATTCTGATGATACGTTCCCATTCCTCTAAGGTAGTCTCCTGAAACGGCTTGCCCAGAATAATGCCAGCATTATTGTAGAGTACGTCGATACGGCCATAGGTGGCCAGCGCTACGCTGGCCACGCGCTGCGCTTCGGCTTCTTGTGCGGTATCGGCGTGGACGAACACGGCGTGGCCGCCGCTCGCGGCGATCTGCGCCGCCACGCGCTCGCCTTCCGGGAGAATGTCGCTAAGGACGAGGCGTGCGCCTTCGCGGGCGAAAAGATCGGCAGCGACTGCACCTTGCCCACGCGCAGCACCGGTAATGATCGTGACTTTTCCATCGAGTCGGCCCATGCACTTGCTCCTTTCCCAAGTTCGTACAAGCGGGTAGTGTCTAGCTGTTAGCAGAAACCACGCAAGAGCTAAACCCTGGACGCTGGTGGCAGGGCAGAGAGGCACGCATGTCTGCGGAAAAGTCGAGTCTACACGGTGACTGGCGCGATTTTATTGACGGCCCGCTGTACGACGATGACGCAGTCCCGTGGCGCGAGGACCCAGCCTACCAGTTCTTGCTCGAACTCCCTGGCTTGCGCGATAGCATTGGCGGGCAAGTCGCTCCGGCGCTCACCCAAGCTATTGGCCTCGTGCATGCGTTAGCGCACGTCAACCTTCTTGAGGAGCTGCGCCAGAAGCATCCGGCGCGTGGCTTGAGTCTCGGCTTTGGTATGAATTGGTCAGAACCCTACGATCTTCTTCACACGTTTGCTTTGGATTGCGTCCACGGTTACGAGTGGATTGGCGAACACGTGGTCGAAGCTGCCCAGGCATATCAAGCGCGGCGTGCAAACGAGCCGCTTCTTCCACAGCGTGTGCGTCTGCATCACGGCACGATCCGCGACCTTGGAGCGCTAAGCGATGGCTCGATTCACGTGGCTTACGTGGCCAATGTCATCCATCCCGAAGTGCCTATGGCACCTGAGACCTTCGACGCGTTCGTTGCGGAATTGCTGCGAGTGTTGGAGGGTGGAGGCTTCGTCATCTCGCGTGGGTCATCTGGGATCTTCGAAGCCGCACTCGTGAGGCGAGGGCGTATGTTGGTGCAGCTTCCGCTTGTGACGGTTTTTCAGAAGTTCCTTCCTTAGAACCATTACCAGAGCCATCATCGGACAAGGCACAACCGTGCCTTCATTTTTCACGCCTTCTTGGTGTCAGGAGAGGCCAGAAAGGGTACCCCCTCTCCGAGACCAGGAGGTAAGAATGGCTAAACGAAATGTCATCGTCGAACTGGTGCATACCAGGAAGCTCGAAAACAACATGATGGCCGCCATGAGTGGCCAAGGTCTGGCACTTGATGCCGATGCTACCCCACGCTTGGGATCGCTGGATTATGACCTGTCTTTCCCAGCTTTGGCGTTGCCGAAACTCGTGCGTGGCGAGTACCCCAAAGACGAATTATACGACGTCTTTGCTTCAGTAACTTTCGATTCTTCTCCAGAAGCTTCGACGTATCTGGTTCGCGGTACGGTGGAGGAGGGTGACATCCCAGCACTCAACGATGCCGCCAGCCGCAATCGCGCGGTTGCCAATATCTATGCCGATACCACGATTGAAACTATGGCAGTGTGTCCCAGCTCACCCCCAGTCGGCTCGGATGCCGATGTCGAGCGACTCCTCTGCACGACCCTCATGCGGCAGCGGCAGATGGACGGCTCCGGGGTGTTGGTCGCTATCGTCGATACTGGTGTGAACATGGCGTACCTGAATAGCCGTGGCAAAACGCCGACTTTTGATGCGGCTCGAAGTTGGTCTTGGAATCCGGCTGCGGTCACCCCGGGGAGTGCTCCGGTCGGTCATGGGACTATGTGTGCTTATGACGTCTGCATTGCTGCACCGCGCTGTACCCTTCTCGATATTGCTCTGCTCCATGGTATCAGCGCCACGCCTGGCAGCAGTTTGATGAGTGGGCTGCTCTCCGACGCGATTCGCGCCTACAGCCATTTGTTGGCAGTCATGACTGCGCCGCGTCGTCCCGGCGAGAATCGCTCCCTAGTGGTCAGCAACAGTTGGGGCATGTTTCATCCGAGCTGGGACTTTCCTGTCGACCATCCCGGTAACTACAGCGATAATCCCAACCATCCGTTTAACCGCATCGTGGCTACGCTCGAACGCTCCGGAGCCGATATCGTGTTTGCTGCTGGGAATTGCGGTGCTGACTGCCCCGATGGGCGTTGCAGTCAACCTCCCGGCTCGCCGGCAGTGACCACACGCGCTATCTACGGGGCGAATTCCTCGCCCTCCGTCACCTGCGTTGCCGGTGTGGATACGACAAAAGCCCGTGCTGGCTACTCTTCTGTTGGCCCAGGACGGTTAACTGATCGGAAACCTGACATCTGCGGCTACACCCATTTCCGAGGCTCTGGGGTCTACAGCTCCGACGGTGGCACATCGGCAGCGTGTCCAGTGATTTCTGGGGTCCTGGGTGCGATCCGCAGTCAGCGGCCCTACAATGCTGCGGACTCCACTACAAGCCCGGCGGCAATTCGTAACCTCGTCACCAGCACAGCAGTCGATTTAGGTCCGAGCGGTTACGATTTTCAGCACGGATACGGAGTGATCGATGGCTGCAAGATTGTGGAGAGGGTAGCTGGGAGACCTATTGTTATTGATCCGTGCCGGCGGCTTCCTTGGCTCTGTGAGTTGTGCCGCCGCTATCCTTGGATATGCAAAGGTCTTCCTGGCTGGCCACCAAAGCCTTGGCCAGGTCCTGGTCCTAAGGCCGCCGACTCAGCAATGACCGATCCTGCCCAATCACAAGAGGTGTGGCAAATGTTCGATGGGGAAGATCCGTCTGAAGAGATTCCTCAGGAGACGCTGGCCTATGTTCTTGGGTTGCTGGCTGGCCAGCGAACAGCAGAAGCGGTGAAGCCGGAACACCCCTGTAGTTGTAGCAGCAAAGCATAGGTGGTAGCCGTGCGTAGGTGCCCGGGCAGCGCGCTGCCCGGAGCATTCTCTGCCGCGAACTGTAAGGAGGGCGTTCTATGAGCAAGGCTCCATGCTCTATCCGTTGGCAACATGGGCAGCCGTCGCTGCAAGCCGTGCGCGAGCAGTTCGGACTGGCACCAGAAGAGATCGACGAGCAATTTGGAGTGGTGGCAGTTGACCCTGAGGCTCATCTCTACTGTGTGCTGCTCGACGAAGCCGCAATCGTACGCATTCATGGTGGCGACCCAGCCGCCGCTGCTCTGCTCGAAGGTCCGTTTGCAAACCCTGTGATTGAGCCCTTCAACCTGAAAGGTCACTCGTGAGAAAAAAAGATTGACACCAGGAATGCGCCCTACTACGGTGAGAAGCGCTCAACCGTAGGAACCCGAAAGATCATGGGACAAGGAGGGCGCTTGTGACGGGACCGCGCGGCCTAGTCGGTCAGCCTACTTTTCTGGCAAAAAACGTTCCCACGATTCCACCATTCGTCGGTCGTAAATCCGAATTGGAACATCTTGAGCAGTGCTTCCACGCGGCGCTTGCCGGTCGTCCTCAAGTCGTGCTTTTGCGCGGAGAGGCGGGGATCGGAAAGACCCGGGTGCTCAACGAAGCCTTGCTCATCGCCGCTTCACTCGGGTTTGAGACGTGTCATGGGCGCTGTCTTGAAGATATTGCCCTGCCGTATCTGCCGTTCCTTCAGTCGCTACTGACGCGCCTCAGTACGCCATCCGCTACCGATGGCGTGAGCCCTATTCTC
>SYOC01000063.1 GCA_005804965.1 Pseudomonadota bacterium
AAGAATGCACTTTTGGCGTGGTTTGCGGCCTCAGCGGCTTCCTTGGCTTGGCGCAACGCTTCTTCCGTACGTTTCCGTTCGATGAACTGTCCGATCTGGTGCCCAGCCACGGCGACCAGTTTCAAGAGGTCTTCGTCGCGCGGGCAAACGCGGTGGTTGAAGAACTCCATGGTACCGAGAAACCCTGTGCTGCCAGTAATGGGAAACCCAAAGGCCCCACGTACGTCGGCATGCTCCATGTCGGGTGAGAGGACAAGCGCAGCGTCCTGATGCCAGTCTGGAATCCACACGGCTTGGGCCGTTTCCCAGACGCGACCAGGCAAGTCTCTGCCGCGCAAGCATGGATGTCGTTGGCGGAAATCGGCCAGCGCAGCTAATGATGCCGACGGTGCATGCCAGACGACCTTGCTCTGCAACATCTGCCTACTGTCATCGACAAGCCATACGCCTCCGTATGACCAGCCCATCTTTTCGCTGAGGGTTTGGAGGATGGTGAGGAGCGCTGCGTCGACAGCCTGGGCTTCGGCAATGATGTTGGTGATGAGGTATTGGACCTGCCGCCGTTGCTGACTTTGTTGTTGGGCGGTTAAGTCCCGTATGGCGAGGACATGCCGCTGACGCTCGTGATGCGGCAACACTTTTCCCCGGAGTTCGATGGGAAACGTCGAGCCATCTTTTCTGATGCCTAGAGTTTCATAGGTGTGCCCTTGCTGAAGGAACACCTCCGGTGGAATCGACGCCCATGCTGCTGGTGCGAGGAGTTCCCACGCCTCCATGGTCGGCAATTCAGCAAGCTGGTAGCCAAACATCATCGCGAGGTTATTGTTGGAGTCGATGATGGCTTGCCCTTCGTATACAAGCAGGCCCTCGAATGTTGCTTCTGCCAAGCTACGGATACGTTCCTCGCCTTGCTGGGCGGCACGCATCGCTTCTTCGAGCACATCGTTTCTTGCCTCGTCTTCCAACCGTAGCGATTCTAAATGGAGGACGGTATAGACGTGGAAGCGGTGAATAAGCAGTGCGACGGCTGTGCTCATCAGCAGGGCAAAGCCGAAATGGAGCCATGGTTGGACAAAGACCGCTTCTCCTGCGATGAGGAGCCAACTGGCTAGCGTGACGAGGACGAACCACGAGAGCCAACGTGTGGATAAGAAAAGACTGCCTGCTGCGATGAGGACGAAGATAAAGTTCAGAGTTTGTTGGGGGTCAGCTGTCAGAAAAAGATGGACAGCGCTGTTGAGGAGGGCGAGGCTCCCCATTCCGGCAGCAATCGCGTGTGCCCAAGAAAGGGGAGCGGGGCGATAGTGGAGCACGAAACATAGCCCGAACAACACGAAAGCTGTACCGCCGGCTAAGAGCGACATCGGTTGCGCGATGGGTGCGGGCAACACCAGTGCATGGAGAATAGCTAACACGGCGTAGAGGACACCCAGGCCCGTCGCGACAGACCGAAGTTGTCTGTGGATCATTGCGTCCAGCGCTGGCTGGAGAACGGTGGCAGGAAAGAAGGACGAGGCGCGGTCTGCGACTGTGTGGGAGAGCAATGGGCTGGGAGGGGTCCGAGATGGATTCTTCATGATGGTAGCGCTGTCCTGACTCTGCGATGGACGGCTGCCGAAGGATTGTTGCAGGCTTAGGATAGCTGCTTGCTCTGGGAGAGACGAGTAGGAAAACCCTATATTTTGCTGGGGAACCTCCTATGAAATGGACCCGACAAGTGATGCTTTGTCCGGACTGGTCACGATTTCTTGCTCATGGCGTGTTGCAGAAGAGCGGCAATTGCTCCATAGGCTTCAGTAGGCGCGGTGGGCGGAGTCTCCGGAGCTTCAGCCGCAACGCGTTCGACATTTGCGCTCTGCCACGCCGCGTACTGCAAGGCTGTCCACCCGTCTTTGTCTTTCAGTGCGGTATTGGCACCGCTATTGAGCAATGTTTCCACAGTAGTGGTATGCCCTTTCCAGGCCGCGTACATGAGTGCCGTCCAGCCTTGGCGGTTGGCGACATTGATCTGCGCACCTCTCTCCAGCAAGGTTCGGACAAGCGCGGCTTGTCCATTCATCGCTGCGACAATCAATGCTGTCCCACCGGCGGCGTTCTTGGCCTTGATGTTGGCCCCATGCGTGAAGAGAAGACCGACGATGGCGTCGTCGTTATCGCGCACCGCCAGCATGAGCGGTGTCCAACCTTGTTTGTCCTTAGCATTGGCTGAGACGCCTGCTGCTAAGAGAAGTTCGACCACCGGCGCGTTTCCTTCTTCCACGTGGGTAAGCAACGCTGTTTCGTTGGCTGGAATGCCCAACCGTGCCAGCTCTGCACGAGCAGCGCTGTGCTGCTCCTGTCGTGCGGTGGAGGCCGAAGAAGCTGGGACGGACGCACGGTCTTTGCGTGTTGGTCGCTTGGGTGTGTCTGCAAGTCCCATTGCTGGGGCCAGAGGAGGCGACACTGCGACTTGGACTGGCGCGGGCAGACTAGAGGACATCGGTTGAGCTGTGGAACCTAGCAATGCTGGTTGCTGTTTCGTGACCGCAGGATCCGAAGCTGGGGAGGGTTCCAATTGAACGAGCTGCTCTGGCTCTGCCAGTTGGTGATTTGGTGAACGAAGCGGTGCATTCTGCAAGGTGAGCCACACGAATAAGACTCCCGCACTGGCCCCGACGGCGTACCGCGACCAGCGTGGCGCGTAAGATCCGGCTGTCTTGACTGCCGGCGCGGCAAATGTGGCAAGCGCCGGAGTTGCAAGGTCCCCTTCTTGGTCCCGCAAAGAAGGTCGCTCTGTGAGCGCGAGATCTCGCGCAGCGATTTCCACGGTTGCTGCGGAAATCACGCGTTGACCAGTGGTATGCGCAAGCGCAAGGGCTTTTTCGCAGAGGAGATTAATCCTGCGTGGGATAGCCTGAGAATACTGCGCGATGGTTTGCACAGCCTCGGTGGTAAAAAGATCGTGGCGGTCACTCCCAGCAATCTGCAATTGGTGATGGATGAATGCGCTGACTTCTTCCATTGCTAGAGGCGTGAGCCGTTGCCAAGACGCCACGCGCTGATGGATGTGGATTAAATCTTGATGCGTGAGCAGGTCTTCCAAAGAAGGCTGGCCGGCCAAAACGATTTGCAGGAGCGTGCGGCCAGCAATCGTCGGGTTGAGTAACAGGCGGAAACGAGCGAGGATCTCCTTGGAGAGGTGATGCGCGTCGTCAAGCAACAGGACAACGAGGGCATCGCGTTGCGCCTGCTGCTCAAGAAAATCGTTGATCGCACGCACCTGTGAGAACGAATCCTCCGCAGGGACTGGCAAGAAGAGCTGCTGGCAGCAGCGCTCCAAGAGTTCGACAAAGGTCTGCACGCCGTCGTGCACGGCAACCAGATGCGTGGCTTCTCCTAGAGAATGTGCAAGCTGACGCAAGAGAAGGCTTTTGCCGGTGCCAGATGCACCGGTCAGGATGACCAAGCCTTGTCGTTCGTGCAGGGAAGCCAGCACCCCGGTGTGAACGGCTTGCCGTTGGGCGTTGACGTATGGGGTAGGGCAATCGCCTTGGGCAAAAGGCGCAATCCGAAAGCCAAAAGGGGAAGTGTCCATAATGATCTTCGCGTACGAACCCAGGCGCTAATTTTTGACGATAACTTCGACTCGACGGTTTTGGGCGCGGCCTTCAGGATTATCGGAGCCGTCTGGATGAGTATTGAGAGCCACAGGATGCTCCTCGCCAAAGCCTTGGGTCGTAAGCCGGTCGCGGCGAATCCCACCTGCGATCAATTCCTGAGCTGTAGTGTCAGAGCGTTTCTGCGAGAGTTCAAGATTGGCGGCGTTCGTACCGACAGCATCAGAATGTCCTTCGATCTCAATACTTCGCCCTTCAGCACGTTTGTGGCCAAGGATTGTTGCGATCTTATCGAGGCGACTGCGCATTTCTGGTGTGAGGTCAGCACTGCCGAAGGCAAATAACAGCGTGGGCAATGTGACGACTACCCCACGTGAAGTTTCCCGGGCATCGAGGTTTTCTTGGGTGAACAGTACGATCAGTTCTTGGTTGGTGTACGGCAACTCTGGCTTGGGTTGTGCCGCACAGCCACCGAAGAGTAAGGCGGAGGCAAGGCTGAGGAAAACAGGAAATGTGCGCAGTTTTGACATTTTTTCTGGATGCAATAAGGAAAATTGAAGCAAACGAGGGGGCACTATAACGGCCCTTTTGGCCTCTGTCCACAGTGAGGTCCGAAGCAGAGGCGAGTGCTCTGCGCTCTTGCTCGAACAGCAGGAGATGAGGGCAAGCGGAACCTCGGTTCCGCTTCTGGTGGTCATGCCACGGAGACGGAGAAGGCGAAGGGGCGAGTTGAGATATTACGCGGCAAGCTTGACCTGAGCAGTGAGCGCGGCGCTCTGTGCTTGCTGTGGAGTCTCAGTAGCCAGACGCGCCTGTGTCAGTTTTTGTACCTTGAGTCGCAGATAGTCGAGGTCGATACCGAGGGTGTTGCAAATGTTCGCGCAGGCAAATGGCCAACACGTGTCATTACTGAAAATCCAGGCGGTCGCTTCTTTGGCAAGGCGTTGGTCGCGCTTTTTGGCGCTCGTGAATTGACGCTGAATGCAGAGCAGTGCGTCTTCCAAGGTAGCCAACATCAACGCTGTAGGGCCGTTCGATGCATCGGCTTGCGCTGGGCGATGGTAGAATTGCTCAGGCAAGACAAAAGCGGGAGGTAAAAACGAGTGCGCCGCTCGCAAATCATACAACGAGGGCGAGAGTACAGCATGACGGGCGGTTGCCGGGCGATGTGTGGACTGGGAAGAGAGATTCATGGGTATCACTCCTTATGGTTGCTCTCGATGAGGCGCGGGGTGCTCGTGCCGTTGGAAGAAGTCAAGCGATGCACCTGACTCTGTTGCCTCACGCTTATACGAGGCATTTTAGGCAAACTTCGTTGCCCAACCTAGGAGAGAATACCCTACTTTTAGGGAGGGAAAGACCCTAACGATTCGTGTGGGGGTGGAGACGCCGACCTCATGTCTCGGCTGAGACGAGGCCGATACGGATCGCATAGCGCACTAAGCCCGCTAGGTCGCGGATATCGAGGCGGTCCATTAGCCGTGCCCGACGTGCTTCGATGGCTTTAATGCTCAGGTGTAGTTTCGCCGCAATTTCTTTGGTTGTGTGCCCTTCGGCAATCAGTTGGAGCAGTTCCCGTTCCGGTGCCGTGAGCTGGCTGGAGTCTCCCGTATCCTCAGTGTCGTCCTGCGCCTCGCCGCGCAGTTGGCGGCGATAAGTCGCGAGCACATATTTGGAGACGGCAGCACTCAGATAGACGTCGCCGCGCATCACGGAGCGCAGCGCGATTTCCAGCTCGGATTTGACGGCATCTTTGAGTACGTAGCCCACAGCTCCAGCGCGCACGGCTTGGATCACATGACGCTCGTCCGAGTGCATGGAGAGGATAATGACGCGGACCTCTGGGTGATCTTGTGAAATATAGGCCGTGGCTTCAAGACCATTCAAATCTGACATGGAAATGTCCATGAGGACGACGGCAGGACGAGTTTTGGGGATCAGTTGGAGGGCTTCACGGCCATCGTTCGCCTCGGCCACGACTTCGACGCCGGGGATCTGCTCGATAATCAGGCGCAGACCGGTCCGGACCAAAGTGTGGTCATCGGCGAGGAGGACGCGAATCGGCTCCATACTTGCTCTCCTGACGGGTAGTGTTCACCGAGACTGCGTCAGCGGCGAAAGACATCTTCCAGAATGCCTGTTGCTCTTTTACTCAGAGCGCACCAGCTATTCAAGAGGTAAGCGAGGAGAGCGAGATCCGTGCAGGTGCAATCGCTTCGCCAGGGACGTGTCGAAACACATCCCTGGACAGAGGTGAGGAGGTTACTGCCCGCAAACGGAGTTGTTGTGGAGGTTGTTGTACCCGTCGATAGTCTGTTGGAGCGTCAGCATCGTAGTCGCGTCGCAACTCGCCAACGCCGCGTTCACCTGCGCTCCGAGGGTTGCCACATTGTCCACCGGATAGGCGATGTTGCCATGTGCACCATTCAACACTCCGCCGACGGCTTGCTTAATCAGCAATTGCGCTTTGTCGCAGAGCGTGTTGCCTCCGGGGTAGAGCAGTGCGGTGAGGAAGGTGTCGGTCGAGAGGCCACGAATGCAGGTGGCGTCTGCGGCTGTCACGCCCTGAACGCCTGCACAGTTTGGCAAAGTGAACGTACCACCGACCGTCGCGGTCGTGGTATACGGTGCGGCCCAAGCGGTTTCGTGATTTTTCCAATAGCCGATCGTGCAGCCTTGATTCCCGCCGAGACAGGTGTTGCGGCAACTGTCGCTGTTGTTGCTATTACCGTCGTCGCAGCTTTCGCCGACATCGAGGATGCCATTGCCGCAGCTGGGGGCCGTTGTTTCGACCTGGCAGCTCGGGGAACAGCCATCGCCAGGAGCAGTGTTGCCGTCGTCGCATTGTTCGCCGGCTTCGAGAAGCAAGTTGCCGCAGCCGGCTTGAGGTGCACAGGTGGATGGGGCGCTGGCAAACACGCGAGTCCTGCTCTGCGTGCCTTGGCCCTCAACCATGGCGGTATCGGTCGAAGGGTTGTTCGCGGTGAAGAAACTGCCGCTATAGGTCGCACACTCTTCGCCGGTTGCTGGAGTGCGCGGTGCAGGGAGCACGGTTTTCGACAGACTAGGGAAGATATTCATGCCGGCGACGGGCTGATCGGCGGTCAACTGCGAGAGCGTGATCTCTTCTGTGCCGGTATTGCAGACCGTGCCGACGAACGCGATTGCAAAAAGGCCGCTTGCTTGCGGCGTACTCGTACAGCTTTTCGCCATACTCAGTGCCGGGCGATATTCTTGCCCGCCGCAGGTGGGGAGCGTGACGTAGCTCGGCAAGATCGACGTTGGCTGGCATTGCGCCGGCAGGGTGGCAACTCCAGGGATAGCAGTACCGGTGTAGCTGACGGCAGGTGCGCCGCATCCTTGAAGGGAAATTTGTCCGTTATTAGGCAGACCGCCAGCCGCATCGAGTTTGCCGGGTTTTGCCCCTGCGACTTGGTCTTGCAGTCCACGCACGATGATACTGCCGCCAGCCGGGCGAAATCCGCTGGTGCTGCCTTTGGCTTGAAAGGTGGCACCGCCCAACGTCACGATCCCTTCTGGTGTGGAGCCGCCTGATTCGACCGTAATCTGTCCGCCACGGCCTCCGCCTGTGGTGGAATTGGCTTGGATCGCGAGGCCGCTCGTCGTTGCTTTTCCGCTGAGCGACTTGACGGTGATGAGACCACCGCTGCCATTGGTGAGAAACTCGTTGGCATGCACGGTATATTTTGTGGTGTTTCCTGCAATCGTAATGTCGCCGCGAGCGAACAGATCGACCCAGGCGATTGAGGTGCCGCCGGATTGGGCGGTGTCGGCGTTGATTTCGCCTTTGCGCGTGCCAGTGCGGTCGATGATCAACGACCCGCCTGACCATACTTCGACGCAGGCCATCGGGTCGATGGTCGTATTGTGCGGACGATTACGCAAGTTGCAGCGGTTGGGTGGGTTCGTCGGTACCACGTGCCCAGGTCCGGTCGACTCGACGAGGCCGAGAATTTCGACCTGACAGCCGCCCTGCAGATGCACGAGGTCCGCTCCTGCGTCGAGCCCTCGGCTGCTGATTAAAGCAGAGTCTTTCACCGCGAGAGATCCTTGGGCGACGAGAGAAATCGGACCTCCTCCGCGATATTTCCAGGCGGTACCAGTCAGTAAACTTTGCGCGAGCACGCTGCCGGCGACGCTTGCGTTGCCAGCAGCGGTGATTTCAATCTCCCCGGCCATACACTTTGCGCTGGTCGAGATGAACGACCCTTTGGCTGTGACGACGTCACCTTCGGCATTGAGATCAATCGAACCGCCGTAAGAACTTGGACAGTAAGACTGCGTTTTGCCTTTCGCGTTCGCTTCGGCAGTGATCCGTGCATTCGCCTGAAGGACAATATCTTCCGTAGTATGGAGCGAGATTGAGGCCCCAGCTTCGGTTGAACTCATGGCATCGCCGACGATGCGTCCACCCGTGACTGTCGTAGGGGTGGCAATCATGAGTCCGCCAGTGATGCGTACCTCAAACATGGCGCCATGTGGGACTGTGATATTCCCGGCACCAGTAATCTCTAACGACTCGGCAAGATTGAAGGTGCCTTGTACGGTTCTGGGGGTGGCGATAACGCATTTGCTGCCGACGGGATTCGCTCCGCTCAGCGCCAAGCAATCATTGGCATGGGCCTGACTCGGAGTGGCCAAAGCGAACATGCTGAGGGAGAGTAAACCTACACGAGCGATGCTCAGGGACGAAGTGAGCTTCTGTCTCCATGTCTTGAGAGTTGAAAGGGTCCATCGTTGCTGCGGTCGAGCCGACATTCGTACTACTCCTTCTGTGAGTGCCATCGCTCCACTATCGCTCCACTATTGGGCAGCGATGCAGTGTCTTCGTTCGCTGCACACTCTACGCAGCCCACCTGGCCGAGACCACGAGTGAAGACCCTACATGGAGAAAGGAGATGCCCTAAAAGGCGAGTGTGAATCTTCCGAAGGAGGTCAGATTAGGAGAAGCCGCCCTTCCTACCGCCACGGAGGGATTGAGGGATTTCCTCTATGAATACCGTGGTGGCTCTTGCGGTGGATGCAAAAAATTGCAAAACAATTCGGGGAGTACCGAATTCAATGCAGTTCAGAACCACAAAGGAGGAACACTATGGCAAATACTCAAGCAGCGACACCGACGAACGGAGCAGGCTCGGCTGAGCAATTCGACGCGGTTGTCATCGGCGCTGGAGTTTCCGGTTTATATCAACTGTACCGGCTACGGGAGCTAGGTCTCAAGGTGCGATGCTTTGAAGATGGCAGCGGCGTGGGCGGCACCTGGTATTGGAACCGTTATCCAGGCTGCCGTTTCGATTCCGAAAGTGAGACCTACGGCTATT
>SYOC01000064.1 GCA_005804965.1 Pseudomonadota bacterium
AGGTAAAAGTTGCGTCTTGAAGATGGAAGGAAATTGACAATGAACGCCCATCGAGTCGAAACGAAATTACTCCAAGATGGCCAATTGACCCTCAGCGACCTGCCTTTTCAGGCAGGCGAGGCCGTGGAAGTCATCATCCTAGGGCATCCGGCAAAGCCTTCTCCAGAGGCAGAGAAAGGACAAGCCCCACAGAAACCACGAGCCTTGAAACGCCCACGACCCCAGACCATACCTTTTACCCTGAAGGGTTCTTTGGAGCTGTGCTGCTCTCCGGCAGAGCTAGAAGAAGAAATGCAGCATATCCGTAGTACATGGACTGAGGCCGCCCGGCAGTCGTCCGTTGAATTGGCCCGCGAGCTGGCGCGCAAATGATGTATGTGACCGACACCCATCCTTTTGTCTTTTATGCGCTAGGCGTAACCAGGAAACTCGGGAGACATGCGCTCAGGATATTCAGCCGGGCCGAGAAGCGCCAGGATACAATCTGCATTCCCAGTGTCTGTTTTTTTGAACTTGCACTGTTAATTGAAGGCGGCAAAGTGCGTTCGCCTCTGTTGCTCTCAGACTGGAAAGAGCGGATGGAAACATCAGGAACGTTCCTCATTGTCCCACTGACATGGGAGGATATTGCAGAAGCATACGCTTTGACTGCTCTCGTAGATCCATTTGACCGCTTGATTGCCGGGACCGCAAAACGCCTGCATTGTCCTTTGATTACTCGCGATAGCCGTATTGCCGATTCAAGCTTGGTTGCAACGGTGTGGTGAAGAATGTCCTGTGGTGCGCTGCTCTGCTAGTGGTGCAGTTTCGCCGAACCTTGTAGGGGCACCCCTATGTGGGTGCCCTTTTGTTGGGCGGCCACGCAGGGCCGCCCCTACGAGGACACCGGCATGAATCAGCCCGAACCACGACCTCCGGGATTGGCAGGGTTGCCTCGCTCGCCGGTTCAGTGATGTAGGCTGAGATGAAGCGGAGCGAATCCCGGCAGTCCGTCTACCGTCCTCCTTCGTCATCCAGCAACTCCAACTGCGGCGCTTCGAGATCGTTCAGCAAGGCTCGGGCGTCGGCGCGCCCGGCACGATAGTCGGTGGCCAATTTTTTCCGTCGAGCGGCGGCATCGCGTTGCGCTAAGCCTTCTAGCAAGATCTCCCTTGCCACTCGCGTGCAGGGTTTTCGTGCCTGTTTGGCGTGCCGTTCCAGCGTTGCGTAGGCTCGTTGATCGAGTGTCACGTGTAATTTCATGATGTTCGTTTTGATAGCACATCCCCTCGGCAAAAGTGAACACCAGAATCTGTGCTACCGCTGGGATGCGACGATGGCTCATCGCAACTTACTGGCTTGGCCGTGATGAAGACCTGGCAAGACCGAAGCGCAGCCTCTGGGCTTCTTTGCTTGACCCAGCCGCGATTTTCTCCTACATGAGGCTTCAACATCAGGACTGGACGGCATGGAGATTCTCCCCATTCAAGAACTCGTTCGTAAAGATGCCTATCGGTGGCGACAGCATGCCATTCAGCGCAGCATCGAACGGAGCAACGGAGCATTGAGGAAGAAGAGGTTGTTGAAATTCTTCTTGCTGGAGAGATCATCGAAGAATACCCGGACGATAAATATGGCCCCAGTTGTCTGATTCTGGGCAGCACGAAGAACGGTCGTCCTTTGCATGTCCAGTGTTCTTTGCCGCCAACGGTTTGGATTATTACCTTGTATGAGCCTGATCCACAGGAGTGGATCGACTGCCGCATCCGCAAGAGGTGAGACTGATGCAATGCTTAGTGTGCCACCACACAATGACGAACCGTTCCATTACGCTCGATCTTCGGGTCGGCGAGGAATTGATCGTTATCGAAGAGGTTCCCGCAACGGTGTGCGAGAATTGCGGCGACCACGTCTTCACCCCCGAAGTGACCCGCCAAGTGCAGGCGACGGCCAAAGCGCGAAAACAGGTAGCGCGCACGATGGTCGTGCCGGTGTTCTCTTACGAGTCGCTCTCGGTGCCGTAGCGCCAGGTGCCACTGGCGGCTGGTCCGCCAGCGTGAGCCATGTTGCACGGGCCGCAAGCTTCCCGTGGCACCCAGCGAGGGCAGCTCGTTCATAGGGCGTGCTGCGTGGCTCTTGTGTTGCCCCCTGCGGCTTCAGGAACGATGAACCGTACCTTTCCCCTCTGCACTTGCTACTGTCCGCGTTTGGCGATTTCCTGGGCTTGCTGTCGGGCTTTGTCGGCACTGCCACCGAGAAAGCTCGGAGCCTTTTCGTAATACTCTTGTAAATCTGCCCGCGCGGCGAGATTGTCCGGGTTCAGCTCCACTGCCCGCTCGAAGTGTTCTTTGACTTTCAGGGCAAGAAACGGTTGTCGCAATACATTCGAGCGCTGGGCTTGATGGCCATGTGCCCTGCCCAACCATAAGTGAAAATCCGAGTTGGCTTCGTCCAACTCCACGGCTTTCGCGAACCACTCGATGGCACGGTCATACTGCTGCTCCTCGAACGCGCAGCGACCAAGATAGAAGGCTCCAACTGGATTTTCAGGATGCGCCCGGACGAACGTCTCGAAAAATTGTCGGGCTGCGGAGCGCTGTCCATGCGCGAACAACTCCACTCCAGCAGTCTCAGGTGTACTCTCTTGCGCCGCAGCGCTGAAGAAGGACAAGAGTAGCCAGCAAAAAAAGATGAGAACAGAACGCTTGACATTCGTACACTTTACGATGCGACCATTCGGTCCTGTCATTCTGAGCCCTTCGACTTCGCTCAGAATAAACCCCGCGAAGAATCCTGTGTTCTCCCTGCCAGTGCGAGATTCCTCGTCGCTACACTCCTCGGAATGACAACCCATTGAATCGCTTGGGTAGGCTACCGGATGGCCAAACGCTTTCATACGAGATCGTCTGCTCACTAACGACTACAAACTAAAGACAACTGTTACCGACACGCCGCCAATGCTGTGGCCACCAAGTCCGTTGAAAACTTCGCGAAGCCGGCGTAATCCTTCTGCCCGGTATTGAGGAACGAGATCGACAGGTCACGATCAAGATCGGCGAGACAGATTTGCCCGCCTTTCCCGGGATGGCCGAAGGTGCGCAATGTTGCGCCAGGGGCGATATGGCCGAGCATCCAACCGAGCCCGTAAATAATCGGAATACGCAGCGAGCGATCAATATCGCCTTTCTGGTTCGTCGGCACGATGGACCGTTCCAGCGTTTCCGGTTTTAGATAACGCTTGCCTTCCCACACGGCACCTGCGGATATCATGGAATAGATTTTGGCCATGTCTCTCGCACTGCCAATGCCGCCGCCACCAGCCAGCACCACGCTGTGCACTTCGCGACGATTGAAAATGTTCTGTTGCTCGGGGAACGCTAACGACTGCACGTCAACTTTTTCCTCGAAATTGAGCGAGCGTTGAAAGGCCAGATACTCGGCGTCCGGCATGAATCCCATCATCTGCGCCATTTGCGCCAGCGAGGCATCGTCTGCCGGCGACTCGTACACGTAGGCGACGCGCGATTCTTCCGACTCAGGCAGGCCAAGGAAGACACTGTCGAGTCCGAGAGGCGCAAAAACTTCCTCGCGCAGAAAGCGCCCGCAATCACGCCCGTCGAGACGTAACAGCAGTTCGTTAATCATGAAACCGTAATTGAGCGGGTGGTAGCCATTGGCCTCGCCCGGCGTCCAGCGCGGGGTCAATTCCTCCATCGCTTGCGCACATTTGCGGAAGTCACCCCACTGCTTATACGTCAGCCAATCAGGGCCGACGGTATTGCCTACGCGATGCCCCAACACATGGGTGATCGTCGCCGTCTCTTTCCCGTTACGGGCAAACTCAGGCCAGTAGCGACTCACCAAGTCGTCATAGTCATAGCGCCCACGATCACGCAGCATGTGCATCGCCAACGCCGCCAAACCTTTCGTCGAAGAGAAGAGGACGAACATAGTTTCCGGCTTGACCGGAGTCTGATCGCTGGCGCGGGCGAAGCCACCACCGATATCGAGCACCCGCTTGCCGCGCCGATAGAGCGCGAGCTGCGCTCCCCAGAAGAGTTGCTGCGCCTCGACTTCAGTCTGAAACAGCTCCGTCAATTTCTTGAGAGCGTCGCTATCCATGCCCACGTCACGTGGGGCAATTTCGGGATCGAGTTGATAGAAAGCCATCGCCTCTTCCTCCTGCGTTCTGCATTCTGGCTTCTGGATTCTTCTGAAGCAGGAGCATACGATACTGAGCGTTCCGAGGGAGCACAAGGGCACGGAGAGCGGCACTTGTCGCGCTTTTTCCCCTCGCACCGACTCATGAAAAGGAGGATGTCTCATGATTGAATTGTATG
Organism: Pseudomonadota bacterium; assembly: GCA_005804965.1. Classification (GTDB taxonomy): domain Bacteria; phylum Desulfobacterota; class Binatia; order Bin18; family Bin18; genus SYOC01. The sequence goes on from SYOC01000064.1 coordinate 4,320, forward strand.
ACCTCTGTCTCAAGGATGACCTACGCATTAGCCCTTACTGCTGGCGCACCAAAGCCGTGCTGACCCACAAAAACCTGCCCTTCACAACAATCCCGGTGAGCTTCACCGAGAAAGACAAGCTCGCGTTCTCTGGTCAGGACCGAGTGCCGGTCATCAAGGACAACGGCACGGTGGTCAACGATTCATGGGCCATCGCTAAATATCTGGAGGAAAAATACCCGGAGCCGAAACTCTTCCCGACGTTGGGGATCAGAGAATCATGCCGCTTCTTTAACCTGTTCGTTGACAATACCGTACACGGCGCACTCATCCGTGTATTCGTGAACGACATTTTTGCGCACACTCTCGAAAAAGACCGGGCGTATTTTCGAGCAGATCGCGAGAAGCGTTTTGGCATGACGTTAGAGCAGCTTGCTGCGCAGCGCGACGCCAATCGCCCGCAGATGCAAGAAGTGCTCAACCAACTGGAGGCCACGCTTGCCGGGCAGGATTACTTTTACGGTCAATTCACCTATGCCGACCTCTGTTTGTTCGGCACCTTCAAGTGGGTCACATCCGTCAGCAACGAACCATTCTTGGACCAGACGCCACACGTGCGTGCGTGGTGGGAGCGGATGCAGAAGCAGTTGGGGCTCTAACGCGAGCGCTGCGATAACATGGGTCCCTCTCTCCCTAGAAAAAGACTCGCTACGGATCACGCCGCAGTTTCAAGACGGAGTCGGGGGCCAATAAGACGTGAACGTGTAGGAGCAAGTTTGCGGACTTCGATAAAGGCGAGGGGTTGGCCTTTTTCTCGTGTCTTTTCAGCGAGGTTACGGCTCCAACGGTTGTAGGCTTCGTCACCTGCAAGCTGCAAAACAAGCACTGCTCCTTGGGGCAGGCGTTTAAGAAATTCTGGATGGTCAAAGAGATATTGATTAAACTCTTGAATGAGGAGGGCGTGCTGTTCTTGAAGGTGCTTGCTCATGGGTTAGTCCTCTAAAAACGTCCTGCGATACTCTTGCCAGTTCGTCAAGATGTCATGTTGAGCAAATGTTCGAGCTTGATTGAAATCCATGCCCAGGGGAGTTTTGCTCTGTTTTCCATCTTTCGCGTAGAGATCTCGGTGCGCGAAGTCATGAGCAGTATCGTAACGCACAACGGGCATCCAGCGCCCCGCAAGAAGAACTTCCAACTGCACGGCAAAGGCTTTGACCTGTCCTCTTTCGACACGATGCCACAGGCGCATGCGGGCGTTCAGGTCAAGTGGGATAATGAACTCCCTCTCTGGCATGGGAGTACCGTAGAGAACCGTCGAGAGAGGAGCAATCCTCTCTCTGCATACATGTGAGTAGCGCTCGAAAGCCGGTCAAGCTCTCTTTTCAGGATTCGTCGTTGCCAGTTCCAGCCTGCGCTAAAAGCTTAATGTCTCGGTGTTCAATAAGAAATTGTTGCCTTTCAGGTCTGCCTATCCCCTCCAATTCTTTTGGGGCGGCTCCGTTTCGAATCAGATTCTCCATCTCGGTGAGCAAGGTATGTTCCAGAATCTTACCATTTTCTCCGTCAAGAGAGCCACCTTCGACGTGCTGGCGTATGGCCTTAATACCATCGAGGCCATTTTTCAGTGATTCTATTTTACGATCAAATTCTTCGTAAGGACTAAACCACACTTGTCGCCAATACTGATTAAACAAGCGCTTCGCAAACTCAATGACTTTGAACTTGCTAGCTAACCCTATGAGAAAATCGCTCCCGGAGTCAGCAAAGGTGAGTTGCAGTTTCGCTTCATTCTCCCCGACTACTCGAGCAACAGAGTCATGAAGTTTCTGGAAAGAAGTAAGAATGAAAGTCAAACGCTCAGGCTCTATTCCTCGATTGTCGTAATCGAAGATTTCCAACTCAAGAGCGTCTTTGTTCACTCCTACTGACAGGCTCCGTGGCAGAAGCAAGCGAGAATCGAGCGTTTGCCAAGAGGCGTGCAAAGTTTGAAGAGAAGCC
>SYOC01000065.1 GCA_005804965.1 Pseudomonadota bacterium
AGTACACCAACAAGCCGTCGCCGAGATACTGAGCGATGTAGCCGTCGAATCGAGCGATCACGGTACTACATGTCTGTTGATACGCACGCACCAGCTCGCGCAGATCCTCGGGGTCGAGCCGCTCTGACAGCGCGGTCGAACCCACCAGATCGCAGAACATTACCGTGAGTTGACGCCGTTCAGCAGGGAGGCGCTGAGTGCTTGGTGCTAGGGGTTGGGTGTTAGGGGTTGGGGATTGGGGTGAGGTCTGCGATGCTCCGATGCTCCGGTTCTCCGATTCCCCGGTTCCTTCCCCAGCCGTCCAGACCAAGACCACCCCGTCCTCGTCGCGAGCGACGCATTTGGCATGAATCAGCTCGGCTTTGAGGTCTTCGAGATATTCATCGTCCAAGGCAAAGCGCCGCTTCAACGCCCGATAGGATACACGTCCCTCGCGGCGGAGCAGATCCGCCACGTGTTGCAGCGTCTCGTCGAAATTCATAGGCGGGTTCCTGCGTGCAGGAACGAACCGAGAAGCATTATTCAGTGTTTCACCGGCATTTGCACGATCGGGGCCTGTGGATGTCGCTCAGCGTAGTCTTGGAGCTGCGCTTGAAGTTCCCCGATCCAGCGCTGGGCTTTCTCTTCATCAATCTCTCCGGCTTCAAGTTTGCGAGAAATTTCATCGAGAAATCGTTCGAAGAAAGTTTTCATCCACTCTCTCCTTCCTGCCTTGCGCAGCATGCCGGGAAAAAAGCCAAGAGTCCAGAGGCGGAGACCTGCGGCGTAGTCCTTCTCGGGCAGGCCCTTTTTTTTTCTCCAAGCAGAGTGATACTTTCGCAGCATGGGTGCACATGTTGTCGAAGGAAAGGTTATTGCCCAGGGGGTCTACGATGAGCTGCATGCGGTCATTCCTCAGCTCATCCGCCAAACCGGACGCCGGCCGGTGCTCGTCAGCGTCTACGTCGGGTCTCACCCTGCTATCGAAGTGTACATTCGCTCGCAAAACCGCGCGGCGCGGCGGCTGGGCATTGAGTATCGCTGGTATCAACTGCCGGATACCGTGGAGGAGCACGAAGTCTTGCGCCGCCTCGATCAACTAAACCGTGACCCGGAAGTCACGGGAGTCATCCTCCAACTGCCACTGCCTGCCCATCTGCGTCGCTCAATCCTGGTGAACGCAATTACCCCGCTCAAGGATGTCGATGGCACCCACCCAGAAAATGTCGGCGCGGCGCTGATTGGGGAAATGCGCGTTGGCTCCTGCACCGCGCTCGCGGTCATGCGCATGCTCGACGCGACGGGTATCGCGATGGAAGGCAAAGAAGCCGTCATTGTTGGGCACAGTGAGTTGGTGGGCAAGCCGTTGAGCCTCATGCTGCTTGACCGCCAAGCAACCGTCACGATCTGCCACATTGCGACCGCGCGTCGCGGCCTCCTGGCTGAGCATGCCCGCCGTGCGGAAATCCTCGTCGTGGCCGTCGGATCGCCGGAAGTCATCAAAGGCGAGTGGATTCGCCCAGACGCTGCGGTCATTGATGTCGGCATCAATCAGGTAGGCAAGAAAATTGTCGGCGATGTGGAATACACACCGGCCTGGGAGCGCGCAGCTTTCATTACCCCAGTTCCTGGCGGGGTCGGCCCTGTCACCGTGGCCATGCTCATGCAGAACACTTTGAAGGCGTTCGAGGCACAGACGACCAGCTCGTGAAACGTGCGGCGTACGATCTTCACGCAGGTTCTTCTTCGAGCAGCACAGAAATTTGCAGCGGTTGCCCATGCCGGACAACCGAAAACACTACGGTATCTCCAACGCGATACTCATGCATAGCTTGGCCAAAGCTTGCAGCATCCTGTACTTGTTGCTCACCAATGCCAACGATCAAGTCGCCAGGCATTTGTCGCGAGCGATAGATGGCGTACGGCAAAATAATTAAGGGAGCAAACGGTCCAGCCAGAGGTGCGGCAGTAAAAATAACGGCATCGGCCACCTGACTTCCGGCGGAGCTTGGCGTATTTACCCCTTCAAACCCGGCCCGCGCAGCTGGACTGCCGGGAATGACATCGAGCACTTTGACGCCAATCTGACCTTCTTCAGCCGTCGCGTAGAGCACCCCCAGATAGGTACGCGGTGCCATCGCTTCCTGCGGATTTGTCTCGACTGCTGGTGGCCACGACTGCGCCTCGGAGTCCTGCGCGGGATCATCGAGTGCAACTGACGGCGGAGGAGTTGGAGAAGCGACAGCATCGACTGGCGGCACTTCGGCTTCTTCCGGTGCGGCTTCCTGCACTGGAGGAAGTTCCAATACCTGAGGGGCACCAAGCGAGTGCCGTCTCGGATCTTCGGCGCTAGCGTCTGCCACAGGAGAGTCGGTATCACGCGGTTCCTGCGCCATACCAGCCACCGGCATGCCCCAGAGCAACAGACCAATGAGCATCTGACACGACCACTTCAGTGCGTTTATCAGCAGCATGGTGTTCTCCTCGTGGGGGGAAATGAGTTCAGAATTCTGTCATTATCGAGGCGCCGAAGCCGCAGCGCAAGCCACACGTCCTCGGCGATACGGTCATTTACGCAGGACGAAACTTCACCAACGTCATCTCCGGGGTGACATCATCGAACGAAGCCACCACCGGCATGCCAATACGCACGGCCTCGGGCTTGCACCCGGTAATGTTGGTTGTCAAGCGCGGCCCCTCGTCCAACTCGACGATGGCGATGACATACGGCACTTCTTCGGCGAACCCGTGATGGGTGGCCTGCTGAGCAATGGTAAACGAATAGACCGAACCTTTTCCAGAGACTTTGATCCACTGAAGGTCGGGTGCCAAACACTCGGGGCAAAGTTCGCGGGGATAGAAAATATGCGCACTGCATTTGGTACAGCGCTGAATCTGCAACTCGTGGCGCTTCGCCGCCTCCCAGAACGGTCTCGATGCCGGGGTTGGGTGTGGTAGGGGTTTTTTGTAGTCTGGCATATCTTTGTTCCTTTCTTTGCTAGCGGTCAGCGATCAATCTTCGGCTCATACCAAGACTGGGCCGCCCGGAGAAGCCAGGAGCCAGAATCCAGAATGAAAAAGTCCATCTTCTGACTCCTGAATTCTTCTCTCAGCCCTCAGTCCTCATTGCTCAGTCTTATTTTCCCTGATCGCTCTCTACTGCACTCCGAGTACCAAACTGCACTGCTCACTCATAATGCCGCCGTTACCATTCACGTAGCCAATCGTTGCATCCTTGACCTGACGCCCCTCGCCACGCTCCATCAACTGGCGCACGCCTTCAATCACGTGGCTCATGCCACCCGCAAGTCCCGGCTGACCGTAGGAAAGTTGCCCGCCGTGGGTGTTGCTAGGAAAGTCGCCTTTATAGGAAAGATCGTGTTCTTCAACGAAGCGACCGCCCTCGCCTTTCTTGCAGAAGCCAGCATCTTCCAACGTAACGATGACGGTGATGGTGTAGCAGTCGTACGGTTGGACGAAGTGCATATCTTTCGGCGCTACGCCAGCCATCGCGAACGCGGCCTCGGCAGCAGGCTTCACCAGCGAGGTCGTCAGGCTTGGGGCGCGGGTAATGCCACAATGTCCGCCAGCTTCACCAGCGCCGAGCAGATACACCGGACGATGCGGACCTTGTTTCGCCCGTTCAGCGCTGGTGACGATGAACGCCCCACCACCGGAACATGGGCTAACGATTTCCAGCAGATGCAGCGGATCGACGATCATGCGCGAATTCAGCACATCGTCGACGGTGATCTCTTTATTGCCAAACATGGCTGCGGGATTCTTACAGGCATTCTTGCGTTGATCGACAGCGACCTTGGCCATCTGTTGTGGCGTGGTGCCGAACTCGTGCATGTGACGTTGCGCTATCAGCGCATATCCTGGATTCGCGGCGATCAACCCATACGGCGCGTCGAACTCGGCATCCATGCGCGGAAATGGCGGCGGCTTCAACGCCAGCGTGCGATTGCCCCAGGTGTCGCCGACCACACACAGGACGGTATTACACATGCCAGCTTCAATTGCCGCCGCTGCACGCCACACCATGCCAGCAGGTGAAGCACCGCCGAGTTCAACTTGGCTGAAATAGCGCGGGTGCAGACGCAGATATTCCGCCACAACTGAGGGCCACAACACACTGAAATCGCCAAAGGCGATACCAGTGAGCAAGCCATCAATATCTTTCTTCTCCAGTCCCGCGTCAGCGATAGCGTCGCGGGCAACTTCACCAATAATGCCGAGTGCGGTTCTGTCGCCCGAGCTTTTCTGCGGCTTCGTCTCGGCAAAGCCGACGACCGCCGCTTTTCCTTTGATGCTCATAGTTCCCCCTCCTAATGAGTTTCGTAGAGGCTGCGTCACTGTACTCCGGGCGGGCTAGGGCTGTCAAAGCAGGGACTTGATTCCTTACTCTCTTTTCGGTCGGATGGATTAATGCACCCCTCACCAATGACTTATGCCTTCTCTAGATAGGAGCTTGTTGATATGGAAAAGCTATTGCTGACACAGAAAAGCTTTCCAAACGACATCGCGCAAGATCTCGAAACCATAGCATCCATCCTCCTTCACCATGGAGCCTGGAGGGTTATCTTGTATGGCTCGATGGCCAGAGGAGATTATCGAGCCGATTCCGACATTGATATCTGTTGTGAAGGAATCCCTTCGGAGCATTATTTTCGGGCGCTTGCCGAATGTCTGATGGCAACGCAAAGACGTGTCAGCGTGCTCGACTTTGCCAACATCCAAGGCTACTTCAAGGAGAGAATCTTGCGCGAGGGAAAGATCCTCTATGAACACGACCGAGCTGTGACAGGAGATCAAGTTCGGGCTTGAGAACCTGGAGAAGATTCATCTCAATATCCAACGATTTGCACAACAGGAGATTGATGTAAGCGTAAAAACCTCCGCGCTCACATATGAGTGTCTTGGGTACTATAACGCAACTGAGCACCTGATTATCAGGATTCTCAAATTCTTGGGGATGAGCATATCTTCAGGTCCTTTTTCCCATCGGGACATACTCAAAACCTTTGAGGCGTTGCTGAATGAGCGTCGCGTCACCCCCGATGAAGAGTTGCTCAAGATCGTTGAGAACCTTATGGCCTTTCGCCATGTAGCGACAAAAATCTACGGCTTTCTCATCGACGCCGCCAAGCTCGGATTCGTTGACAGTGGAGGCGGAGAGGAAATGTCGTTGCCCATCGACGGCAATTATCCGGCTGATGCCTGACGCCTGTCAACCGGCACGCCAGAGCCCGAAGTAAGGGGTCCTTTGACAACGATCGGCGCTTTCCATATGTCTCTTCTCCATGCTGACCGCACACCAATTACTCAACGAAATCATCGCTTCGCTGCGCAATGTCATCGGCCCAGCGATTCCAGAACCCTACCCCAAAGCCCAAGCCTTCATGGCGGCGGTGATATTAGAATTCGTTTCCCGCCAAGTCGAGGAACGGCGCGACATTCCCGCAGAGAAGGAAGGCATTCTGAGCGACACCTTTCGCGACCTCTCCAGCGTCCTGAGTGGACAGCCACTTCCTGAAGCTGGAAGCGCAAACCAAGAGGAACGCCTCAGCCGCTTGATCGAATGGCTGTATAGCGAAAAAGACCGGCTCGGTCCCGAGGCCTTCACTACCGCGAATCAGCGTGTCCGGACGACACTCCGCGCCTTACTTGACCAGGAACTGAAGATCGCAGGCACGAAAGAGTGAAAAGTGGAAAGTACCGAGTAAAAAATATCCAGGGCTGAGATCTCATCGTCAAAAACTACTAACTGCCAACTACAAACTGACTGCCATGAACCAATCCACCCAAGACAAAATCATTGCTTATCTCCAAACCAAACTCCCGCAAGCGCAAGGCTTGTCGCTCACACAGTTCACCCACAGTCCCGGCGGCTGGTCGCACGAGATCTACATCTTCTATGCTCACTGGAAAGAGGAAGGCCGAGAAGTCACGCGCGGCATGTGTCTGCGTAAAGACCCCGGCGTCGGTCTCCTACGCAATCTGTCGGACCTCAAAGAGCAATATCGCGTCATCCAAGCGTTAGAACCAACCGCAGCACCAACACCCAAAGTCTATTGGTACGAGGAAGATACCTCGCTCCTCGGCGGTCCGTTCTTCGTCATGGAAAAGGTCGAAGGTGAAGTACCGAACCCGTGGTCAAAGGCCGGGAAGCAGTATTATGCCGAAGCCGCCAAACGTGGCAAATTACCGGGGAGCTTCACCGAAGCCCTCGCCGCATTACACAATATCGACTGGAAAGCGGCGAGGCTGGATTTCCTCGGTGTCCCCGAGCCTGGCAACGACTTTGCCTTGCGTGAGATCGCCAAGTGGGAATCCTTAATTCAGCAATCCTTGCGCAAACCCGAGCCTGTGCTGACCGAACTACTCTTGTGGCTCAAAGCCAACGCGCCCAAGACGCAGCGCCTCGCCTTCGTACACGGGGCCTATCGCACTGGCAACCTGATCGTGAAGGACGATGCCATCTCGGCGATCATCGACTGGGAGCTGCAAGTCATCGGCGACCCGATGTATGATGTGGCCTACGTCCTGTCCGACCTCAACCGCGAAGGCTCCTCGCTCTTGTCCTGTGTAGTCGAACGCGAGTTCTTTATCGACCACTACCAGAAGCTCACCGGCCTTACCATCGATTTCGACACGTGCCGCTACTACAACATTCTCTACATGATGCGCAGCACGGCCTTCTGGCTCAGCGCCTCAGGCTTGTTCGCCGAAGGGAAGAACAAAGATCTGCGCCTCGCACGCACGACGTACTCTGTGCCGGTCGTACTCAACATGGCGGCAGAAGCACTTGGATTCTGAGCATTCCAGATAGGAAATCACCGACAAGATTTTCTCCTCACGCACCACGTAACACGCTTCACGTAATGCGTCTCGCGTGTTACGAGGTTTCTTGATTGCTACCTCTGCAACTGCTTGACAGGGGGGAAGGCCATGGACATCGACTTCGGCAAAACTGCACAGGATTATAGTCGTCATCGTGCCGGGTTTCCTGACGCGCTTTTTACCCGCCTCGCTGCCTTTGGCGTTGGCATGGCGGGGCAGCGGGTGCTCGATCTTGGCACCGGCACGGGAACACTCGGACGCGGGTTTGCTCGGCGCGGCTGTGTGGTCACTGGACTCGATCCCTCCGCACCGCTGGTCGCAGAAGCGAAACGCTTGGACGAGGAGGCCGGAGTCGGCACGCAGTACGTCATTGCTAAAGCCGAGCAGACTGGGCTGCCGGATGCAAGTTTCGATGTGGTTTCGGCAGGTCAGTGTTGGCACTGGTTCGACCGCCCCACAGCCGCACGAGAAGTCCGTCGCCTCGTGGTTGCCCAAGGTCGGCTCGTCATCGCCCATTTCGATTGGATTCCCCTGCCCGGTAATGTCGTCGCAGCCACTGAAAAGCTGATCGAACAGCATAATCCAGAATGGACGATGAGCGGCGGCAGAGGTATCTACTCGCGCTGGCTTGGCGACGTTGCCATCGCTGGCTTTCACAACATCGAGACATTTTCGTTCGATGAGTTCACGCCGTACACCCACGAAGCCTGGCGCGGACGCATCCGCGCGAGCGCTGGCATTGCCGCCAGTTTATCGCCAGAACGTGTCGCGCGGTTCGATGCCGAGCTGCAGCAATTGCTGCGCGAACGTTTCCCTGAAAATCCGCTGGCCGTGCACCACCGGGTGTTTGCAGTTGTCTGCCAGGCACCGAGGTAAGGAATGCTCAGACCTCACGGAGAAAACTGAACCGTGAACCCTTCGCGTTCCTGGCTGGCCTCCTCGACCCACAGACGAACAGGAGAGTAGCGCCTGTTGTAGAGTCATAGCGAATTGTCTTTCTGTTCAGACACCCAGAGTGGGAAGTCGCTCGACTGACTCACCGACCGCTACGCGTCAAATAATCAACAGTATATGCATCCGGCACGTTGCCCGACTCGTTCTCATTGAAATACCAGTCGGGCTGCCATTGCGCAGGCTTCTTATTGCCTGGAGGCGCGGACGTGATGTTCGCGCTACTTTCTTGAATATTGACCAGTACCGAGTTGGGAACGAAGAACCACTCGTCTTCATAGTTATACTTCGCCCCCGCAAGCGGGTTGGCCGGGTATCCCGCATATGGCTTGGTGCTGTAGAAGAAACAGGGGAGGTAGACTTTCCACAACTCGCCCTGCTGGTCGTAGATCTCTTCGAGCACCAAGCGATATGTGTCCTGATCGACATACACGATACGCTTGGAATAGGCATACTCCCGAGGATAACCCGTGGGTAGCCCTTCGACGACCCACACCCGGCGCTTCTCCCAGGACACGCATGGGAGTGCCGCTAGAATCCCGTGAGTGCCATCGCGCGGCGCACACCACGTCGAGTCATCTCCATACTTACCGCTGTGCATCACCGCCAGAATTTCCTTCTCCGCCAACACCCGGAAGGTCCAATTGCTGATCTTGGTATTCAGTCCATAAAAAGTATCGATGTCATAGTCAAAACCACCGAACGCATCGCTACGATTGGCCTCACTGAAGCGAACGACTTTGCGCCGTTCGGGTATGTACATATAACCGTCATCTGGCTTGTCTCGGGGCAGGTAGCGGAAGTACAAGAGAGAGAGCCCTTTAAGCTCACGAGGGAAAGCAAGAGGCCCGAGCAGGGTCGTATAGTGCAGCGGCGGGTTGTGAGGAACCACCGGCTTGGGATCAAGGTACAGCCGGCCAAGCCACTTCATGGCTCGAAACGGAGTCTCGACAGTGCGTTCAACCGCGCCTTGGCTGTTGACTACTTCAGTGCTGTACTCTAGTCCCACGTTGTCGACGGGAGGAAAAAACATATTCCACATGACCCGAAACCCGGCCAGAGGATCGTGGCCATCAATGGTCGGGAAGGGAAGCCCAGCAACATAGTTGAAGATTTCCCCACCGTCGGCTGCGAGTTTCACTTGCGCGGCAAATTTCTCAGTAGCAGCCTGATACGCTTTTGGCCACTGAATCTTCTTGGTCTCGATAATCTGCATCGGCATCCCCCGCTCGACCATCCAGCGTGTGGCTGGGGTCAGGAGCGTTTCCGCTTGCGCGGTATTGTCCTTGGTAACGGTATCGCCGGGTTTGACGTCAGCGACACTGCTCGTGGCAACGCTAGTCAGTAGGATGATTGAGAACACACAGTAATCCAAAACTATTTTTTTCATGATCGTCATTCTCCTGTTCAGAAAACCTCTTGGAATGTAGAGACGCGCGGCAGCGCGTCTCTCTGCACTATTGACACGGAAACCCCGGGACGGGGACAACAAAGCCACAGTCTTCCGGCAGTGGTCCAACAATCGGCGTCTCAAACAACGGACCAGGACCGTCAGGATCGATAGTGACCGCCCCATCAGAGGTGAAGAATGTGGCGATTTGTTGTTGCGCTCCGAAGCCAATGTCGGCGCCAGCAGGAAAAATGAGGGGACTCCAGGCAGTAAATCCGTGCGAATCCTTCGGCAACTCGTTACCGGTGGGGTTGCGCAGCGGATCGGCAAAAGCGAGATCATGTCGATAAAAAGTGGCGCGATCGATGAGATCCCCAGCACGAAGCATGGCGGTCGTGGTCGGATTCGGCACAAACTGGTCACCTCGCGCGAATTGGATGATGACTGGACGAACCGGTGTCCTAGCCAGTGGCTTCTTGCGTAGGTGCGGCGCATACGCGACCGGATTGCCTGCCTGTGAGGCCCACTCGATCGTCTCAATGGCGGCTTGCAGAGCGATGGCGCCGGGCACGGTGTTGATGACCGGAGGTTGATTCCGCAGTGGGAGGTTCCCGTTGAATTCAAGACCACTAGGGCCACCAATATTGATCAGCGGAGGGATAGAGAAGGCAAACGCAAGCCCGATAGATGGACGATAAAAAGGCGATAGCCGTGCGATCTCGATGCCAGGGCCACCGGCTACAATAGAGACCCCAGCGCGTACGCTTGGCTCGACTGCTAGGAAAGGAATTCCATAGATTCCACCGTTGGATGCACCAAAGTAATAAATACGCGAGGGATCAAGGTCTGGCACATCATCTCCATTCACATCCATTCCCACCTCGATCACGTGGACGAGCTGCATGAGATCCACCACAGTCTGACGCAAACCGTCGCGGTTGGAGATAAGACCTCGTGGCGGCAGAGCATAGTGCCCTTCGGCATCTTGGATGATCCCATCGCCATCGACATTCAGCCCTCGCCCTCCGGACAGGAAACTCATCGGCTCTGCAACTAAGCGATTGACCGTCAGAAACCCGAACGGGCCAGCGCCGTGACCGACAGCATTGATCGCAATCGTGGCAATGCCATTAGCAGACATCGCAGCGGCAGAGAGAAATGGTCCGATATTTTTCTCGTCGGTAAGGCCGTGACCGAAAATCGCCACCGGCCAACCACCTGGAGGTTGTGATCCTGAGGGAAGAAAAAGATTAAAGAAGATGTCGTTCTCTCCTTGCACCTGAGGTGAGCCAGACTTCGTGCCGATATCTGGGATATATTTCCCGGCGGTCTCGTAATCTGGGGAGCGGTACTTGCCAAACGCGATCTGTCCCACGGCGCCAGGAATCAAGTGTAAGAGTGGAACCAGAAATGGGGAAGCCGTGCTGGTAACGAAGGATGCCGGGTTGTTCGGGTCAGCGCCGACCTGTCGCGTGATGGTAATGCTGGTCACCTCGCTGAGGGGAAAGACCGTTCTGGCACCGTCAGAGCCAAGCAGAAAATCCGCTGGCGCCGGAGTCGCGGCTTTGATTTGGTCACGGATCTTTTCCAGGACGGCGGTCGTGCTCAGCGTGGTAAAGACGCTCGCCGCGACGATATCGTTGCGGGAGAGCGAGGTGACACGGGCTGCTGTCGTGAGCGCCTGTCGTATCGATTTGTTATATGCCTTCGACGCGGCATCTTGTCCTGGCCGGGACAGAAATCTTTCCAACCCTCTCCGCGTGATTGCCTTCCCGTGGGTATCTTTGACGCCCCGGGTGACAATCACAGCATAACGAGTGTGCTGGTCCAAAAATTCATCCGCCGCGGCCACCAGAGCATTGGTCTCGACGTCCCAGACAATCTGGTTGATGCCGATCACTTTACCACCCGGATCGCCGCCTGGCAGTGCATCCCCCAGGCTGATGAGAAAAACCGTCTCACTGGACACGGTCGTTACGTCAATCGGCCCGCTGAAGGGAATATAGAGTTGCGGCTGTGGGTTGAACCCGTCCAACGTATTGAGGACCTCGATCCCCTCACAAGCGGAAACAAAGACTTGGCAGTCAGGCTTGGGATAATTGACGCGGATGCCGGTGTTGTGGCTCGCATCAGGGACAGAGAAGAGATTAGTGGGAAACGGCCCGCCGCTGGCCGAGGTCGCGCTAAATAGGGCATGGACACGCGCCGCCAGAGCAGCGGTCGGCCAACACAATACCCATGCCAGGGCAAGTAGCGGCAGTGGAGGAACGTATGTCCTTGTCTTGCAGAATTTTTCCGCAGATTTTCTCACCGGAAAAACGCGCGGTTTCGTCATAGAAACTCCCTCCTTGTAGGAAATAGTGGCATGCATTCCCGGCGCTTTTAGCAGAGCAGCGCTCAAGCATGCTTGACGAAACGCCAAGGAAATTCCTGGGATTTGCTGAGGAAGTGTAACGATTTGCTGACGAAAGGCGGGAAAGACTTTCGACGTACGTAGTTCTCGCGTACAACCGCTGCAGCAGCTGCAAGAAGGAGCCTTTCATGCATCATGTCGCTCAGCGTCTCTACTTGCTGACCATCGTGCTCGCCCTGTACCTCCCTAGTCGAGCCTTGGGTGGTATGCAGCCAGGGGAAACCCTTACGCAAAAGAATATGGCTCAGGCTGCGGAATTGCTGACCCCAGTGACGCAGTGGATGGTCGAACGCGGCATGCCGATGCCGATTATCGCTACGAAAAAAGTCGCATGGCCTCAGGCGTATCAGGAGGCAACCGCCAAGTACGCCGGACAGGTCAAGCTCGCCGCCGATGGCAAGGAGCTATACGACTACGTGGCCGGGTGTCCGTTTCCCACCGTGGATATCAACGATCCCCTGGCTGGATTCCGAGTCATGTGGAACCATGCGCAAGGGCCGCACAATCTGGACAGCATGGGCACGGATCTGTTGGGAGAACTCATCAATCATCGGGGAGAAGTCGAAAGAACCTATGAAGCCCCGTGGCGACAATTGCTGTGGACGGGACGACTCTATGTGGACCCTCGACCAGCGATCATGCACGCGCCGCCCATCCGTCGCACCAATCTGTTTGGCCCTTATCTATTGCCAAACGAGCTGAAGGGACTTGCAGTCTTGGATATTCGCTACTTAGATTCGGCAACAGCTGACGACACCTACGCGTACTTTCCTGAAACCAGGCGCGTCCGACGCCTCAGCATGAACGACCGGGGTAGTACATTGGGAAGTCTCTTGGGCACAGATTACGACATCGATTCTTTTCTCGGGTTCAATGGCAATATCCGATACTGGCAGTTCCGTCTCTTGGCAGAAAAAGAGGTCTTCGCCGTTGTCCATGGGGGAAAATATGGAGACCAGTCTGCCTGGTGTGCTCCTCGGGATGGCAGCCACGGCATACTGGCAGCGCTGCCGTGCGTGTCATGGGAAAAACGTCGAGTGTGGGTTATTGAAGCGATACCGAACAGCTATCAGGATCTCTACTCATACTCCAAACGGGTGTTGTACATCGACCAAGACTTCTTCTTTCCTGTGATCTCTGAATTGTACAATCAACGTGGTGAGTTATGGAAAGGGTTGGTGCATTGCGTCTTCTACACGACGAAGCCCTATACCGAGTACCCGACCACCCCGCTTGATGGGGCAAAGTATAACTACACCGAGGAGCAGCCGTTTATTCCCAATTGGGTGCTCCTCGATCTCCAGCAGGTACACGCGACGGTGGTCGATGCTCCGTCAGGCCGCAAAAAGCCAACGGCATGGCAGACCGAGTGGTACTTCAATGAAGCCGTATCCACGAATACGCCGACACTCCATTCCCCACAGGCGCTGCAACAAGGAGGGCGCTGAATCGGCGGCGAGGCAACTCCTCCGAATAGATAAGCCAGGACTGGCGGGGATGATCTACAAGTTCGACGCATTTGAGCTCGATGAACGGCTCTACACGCTGCGCCGTTTGGGCGAGCCGCTCAAGCTCGAGCCGAAGGTACTGGATGTCCTTGCCTATCTCATTCGCCAGCGCGACCGCGTCGTCACGAAAGATGAGTTGATCGAGCATGTGTGGCCCGGGCAAGTGATTAGCGATGCCGCGCTCACGCATTGTCTGGCAAAGGCACGCAAAGCCGTCGACGATGACGGCGGCCGCCAGCATGTTATCCGTACGCAGCACGGTCGCGGCTATCGCTTCATCGCCACGGTGACCGTGTCCGAAGACGAACCTCCACTTCCCTCTCAACTTCTACCCAGCGAGAGTGAAAAGCCTCGCGCAATTGATCTCCCTGCGATAACGAATCCAGCCAATCCAGGGAACGACCGAGTGGAATTCAACACCGCACCGGTCGCTCTTGCTCAGCCCCCGTGGCCAGGGCAGCGTATCCTTCTTCTCGGGCTGCTACTCATCATCGGAATAGTATGGGCCTTCTGGCCTCTCCTCTTCCATGCCCCAGCTCCTCCGAACACCGCACTTCTCGTCTCTAGTAAACCCTCGCTCGCGGTCTTGCCGTTTGTGAATCTTAGTAATGAGCCTCAACAAGAATATTTTGCTGATGGACTGACCGAGGAGTTGATCACCAGACTCTCGCGCATGTCTGGCCTGTTTGTTGTGGCGCGTAACTCCGTGTATGTGTACAAAGGTAAAGCGATGAAAGCGAGCGACTTGGGGCGGGAGCTAGGCGTGCGCTATGTTTTGGAAGGTAGCATCCGTCGTGACGGCGATCGCCTCCGCGTCACGGCACAGTTGGTGGACACCACGAGCGGATACCATCTCTGGGCGGAACGATATGACCGACCGTTCGCGGACATCTTTGCGCTTCAGGACAACATCACGCAGAGCATCGCGACCGCACTGGCAGTAAAATTCGAGGAAGTGCACCAGTCCGTGCGTCAATCCACCAATAATATTGAGGCCTATGACAACGCCGCGCGTGGATGGGAATACTACTCTCGCTTCACGCAAGCAGCAAACGCGCAGGCGCGACAGCTGTTCGAGAAAGCCGTGACGCTCGACCCCAAGTTTACCACGGCTCATCTCGGTCTGGGCAGAACCTATTATCTGGATTGGATAGCGCCGTGGGATCTCTCGCCTAGCGTGCTGGACAAAGCCATGAGTATTGCTCAGCACCTCCTCGTGCTCGATAATTCCCTCCCCGCAGCCCATGCCTTTCTGGCCGATGTGTATTTGTGGAAAAAGCAACACGAGCAAGCTCTGACGGAAGCCCAGCAAGCTATTGCCCTTGATCCCAGTTTTGCCTACGGCTACGCCTCGCTTGCCGCCATTTTGAATTTTGCCGGACGGCCAGAGGAAGCAATCAGTCTGTTAGTGGAAAAAGCCTTCCGTCTCGATCCTGGAGGAGCGGCCTACTATGCAAGCCTGCTTGGTCACTCCCACTTCTTGCTCAATCACCATGAGGAAGCGGAGGTCATGCTCAAGCGAACACTCACTCGTAACCCGGAGTACGTGTTTGCTCATTCGCTGCTAGCCGCAGTGTACGCCGAGGTGGGACGTCAGGCAGAAGCCGAAGCGGAGCTGGCGACCGTATTACGACTGAGTCCACAGAGTTCCCTCACCCTCATAAAGGAAAGAGCACCATATAAAGAGACGTTCGATAGTGAACGGATGATGGCGGCGTTACAGAAGGCCGGGCTGAAGAATTGAGCCATTGAAATATTGCCTCTATCAATAACCCGATGACCCAATGAGGCAATCACGCAATGACTCAATCTTTCCGTGTCGCCTCTGGCTCTTCTCTCGCAACTGCGCTATGAGGGCACCATGACGAACACGAGTACGCCCTCAGGCATTTTCTATGGTTGGTGGATGGTCATGGTGTGTTGCGTCACCATGGCCGTCGGTCCCATTCTCATCACCGGCACCTTCAGCATCTTCATCAAACCGCTGGCGGAAGAGTTCGGCTGGAGTCGCGGTGCCATTTCCTTCGGCTTCTCCCTC
>SYOC01000066.1 GCA_005804965.1 Pseudomonadota bacterium
CTTGCACTATCGTCCGCAGGCAGTGGTGCTCAACGCCGTGGAATTCGACCACGCCGATATTTACCGCGACCTGGATCATATCAAGAGTGCATTTCGTCGCCTCTTCGATATCGTACCCTCCGCCGCACCGATACTCGTCTGTAGCGATTTTCCCGCCGCGCTGGAGGTTGCACACGAATCCGGAAAGCAGTTTGCTACGTTTGGCTTCACACCCGAAGCCGACTGGCAAGTGGTCAATGCGATTGACGACGGGCAGCGGTTCGCGTTCTCGGTGGTGCATCGCGGGAAAGAGCTTGGTCATTTCTCTACGCCGCTCATGGGGCGTATGAACGTGCGCAATGCCTTGGGAGTGACGGCGCTGTGTTCTAACCTTGGTCTGACTGCAGCGGAGATCGCTCCAGGCTTGGCGACATTTCTCGGTGTGGAGCGGCGGCAGGAATTGATCGGTGAAGAGCGGGGGATCACGATTATCGATGACTTCGCGCATCACCCGACTGCTGTCACCGTGACACTTGAAGCCGCGCGGCTGCGCTATCCTGGGCGGCGATTATGGGCGGTGTTCGAGCCTCGTTCTAATACCTGTCGGCGACGTATTTTTCAGAAACCGTTGACAACGGCGCTGGCGTTGGCGGATCATGTGGTGATTGGTCCAGTATTCACCAAGCCGCAAGATCCTCTGGCTGCCGAAGATCTCTTCTCCCCGGCTGAACTGACCGCCGATTTGCAGGCACTGGGCAAGGATGCGCACGCAGGGCAGGGCACGGACGAAATGTGCGACTTTCTCACCGAGCGCTGCCAAGGCGGGGACGTCGTGCTGATTATGTCGAACGGGGCATTTGGCGGGCTGCCACGGAAGCTGTTGGCGCGGTTACAGCCCTAGGGCATCATTCTTGGCCAATAGCGCTTTGGTCTCTTCCGATGGCGCGCCTCATATCTGCGAGCGTCTCGCCTTTTCCCTTGACAATTTTCTGGCGAACCGAGTACAGTCTCTGCATCTCTGTGTTCGCAATTTTGCTGAAGGAGGAATCGTGCAATGAACACACGCCTATTGTCTATTGGCTTTGCATGCGGATTGATCCTGGCCTCGGCTGCGCCTAGCTCCGCTGGCGGATCGTTCCGGGCAGATATTTCCTGTTCGAGCGAGACTCGCCGAGGAGGTGTGTCGATCGGCAGGCGGGGGAATCTCGAAGGCAAGGTCAAAGACCCGACTCTGCCGGCCGGCGCGTATGATTGCCTGCTGACATGCGACGAAACCACGAGACCCGCGAACAACTGTGGCTTCGTCATCCCGAATACCGGCGTACTCAACATCGCCGTCGCTGGCTTCGCCGGGGGTATGTCCTTTGTCTGTACGCACCCGCGCTTCGATATCGAGCATCAATCGAGCGCGTTCGCGTGCAGCAATGTGTATGAGTTCACCGTGCCGCAGAACTGAAAACGTGAGCGAAGCAATCTGTGCTTTTGCTGGAGATTGCTTCGTCGCTCATGCTCCTCGCAATGACAGCTATTCCTTAACTTCTTGCCATTGGCCATATAGCCGCCGATAGGTCCGATAGTTACGCATCACCAGCTTGACGTAATTGCGCGTCTCGCGGTAGGTGATGCTTTCGACAAATTCATCCGGTGCCAAGTCGGCATAACGGGAGCGCCATTTATCGACTGCACCTTCGCCCGCGTTGTAGGCGGCGATGGCCATGGTCGCGTTGCCGTCGTACATGTTGAGCAGTTGTTGCAGGTAGGTTGTTCCCGCGTCGATATTAAAGTCTGGCTCGATCAACGCGCTCGGTGCGACTGACGGTACGCGGGTCACTCGCGCCGCTGTCTTCGGCAGCAGTTGCATCAATCCGTAGGCTTGCGCTGGAGAAACCGCTTCAGGATCGAACAAGCTCTCCTGCCGCATGAGGGCGAGGATCAAGTATGGGTCAATACCTTTTGCTCGTGCTTGGGTTCTGATTTTCGACCAGTAGGCTTGCGGATACAGATAACGCAGCCAGCTCCCGCCACCTTTGGACAACTCCTGTGCGAAGCGGAGCGCTGTGGCGTGGCCGTTCATGCGGCTATATTCGGAGAGGAGAAAGAGTGAGCCGCCAGTGTCGCGCGGTACGCCCTCTCTCACTATATCGAGCTCTCGTTTGGCGAACGCTGGCATATCGAGGAGGATGAGTTCTTGGCTACGACGGTAATGCCGGTCGAGCTGCGGGGGAAATGTGGGGGCCGTGCCGGTGCGTTCTGGTCCCGGCTTGAGTGGCGATGGCGTGATGCCGAGTCGTCTCTCGACGAGTAGCGCATAATAGCCGTCGGGGTAGCGGTTCAGCAGCTCACGAAACTGGACGGTGGCCTTTTCTGTGTCACCTTGGCGTTCGTAAGATCGGGCCTGCCAGTAGAAAGCGCTTTCGCCGTCAGAGGTGTTGGCCGCTGACTTCGCTAGTGCCGCGAACTTCTGTGCAGCTTGGGGAAAGTCACCGTGGCGATAGGCCATCCAGCCTTGTCGCCAACGGCCTTCGCGAGCAAGCGCAGTGTCGGGAAAGAGCGCGGCTACACGATCATAGGCAGCAGCAGCGCGACTCTCGTCGTTCTTGGCTTGCCAGATGCGGCCGATAGCATACCAAGCGTCAGCGGCTTTTTCGTGTCGCGGGAATTGTTGCGAGAGCCGCTCGAAGATCGACTTGGCTTCTTCGTCCCGATCTTTGTTCCATAGCAACGTTGCCCAGTTGAACAAAGCGACTGGGGCAAGTGCGCTGCCACCGGGGCGTTCGGCAATCTCCTTCCAGGCGGCAGCAGCTTCATCGACGCGGCCTTGCTGTTTGTAGATGCTGGCGAGCAGCATCAAGACTTCTGTGCGTAGTGGACTGGTGGGAAATTGGTTGTGGAAGCGTCGCGCCAGCTCATCGACTTTGGCGTTTTCGCCCTCTTTATTGAGCAACTGCAATTCCTCAAGGTACGCGTGGTCGTCGGCGAGACCGAACTGTTCAGGCGACTGCGAGCGGAGTCGTAGCACATGCTCCTTGGCACTTTGGCCAGAGGCCGAGCGTGGCGTAGCGCGACGAAGTTCTTGATAGAGGTTGTAGGCTTCGTTGGTGCGACCTTCCTCCTCCTGCGTGCGTGCCAGGATCAAGAGTGCCTCTTGTCGGACTCCGGCTAACGCCGACTTAGCCTCGCGTGTTTGTTTGGCATACTGGGCGGCTTGTGCCCAGGCGTGCTCAGTCATCGCCAGTTTGGCAAGTTCGAGTGTCGCGCGGCTGGACCAGATGCTGTCTGGATGTTTGGACAACAGCCGCTGAAACAGTTGCTTGGCTTCCGGCGTTTGCCCGTCGTCGCGGTTGAGTGCGGCGAGGTAATAGAGGCTGTAATCTGCAAGCACGGGATAGCCGTCCAACGCACGTTGCAGCAATGGACGAGCGGCAGCGTATTTCTTTGCTTGATACAAGCGGTAGCCGCGACGAAAGACCTCACGCGGCTGAGAAGGAATCTCGCCAGCAAGTTCGAGCAGGTCGGGATCTGTGGTTGGCGTTTCTTCTGTGGCAATCGGTGAGGGAGGGGGAAGGCTTGCCTGCACGGGCCGCGCGGCGAGTGGCAATGCTGCGGTCGCCATCATCGGCTTGCTTGCGCACGCCGAGAACAGCAGGCTCCCGCCTAGGACAAACACCATCCCGAGAGACAGCGTGCTACGCTCCCAACTGTGCGCCATAGCCCACTTTCGCAAAATAGGTCATGTTCGGGTTGCTCATCGACTCGTTGACTTTGGAGTCGAGCCGATGGTTCATCGCGCTGGTGGCCCACTGGCCGATGGCCACGGCTTTGTTGAGATCCACGCCGCTGTCGATGCCCAAGCCATTCAACATGTAGACCAATTCTTCCGAAGCGAGATTGCCAGAGGCCCCCGGCGCATTGGGGCAGCCGCCGAGTCCACCGCAGGCACTTTCCAAAACCGTAATGCCCATCTCCATCGCCGCGTAACAGTTCGCCAGCGCCATGCCGCAAGTGTTATGGAAGTGCGCGGTTAACGCCGAAGACGGGACGCCAGCATTGTTGCATGCTTCGATCAACGCCTTGACCGAGCGCGGTGTACCAACGCCAATGCTGTCGCCCAACGCGATTTCGTAGCAACCCATGCGGTAGAGGCGAGCCGCCACTTGCGCTGCTTGTTTCGGGTCCACGTTGCCTTCATAAGGACAGCCGACAACGCATGAGGCCGCGCCACGCACTTGCATGTTGTGCTGCTTAGCCGCAGCAATGACCGGCTCGAAGCGTGCGAAACTTTCCTCAATCGTGCAATTGATGTTGGCACGGCTGAACGCTTCAGTGGCGCTGGCGAACACCGTGATGTACTGCACCCCAGCCGCAAGCGCATCCTGAAAACCGCGCATATTCGGCACTAATGCGCTGTACTCCACGCCAGGCTTCTGCCGAATTTGCTTGTTGACTTGGTCCGTGCCCTGCATGGCCGGAATCACTTTTGGGCTCACGAACTCACCCACTTCGATAGACGGGAAC
Source organism: Pseudomonadota bacterium (assembly GCA_005804965.1). Taxonomy (GTDB): domain Bacteria; phylum Desulfobacterota; class Binatia; order Bin18; family Bin18; genus SYOC01. The sequence goes on from SYOC01000066.1 coordinate 4,495, forward strand.
CCCGCGTCGGTCAGCCGGTCGATAAGTTCGACGCGAAACTCGACCGGCACGAAATGTTTGAAGCCTTCAAGTCCGTCGCGGGCTGTCAGGTCAACGATTTTTACACGTGTTGGTAACGTCATGGCTGTCTCTCCCTCCGAATTTGCGTAACCAGGGCAACGTAGCGCATTCGGAAGTTAGGCTCCAGCGGCCAAGGTCAACAGATGAGCCTTATCCTGGTCATTTCTTCTTAGGATTTTCTCCAATAATCGCTTCTCCGCGATAACTCTTCGCCAAGATCTCGATGGGATTGAGCGGCTTTCGCCCGGTGCCCTGTTGAATCTGAATCGCGGCGAGGGGACAGTCCGAACAAGTGACATCCGGTGCGGCATCGTCGATGCCACGAAAAGCTTTCCTGCCCCATTTGAGCGACGCCTCAAAGTTTTCTTTCTTCATCGCCCAGGTGCCGTCGTGACCGGAGCAGGCTTCGATGACTTCGACCTTCGTGTCGGGCAAGAGGGCAAGTACGTCACGAGTTTTGTAGCCGATATTCTGTGCCCGCAGGTGGCAGGGCATGTGGTAGGCAATCTTGCCTGCGCCGGTTTTGAAGTCGCGATTCAGCTTGCCTTGAGCGGCGAGCGTAGCGAGGAATTCGGTTGTATCCATGGTTTTGGCAGCCACGGCTTTGGCCTCGTCGGTGCCGAGCAACCGTGGATACTCGACGCGGAGCATCTGCGAACACGTCGGGTTGGTAGCGACCACGATGCGCCCTTCATCTACGTGACGGGTGAGTGCAGCGACATTTTTCTTTGCCGCTACTGTTGCCACGTCCATATCGCCGTTGTGCCAATGCGGCATGCCGCAACACTGTTCGTAGGCAAAGGCGACATCAATGTTGTTCCGCGCCATGACTTCCAAAGTGTCCATACCGATACCGGGGGCGTTGTAGTTGACGAAACACGTGGAGAAGAAGGCAATCTTTGCCGTCGGTTCGCCTTCGGGGCTTTTCCTGGCGGAGCGAAAGCGTGAGGCAAAGGTCTTCCAGTGGAACGGCGGCAAAGTCTTGTCCTTGTGGATGCCGATGACACCTTGCAGGAATTTTCGATGAATTTTGCTTTCGTTTGCCCAATTGGCCATAGGTGCGGTCCATGAGCCAAGTTTGCCGACGAGGTCCGGATTGCCGAGCATTTTATCGACCAGCGGGACGCCGTTTTTCTTGACCTCATGGGCTTTAGCGCGGGCAATCAAACGGGGAAAGTCGATAGCCCACTCGTGGTTGCCAGGAGTGTACGGGCAGTTGATGTCACAGAGTTTGCATTGAAAGCACAGATCGACAACGGTTTTGACATCGTCAGGCTTGAGTTTGGCGGTATCGACCGTGGCGTATTGCTCTTCGGTGCAGTAGCTGTCGATGGCATCGAAGAGCTTGGGAAAGCTGCCGCAGAATTTATTGCACAGACGACAGTCGGCACACAGCTTAAAGACACGCTCGACCTCCGAGCGCAGGTCGTGAGCGTCCCAATACTTTGGGTCAATCGGATTATAGGCGGGCGTGTGATTCACGTTGTTCTCCCCTCACAAAAAGCGTGTGTTCCGCTACACAAGCAATGCCTTCTCTTGCTGTTTCGATAGCCGACTTTGATAGGCTGTACAAGGATCTCTTTCCTGTGTTCTTGCACGGCTGAGAGCGATCAAAAAATGCGAGGCGGCCTTTCTTTCGTTTTCCCTGCCGCCTCGCATTGGAGGTCCATGCTAC
>SYOC01000067.1 GCA_005804965.1 Pseudomonadota bacterium
ACTACGCAAGCATCCTGGCTTGGGGATTCCCGACCGCTTCGGCATTCCCGACGTGCCCGAGCGCGTCCATTGGGATAGCGACCTCGCCGCGCTTGTCGGTACGCCAGATGCCTACGATTACGGACCGGAACGCACCTCATGGATGATGCACCATCTGACGAATTGGATGGGCGATGACGGCTTCCTCCGTCACTTTTCAGCGGAGATTCGCCGTCACAATCCAGTAGGCGACACGCTGTATATCAACGGAGAAGTGACGCGCGTCTTCCACGAAAACGGCGAGCATCTCGTGGAGATTACACAGACTGCCGTCAATCAAGATGGAGAACTGTCAGTGCGCGCCAAAGGTGTGGTGCGTCTACCGTCGCGAACCTAAATGCTGCTGGGACGCGGTCTCCCGCGTCCGTCCAGAACCAAGATTAAACAGGGCCTTGGATTTCCACAACGAAGGTATCGGGCTGAACAGTAATTGCCCCAAGGATATTGAAGCCGCTGACTTTTACGCCAGGGGCCGTCACCGTCAGACTCTCGACCTTGTTGTTGTACCCATAGCGCCCTTGCATCGCCCCCCTGTTTGCGCTCCGCCCATATTGCCGCCACAGGTCGAGCTTTTCAGCGTAATGTTTGCTTTAGAGATGGCAATCGCCGGCCACGACCCAGGGTGAATCGGCACATCAGCGACGATGGTATCGCCGGGCTGAACGTTGGGCGACGCCAGCGCGTCGTTAATCGTGCGAAAGTCGCAGAACCCACGCTGATAGCTAGGCACGGCGCGGCCGCGTCTTTCACTACGCACTGGACAGACCGTCCAGTGATTGGCAATCGCTCCGTGCCGCCCAGGTTTACACTTGGCTTCGCCGAGCGCTCTGCGGCAGACTGAGGCGGTCATCCCCACCGAGGCCAGCGACGGAACTTCCATCTCGCCAAGATCGAAACGTGAACGAGAACGGGCCAAGGCACCTGTCGAAGCCGCATCAAATTTGATACCGGCGCGGCCAGGGGTCACCGAATTGTAGACAAGCGCAGCCGTCACTTCCGTATCCGTCGAATGCGTGACGAACAGTTGATCGAGTTTCGCAGAAAAAATGAACACCCCCATCACCCGCGTGTTGGTAGCGTGATCCACATGGACGCCATAGCCTTGTGATTGTCGCACCCGCGATTCCCAAATTTCATTGCCGTCGCCATGGCCGATGTAAATCCCAGCGAGTCCACTGCGTCCGCAGAAGCCAGCCACATCGAGGTTAATCAGTTTGGCGTTATTGACGCCATCGAGGACTACACCATGCCGCGCAGCTCCGTCATTACAGAAGACCTGCGAATCGCGAAAGATCGCACCGGCCTCAACTTTCACTTGGCCATCAAGGCGCAGGAACAGCCCTTGCACGGTTTGCCCTGCTGGCACGATGTAGTCAGGCCCCGTACAGCCGACTCCACCGGGACAGGAGATTTGCTGCAACACTGCGCTGTTGGCGTTGTGTGCCGTCAACGTCGTCGCTAAGAAAACAAGAGAAAGCACCCACTTCACAAACACCTCCAAATCGCTGGACCTGTTGCGGACAAATAATGAGGCAACCATGTCGAAACTACCGAGGGAAGATAAAGGGGGAAGGAAACCAAGTCAATCATAGCGAAGCAAATGGCTCGCGGTGCCGCGTAAGATGGCGAATTCGGCGTCAGCAGACAGATGCAAAGCGCAAATCTCTTCCATCGGGCGCTGTGTTCCCGCTGGCAAAGGGTAATCTGTACCGATCACCAAATGGTTCGCCCCGTAGGTCTCGACCAAATACCGGACCATCGCCGGATTGAAGGCCAAGGTGTCGAAGCAAAATTGATTGACGTAACTCGACGGCGGGCGTGGAATGGCCGAGCGACAGTCCGGAATGCGCTCGTAGCCCATATCGAGGCGACCAAGCATGCTAGGGAGCGCACCGCCTGCGTGGTACAACACCACCCGCAACTGCGGATGGCGCTCTAACACGCCGCCATAGATCAGGACTGCCGCAGCTAATCCGGTGTCGAACAAGTTGCCAGCGAGAATGCCTAAACCGTACCGGGCCAGCATGCCGCGTGGCGCCGCTTCAAACGGGTGGATACACACCACCATCTGCAACGCCTCTGCCGCTTCCCAAAATACCTCGAACTGCGGCTCATCAAGCCCTTGCTCGTAAATACGCGGAGGAATCTCTACCCCGCGCAACCCGAGTTTGGCCGCGCGTTCGAGTTCGCGTGCTGCCGCTGGAGGATCTTGCAGCGGCACGGAGGCCAACGGCGCGAAGCGCTCAGGTAAGCGTCGGCCAATGGCGGCTAAAGCGTCATTGTTCACCTGGGCAATGGCTAGGCCCAAATCCGGCGCGACTTCTGGGTACATCAGGAACGGTACGCACGAGACCGCCTGCATGCCGATGCTCGCAGCATCCATGTCAGGCAGTCGGGCTTCAGGCCGCGCCATTCTGTCGTGGTAAGGCCGCCGTGCCGTCCCCTGAATCACGAAAAACCGCTGCCCATCCTGCTCGACGAATTGGGTCGCGTACTTGTCCCCTTCCCGCGCGAGGAAATCCGCGACTTCGGGCGCGATGAGATGATTGTGCATGTCAATCGCCAGTACCGGCTCGGTATTCACCACATTCCTCCCACTGCTCATAAGATGATACTCACCTTGCCCTGTGGGCGTAGAGAGTCCAGATCGAGAATCGCCCGCCGTTCACGAATCTTGAGTCCACCATCGGCTTGCCGCACGAGGACATACTCGTAGCGACCGACATAGGTGTCGAGCTGCTCCATACGAGTGCGGTAGACAGCAAAGTTCGCCGTGGCACGAATGACATCACCTTCCACGCTGCGCACACGAACGTTGCCCACGAGACGGCGGGTGCGCGAGTGCGGGGTCTCTGCATGCGCGAAACGCCCGAGCAGTTGTTTCACCCGCGAGCGAATCCGCAGGATGTCGTCGGCAATAATGAAGAGCGACGTTCGCGGGTCACCATCCGGGGTATCGGTCGCCGGGATATGATACGACGCATCTTCGGTCAGTAAGCCGAGCCACTCCTCCAGCCGCCACTCATCGAGCAGTGCGGCTTCGTCGTAGAGGAAGGTTTCGACTTCGTGGCGGAGGGCAGCGGACTTTTCAGTCGAGAGCATAAGATCTCCTGGAGAAGAGAATTCAGAAGTCAGAATGGGGTCGTTATCCTTCTGGATTCTGACTCCTATCTTCTGGGTTCCTTGTCCGCCGCAACTACGCCGCCCGTTGCGCTTCGGCCTTGGTCGGACGCAAGGTCAGCAGATCATGCCACCGCCGCCAAAAGGCACGCATCTGTAACTCATCGGTGGGCACCGGCTCGGCACGGTTCATGCCGCGCGAAATATCCGACCACATCACTTCGCGGTTGGCGAACCCTTTCTGGCACGACTCCAGCATCTCCACATCGTCCGGCGTCGCAAAACCACCCGGCCCGAGGAAGGTCAGGAAGTTGTCGAGCCGAATCGCCCGGTCCTCCGCGCTTTCGTCCTGCGGCTCTAAGGCCCAAGCGCTGACTTCCATGTAGTCCGGCGAGACCGGGAAGAACGTGCGGATCGTCACCGCCATAAGGTCGTTAATGATGAGATTGGGGAAGATGAGCAGATTGCGACTTGTGCGCGACACCCGCCGTGCCCACTCCGCACCAAATTTGGCTTCGAGCTTGGCGTAAACCGTTTCGATCTCAGCTTTCTTGGTCTCGCCGAACACCGGGTTCCACTGCGCTACTAATCGCCCCCACGGCGGCTCATACTCAATCACCGCATGCCCATTGCCCAAGGCCAAAGCTCGTCCAGGCAAACGTTCGGTCATGTCCAAACCGCCGGTTTCGACCAAAAATTGGAAGTAGCGCTGGTGCGTTGGCAAGCCGTGATACCCGTCGAAACTGTTCTCGACCAACAGCTTCCAGTTGGCACGCATGCTGTAGAGCTGCGCACCTGGGACGACTTCCATGCCAACCTCGGACTGATCACAGACGAGATCCAAGAACTCTTTAGCCCCCGCGAGATAGTCCGACAAACTCTCTCCCTCAGGAGTGAAGTTGACGAACACGAACCCGCGATAGCTGTCGACACGCGGCTGCGCTAGGGCGAAGTCTTTACGGTCGAACGACAGGCTGTAGGCGTCTTCCCCCGGTACGCCAACCAGCTCGCCGCGAGAGTTGAACGTCCAGGCATGATAGGCGCACTGAAAGGAACGCGCGTTGCCCGACTGTGTCCGACAGACGAGCGCACCGCGATGCGTGCAGGTATTGAGCAGCACCCGCACCTGTCCATCATCGCTACGCACGAGAATCACCGGACGCCCTGCCACCCGTCGCGCACGGAAGTCACCCGGCTGCGCCACCTCGGAGGCATGCCCGGCGTAGATCCAGCAGTGCTAAAACACGCGCCGATGCTCCAACTCCAGAATCTCCTGGCTGGTAAACGCTTGGCGATTCACCCGGAACAGACCATCATGCTGGTTGTCGATGACTAACCCTTCGAGAGAAGTCGTGTCCATAACTTCTTCCTTTCGTGGCTCGTGACTCGTGGCTCGTTACTCACTCGGATTCCAGGCCCAATAACGCGCGATGGTCCCAGCGTCCACACGCAAATCCATGCCGGTAATCATCTCGGCTTCCTCCGACGCCAGGAACGCAATGGCTTTGGCGTAATGCTTGGGACTCGGCAGTTTGTGCATGGGCGCACCTTTGCGGAACGGCTCGAACATTTGCGCGATGCGCTGGTCACTCGGCCCTCGTCCCCAGCGCTCGGCTCGCTCGAAGCTCTCCTGCGGATCGGTCGCCGTCGGGGTCAGGCTATTCACCCGGATGCCGTAGTCTACCAGCTCCATCGCTACCGAACGGGTAAAATTCAGCAGTCCGCTCTTGCCGGTGCAGTAACCGACGTTCCGCGGCTGGCCCTGATGCCCAGCAGTGGAAATGATGTTGATGATATTGCCGGGACGTTGTTGCGCGATCATTAACTGCGCGACGTATTTCGTGAAAAGAAACGTCCCGGTCAGAATGATGGACGTTTGTCGCGTCCACTCCGCCAACGACATGTCGAGCACACCTTTTTGGATGAAAATGACGGCGCTGTTGACCAGAAGATCGACGCCGCCGAAGGCTTCGCTGGCACGGGCCACGGTGGCTTGTACTTGGGCTTCATCGGTCACGTCGCACACCGCGCCGATGGCCTGACCGCCACGTTGATTGATCGCTTCAGCACACTGATGGGCATTGTCCGGCGTGATATCAACGCAGACGACCTTTGCACCTTCCTCTGCCAGCCCTTCGGCGATGCCGCCGCCGATGTTCGGGCTTGTGCCGGTAATTAGAGCGACTTTTCCCTGTAGCTTCACGGCAACCCTCCTTAGGTCCAACCGCCATAGACCATCGCGGGGGGTGTCGTCAAGCGAACATCTAGACTTCTCCTTTTTCCTATGGGAGGTTGTCAGGTATCTTCAGGGCAAAGGAGCACAGCAATGCAGAAACGCATCTGGCCGTGGCAACGCAACGGCATGGCGTGGGCGTGGCAACGACTACGCGCACAGGGACAAGCGGGATTCGCCCGCTTCGCCGACCTCTATCGACAACTCCGCGCATTGCCCCGCGAAGCCCGGCGGCAATTGCAACGCCAGTGGGCCTGCTCGTTGGCGGGGGCTGCGCTGCTGCTCGCCGTGGCACCCACCGGTGGACAGGCGGCAACCTTCACTGCCGGCACCGCCGCTGAACTGATTGACGCCATTGATGACGCCAACGCCACTGTCGCTGCCGACACCATCGAGTTGACGGCGAACATTCTCCTCACCGACGTACACAACACCACCTACGGCGGCGGGGCCAATGGCTTGCCGGTCGTCACCAGCACGATCACCATCGAAGGGGATTTCAATACGGTCAGCCGCGACCCCGGCGACCTGGACGAATTTCGCATCTTTGCCGTGGGCAAAGACGGCGACCTGACGTTGCACGAGACCGGCGTGACGGGTGGGCGCGCTGACGTCGGTGGTGGCATCGCTTCCTTTGGCAAGCTGACGCTGGACGATAGCTATGTGGCGGGGAATCATGCCGAGGGCTTTGGCGGCGGCATCGCCAACTTCGGCGGTTACAACACCAACTCGCCCACGCTCTCCATCTCAGAGACCCTTATTGTCGGCAACACCGGCTTCTTGGGCGGCGGCGTGGCCAACGTCGCCTACAACTATGGCTCAGAGGCCCCGGTCAACAGCACCGTGACGGTGAGTCGCAGTGAGTTCGTCTTCAATCTTTCAGGGATTGGCGGCGCAGTGCTCACCGGCGCTGCCGGTGACTCCACGGCCGACCTGACCCTGAACGACAGTCTGCTATAGAACTGGTTGCAAGTTTCAGGTACCACAAAACTCCCGGAGATTGATCAGGGTGAAGGCGAGAAGTTTGAACCCGAGATGATGGGTGGGGAGGGTTTC
>SYOC01000068.1 GCA_005804965.1 Pseudomonadota bacterium
GATCTCGTTTTGAAGTGCAGTCTTTAGGTCTATTGGATCTGCAGCTTCTTCTTCCTGTGTCACGCGCTGCAAAGTTTCGGTAATGACGTTCGCCGTAGGGACGGTTGTACCAAACAGCTTGGTCGCGACTCCGGCCACTACTGCGTTTCGCTCCTCCGGTGTGCCTTCTGTTGCCATCGTTGCAGAAGTGCCAACACATTGCAGCTGCGGATTCAGCGCAGCGCGCACACGGCGTACTAACAGCGCTACGTCAGCGCCTTGTCGACCACGATATGTGTGCAGCTCATCAAGGACCAAAAATTTGAGTCCTTGTGCTGCTCGTACGATTGCCTTGTCGACCTCATCTTGCCGAGTCATCATGAGCTCAAGCATCATGAAGTTGGTCAAAATGATATCGGGTGGATTTCGGGCAATCCGGTCTCGTTCCTCACTACTTTCCTGGCCGGTGTACCTAGCAAAAGTGACTGGTTCCGTGCCTGTCGGGTAGCCCCATTGCAGGAAACGAGTTAATTCTTCTCGTTGGCTGTTCGCTAGCGCGTTCATTGGATAGATCACGATGGCTCTGACGCGGGGTTGCATATCCCCCGCCGCGCGTTCGCGAAGAACCTGATCTACGATTGGGATGAAGTAGCTTAGTGATTTACCGGAACCAGTTCCTGTTGTCAGAACATAGCTCTCGCCCCGTTGAGCTGCGCGAATCGCTTCTTCTTGGTGCTTATGCAGGCGCAGGGAAACACCGAATTCGCTTCCTGTTTTTCCAGCTCTAAATATTCGCGCGCATTCCTTATGCAGCAGATGCTCCTCCACCAGTTGCTCAACGCTACCGCCACTCACAAAGCTTGGGTTGAGCTGGACTAACGGTGCGGGCCAGAACACGCCTTCGTCGTATCGGCTTTGCAAATAGCTCTTGATATCTGCAGCCTGTGGTTTGGTAAAGCTACGAGTGAACGACTCGTAGTCGCCAATCAGGCGCTCGCGGAACTGAAAGACGTCCATGGTGCCTAGTCTCCTTATGCTTTTGCTTCTGGCTGATCGGCAGTTGAGGACTGCTGCCTGATCCATCCATCAATATCCGCCTTCGAGAAGCGCCAACTTCCCCCCACCTTGAATGCCGGGATCTGCTTGGCTCCCGCCAGCCTGTAGATGGTTCGCTCGGTAACCTTGAGGTAGTCGGCGACTTCCCCGATGGTCATGATGGCGTTGTCAGCTGGGCTGGATGGCATGGTCTTGGCCAGATGGATGGTAGGAAACGCCAGCATAGTGCAAGATTTTCAATCTGCGGTTGAAAGATTGAAATATTGTGCGGGGGTTCAGGCTCACCGGATGAGCCCGGAGGCCCCCCTTGACGGATGAGCCCAGTCGGTTATAATTTCACCTGCATCAAGACAAGGCCCGACGGCCTTACCAACCTGCCCCCGGGCAAGGTGGACGCGAAAGCGGATGCGGCTCCAGTCGGAGCAACCAACCGGGAGATGCGTCGGCCCTCCACAGACTCTCTGGAGGGCTTTTTTCATGTCTGAAACGACGCAGGTCCACCCCGATAAAGTCCGGGCCTACTTGGCCACCGACTACGGGCTCGGCCATACCGAGCACGACATCATCCTGAACATCGGCGTGCGCTCTGAGCCCCTGGCTGCCTTGTTCACTTCAAGCGGCGTCGCATGCGGCGCCTTCCTGACCGCCTACAACCCGCGCGGGGCAATTCAGTCCGACGAAGCCAACGACCGCGGGCACGCCGAGCTGGCCGCAATGCTGCGCGACCAAGGGCTCCAGGTCATCGAGGGTTCTGGAAAAGGAAAGCGCAGTAAGTGGCCCGCTGAAATGAGCTACTTCGCGCTTGATTTGCGGCTCGACGCCGCCAAACAGCTGGGCCGCCACTTTGACCAGGATGCTATCGTTTGGGTCGGTGCCGATGCCGTACCGCAATTGATCCTGCTGCGCTAAGGTTCCTGGGTCTGGCCCGCCTCAAAGGGCTTGGGGGATTTGTTCCAGATTGCCGCCCCCGACGATTCGTCAAAGCGGCTAAAGAGGAGAAACGCCATGTCCGTCATCGAGACTACTTCCGACGCAATCCCCGCTGAGATCGAGTGCATCTTGTCTGCGTCCGACACTTATATCGAAACGCTCACCGTCAAGCGGATAGAGGCACAGCCTTGGCTGACCGAGCTGGTCATCAAGACTCAGCTCTTGACCGTGAAGAACCCCAAAGAAAGGCGGGTCAAGGCCCGGTGCTGCATTGAGCGGGAGCGAGTCATCGAACTGAGGGATGCAGTAGACCGTTTCCTGATAGAGACCGGTGCAGCGAACACCTCAGCGATAGCCCACAACGCGGGATTGAACCCACAAGGGGGGCGCACTTCATGACCTGAGAGTTCTTGGCGGGTCGTTGACCCATCGCCGATTTAAGTGACAACTTGCAGGGCGATTCAAAAATGCTGCTAAAGCGTCGGTGTTGCCTCCCCGTCCAGGCTTCGCCGCGCATGCGGAGAGTCCGGACGACAGGAGCAACCCATGAAAGAAGAATCCGTCCCTCACCCCGGCAGCTGGCTCGAGCCGCTGGGGCTGGTGGGC
>SYOC01000069.1 GCA_005804965.1 Pseudomonadota bacterium
GCATTAGTAATGGTGGGGTCGATTTCTCGTTCGAGGCGGTCGGCAATAAAAAGCTCGCCGAACAGTGTTTTTACGCCCTGGCACCGCGCGGCCTTGCCACCATCGTCGGCGCGATGGCCCCGGGCGAAAAAATCGAGCTGAACGCCGGACACTTCTTTGTCGAGAAGCGCATTCAAGGCTGCTACATGGGTTCCAATCGTTTCCATCTCGACATGCCAAAATATCTGGAACTGTACCGGCAAGGACGATTGAACCTCGACGACATGATCAGCCGCCGCAGCCCGCTCGAAGACATCAACGAAGCCTTCCGCGCTATGGAGGCTGGGGAAGTGACACGGACGGTGTTGATGTTCAACTAGGCGCACCCGGGAACACGCTGCAATCCATCCAAAAGGAGGGGATCATCATGGCGACCATCGACCTGTATGAAGCGATGAGCACCTTGCGTGCGGTACGACGGCTCCGGCCTGACCCAATTCCAGACGACGTGCTACGACGTGTCGTCCAAGCTGCCACCTGGGCACCAAGCGGCGGCAATCGTCAAGCTTGGCGCGTGATTATGGTCAAAGACCAGGAACGCAGGCGGCGTCTGGGTGAACTGTATCAGCGGGTCGCCACCCCATTCATCAGTTCTTATTCGGGGCGACTCGCCGCACTGCCCGAGAGCGAACGCGCACAAACCGAGAAGATGATCCGCTCTGGATTGTATTTGACCGAGCACTTCGGCGACGCCCCGGTGCTCGGCATCTTTTGTTTTCATCCTGACGGGCTGGCAGTAACCGATGCCAAACTGGATCGTGTCTCCGTCGTCGGCGGCGGGTCGATTTACCCGGCGGTACAGAACTTCCTGCTTGCCTGTCGTGCTGAAGGACTGGGATGCACGCTCACAACCCTGCTGTGTATCGCCGAGCCTGAGGTGCGAGAACTCCTGAAGATTCCGCAACCCTGGGCCACCGCCGCCGCGATTCCTATCGGATATCCCCAGTTTCGTGGGCATGGGCCGATCTCGCGTCGCTCGGTCGAAGAGATGGCGTTCACCGACTCATGGGAGCAACCATTTGCGTAGCAAAGACTAGAACCTCCATTACCAAGGCGTATTGGCTCTGGGTTTGTCACGTCCGTAAAATATCCACTCCATAATCGAAAAAAAGCCGATCATGGGTGACGACAGTTAAGTTCTCGACCTGCGCTTGCGCTATCAACATCCGGTCAAATGGATCGTTATGATGTGGAGCCAGTTTTCCTGCTGTCAGAGCATGGTAAGCAGAAACTGGCAGCTCCAAGAATCCGTTGGCAGCAATTTCTTGGTCAATCCGTTCCGTTCCCGGATCAAGCCTGCCGAGACGCGCCTTAATCATGATTTCCCAAATGGTAACGGCACTAACGTGTACCAGTGCAGTAGGATCGGCAATCGCAGCGCGTGCCTCACGCCGCAGTTTCGGACTCTCGGCAAGCCACCATAAAAAAACATGCGGGTCTAACAGCAGACGGTTCACATCCCTTCTCCCTGAAACACCGCAGCGAGCTCGTCAGGCAACGGGGCATCAAAGTCGCCACCGATTTTGATCTTACCTTTGAGGCGTCCAGGCCGCCGCACAGCCTCGCGAAAAGGAACGAGCTTCGCAAAAGGTTTCCCACTTTTGGCGATCACGATCTCTTCTCCCGCCTCTACACGTTCGAGAAGTTGCGAGAACTGAGTTTTTGCTTGATGAACATTTATTTGGGTCATAACTGCCTACCTTCAATGAGCGGAGTCGTGGCTAGCGCTTTTCGATAGCTGCATGCGCCAATAGTCTTCTCATGAGGTATGAGTTATTGCAAGGCGTTCCCGTCGGTGGAATGTAGGAGGGAAGAATTATGCCCAGCGTCACCGAACATTATGCAAACATCCTCGCTGACCATTACTCCTGGCTGTTTGGCGGCTTCGGGGAGAAAGCGGAGGAGAATCGTCAATTCTTCGCGACGCAGGGCATCTCCCCACACAGAAACGGCGTCGCGCTCGATCTCGGCTGCGGCTCCGGGTTTCAGTCCATTCCACTCGCGCAACTCGGGTTTCGTGTCTTAGCTCTCGACCTAAGTCCAACGTTGCTAGCCGAACTAACCCCTCACAACGGTAGCGCGAGACGGTAGCCATCGCCGCTCCTGAAACCGCTTGATCCATTTGCGAAAACAGTCTTCCGTATCCATACAGTCGGGGAACCCGGCCTGACGCAGTTTGATCGTGCTGACCAGCATCGGCGGAGGAGACGGGTTTTTGCTACCGAACCCGAAAGTGAAGTCCGCCAAGATAAACGACTGTCCGACATACTCGCGCAGGCTCTTGGGTGCTCGCAGCTGATGCTTCTCCACAATCGCTTCCCATTCGGCCTCGCGCTGCGATATCTCTTCAGCCAAGGAACACGGCTCGGGAGCGCCGACTTCCATGCCAAAGGCATCGGCGATCGCCGGCCAGACATTCTGCCACACGAACACATCCCCGTTCGTGATATTAAAAATTTCGTTCCGCGCTGCTTCCGCCGTCGCTGCCCACTCGAAGGCGCGAGCATGCAGGTCCGTATCGATAGCCTCCAAAACGAAGGGCGGTCCACCAGGAAACGCCAGCGGCAACCCAGCCTCTCGCCGCAACGCGGCATACACCCCCAGTGCGGGAATGACATTCATCTGGCTCCCCAGCGATTCTCCTAGCACAAGCTGTGGCCGCCAGACTGTCCAGCTCCAAGATTTTCCGAGTTGTCGATCTCGCAAATAGTCTTGCTGGAGCCAGTAAAAATTCTCATGCGGATGACGCGACCAACGTTCGCGCGCTGGCACAGGAAACGGTTCGATATGCACGCCGTACGCTTTCGTGCCTTGCAAGAGCGAGACATGTTGCAGATTGGGTGCCGCCGTTTCCAATGGCTCCATGACATTTCTCAACATCGCAAGGTTGGTCTGCATTTGATCCTGCTCGAACCAACCTTGCACAAGTCCGGGCTTCTCATAGAGCGCAGCATAAATGACATGGGTCACATCGTTCATCCGGCCGAACACTTCCGCGCATTGAGCGGCGTCGGTTAAGTCCACCGCCACCAACGTCGCGTGTTCAAGACCGTCCGGAATGCGGCGCGAGACGCCAATCACCTCCCAGCCTTCGAGCTGCGCAAAATGTTTCACCGCAGCATACCCCACTAACCCAGACGCACCGGCGACGAGCATCTTTCTTTTTTGCATAGCATTCTCCTCCAAGGACACCCGAATTTTTTCGTTCAAGCGGACTCCCTAGCGCCTTTCATACCGATGGACGAGGTGGCACGTCTACCGCACCGCCGCAAAAGAGTTGAGCAAGCTGCCAAGTCAGGATATGAGTCTTCGAGGAAAGCGCAACACTCACTTCAGCAACGGTTAAGGAGGACTTATGAAATTCGGCGTTTTGATGTTTGCCACTGATTACGCTATCCGCCCAGATGACCTGGCACGAGCCTGCGAAGAACGTGGCTTTGAGTCGGTCTGGTTTCCGGAGCATACCCACATCCCAGTCAGCCGACGCAGCCCGTGGCCGATTGGTGGGGATCTCCCTCGGGACTACTGGCATACCCACGACCTCTTTGTCAGTCTCATGGCGGCAGCGGCAGCGACTCGAACTATCAAAATCGGCAGTGGGATTTGTCTGGTCATTGAGCGCGATCCGATTGTCTTGGCCAAGGAAGTGGCCTCAGTCGATCAGCTCTCCAACGGGCGCTTGCTCTTTGGCATCGGTGGCGGTTGGAATGCTGAGGAGATGGAACATCACGGTACCCCGTTTCAACGACGCTGGAAGGTGTTGCGCGAGCGCATTGAGGCCATGAAAGTGATCTGGACTGAAGAGGCCGCTGAGTATCATGGCGAGTTCGTGAATTTTGATCCAATGTGGAGCTATCCGAAGCCGCTGCAGAAACCACATCCGCCGATTTTGTTGGGGACGCTCTCCTCTCAAGGGTTACAGCGCGTGGTGCGCTACTGTGACGGCTGGATTCCGGCGGCCCTCCCGCCCCAAGAACTGGCGGAAGCCATGCGCACGCTGCATGCCCTTGCTGAGCAGGCAGGCCGCAATCCCCGCGAGATCCCCGTCTCGATCTTCGGGATGTCGGATGATGAGGCTGCGCTCCGGCAGTATCAAGCACTCGGCGTCGAACGGGTCGTCTTTGCCGTACCCTCCGAAGGGCGCGATCAGGTGTTGCCGATCTTGGATCAATACGCCAAACGCCTAGCCACATTTGCCTGAACGCCCAAGGACATACCTCGTAACGGCAGGAATGCGATCATGAGGCACTCCTGCCCTCAGGCTTGTCCAACAGCATTTCTGTAGCTACAGTCTCCCCGTGCGTATCACCTTCGACCCGGCCAAGCGTGACCGTACTCTGGCAGAACGGGGCTTGGACTTTGAAGACGCAAGACTGGTGTTCGAAGGTATCACCATCGAAATTGAAGACACACGGAAGGACTACGGGGAACGCCGGATTCTCTGCTACGGACAACTTCAAGGGCGTCTGGTAGTGATCGGCTATACCCCACGCGGCGCAGCCCGCCA
>SYOC01000070.1 GCA_005804965.1 Pseudomonadota bacterium
AGCGTTCGGAATAGTTCCGTGCAGCGTCAACATCATGGATGGAACACGGGCCGACGACGGCCAGCACCCGTGGGTCCTCGGCCTGAAAGATGGCGCGGATGGTGTCCCGCGTGGCAGCAACGAGTTCCGCTACACGCTCGCTCATGGGCAGTGCTTGTTTCAACGCGGTTGGAGTGATGAGCGGAGAAGTAGCGACGACATGTAAGTCATTGGTTTTATGCATCATAGCTTGAGTCCTGAGTTGGGAATTATAAGTCCTGAGGTCGAAAAATGCCACGAGGCTTGTCGTCGCCTATTGGCCCTGTCCTGCTCGGCGCTCAGGACTTTTCACTCAGCACTCGCTTCTACTCCTTCCACGTCCCGCGCACGACAGTGCCAGTTTGTTTTTCTAGCTCTTTCACCGTGGCCAACACGTCTTCTTTGGCATAGCCGTTGGCTTGGTAGAATTTAATCAGCTCTTGCGCAGCAGAGCCCATTTTTAACGGTACGTCGTAATCTTTGCCGAGATCGACTGCTAGTCCGATGTCTTTGCTCGCCAAGTCGATGGTGAACGTCGGGGCGAGTTTGTCGCGCAGAATAGCACGGGTGCCGGATTCCCACACGAAACTGCCGCCGCTGCTGGCTTTGACGGCTTGCCAGATAATGTTGGGATCAACGCCAGCTTTGGCACCTAGCACCATGGCTTCAGCGGCTCCCATCATGTGGATGAAGGCCAGCATGTTATTGACGAGCTTGACGACGTTGCCGGCACCGATATCTCCGCAGTGGATGACGTTCGCTCCCATAGCTTTGAGGGCGGATTCATATTTGTCGTATTCAGCTTTGGCCCCGCCGACCATGATCGCGAGGGTGGCATTGCGTGCGCCGCGTACTCCGCCACTCACTGGCGCATCAAGCAGGGCAACGCCTTTGGCTTGGGCCTTTGTGCAGAGCTCTCGCACGACGGTCGGCGAGTTGGTGCTCATGTCAAAAATGGCACCACCGCTTTTTGTACCAGCCAGGACCCCATCGTCGGCGAGTACGACACGTTCAACATCTGCCGGCATGGGCAGCGAGAGGAACGTCGCTTCCGCACCGGTGGCTGCTTCTTTGGGACTGGCTGCCCACGTTGCCCCGGCTTCGAGCAGATTGGCTGCCGATTCTTTTCGAATATCGAACACCTGTAACGCATGACCTGCTTTGACCAGATTCATTGCCATGGGGTTGCCCATGTTGCCGACACCAACAAAGCCGAATTTCATAACTCCTCCTTCGAGCTGCGCATGATGAGCTGTAGCACGGACATTTGAGTGCGTAGGCCGTGCCGCGTGAGAGTTCTACCTGTTTCCTGCCAATGGCGCTAGATCAATATGAATGCGGAGGGCGTCTGCAATCTGTTCCAATTGCTCGTGCAGAGTGGCGATAGGGAGTTGCTCGGGAATAGCCATGTGCAGGTGCATGGTATAGATAGACGTGCCGCTCCCTGGCTCTGGCCGCGAATGGGTTTCCATCTGCGTGATGTTGACGCCATGGTTGGCGAGACAACGCGCGACCCGCGCCACGATTCCAGCTTTATCCACCCCGGTCGCTTGCAGCTCGTACTCGCGAAAGCGCTTGCCGTTTCCGTAGGGGACAGGTTCACCTTCCAGCGGGCGGATGAACACGGTCAGCTGCCTTTCCCACTCTAAACGCTTACACGCGGCAGAGAGGCGTCGTTCGAGCTCGTCGCCCTGGCCAGACAAAAGCAAGAGCACGGCAAACTCGCCGCCGAGAATCGTCATGCTCGAATCTTCCAGGTTACAATCGTGCTCGTAGATCAGTTCGGCAAGATCGGCGACGAAACCCGGATGATCGTGTCCGATAGCCGAGAGCGAGAACCATTGTCTCATTGGCGTAATTCCTTGATTGCCGCTACGAGCTGCGGCATAACTTCGGCAGAAGGGCCGCGCAAGCTTACGTTGCAGAGTGGCGTGAGCTCGCTCTCGTAGAGGTTGACTTCAATGAGGATTCCGCCTTTTTGCTGGACGGCAAGCGGAAAGGAGGCTGCTGGATACACCGTGGCCGAAGTGCCAGCGACAATGAAACAGTCGCATAATTGTGTGCCGCTATAACAGGCATCGAGTGCGTCGGGCGGGATGGGTTCACCGAAAGAGACGGTATCGCTCTTGAGCGTGCCTTGGCATTGGGGACATTCGGGTGGCAATTTATGCAGCGGTACTTCGGAGCCAGGATAGCGGGAGTTGCAGTCGATGCAGCGAATCAGCGTGTAGTTGCCGTGAATCTCTACGAGATTGTGGCTGCCGGCACGCTTGTGCAAGTTGTCAACGTTTTGAGTAATAAGGCACTGGAGAATGCCCATGTGCTCTAACTCGGCAAAGGCGTAATGGCCGGGATTAGGCTCGGCAGCACCCACGGTGTCCCAAATGATTTTGCTCGGACCCGTCGGGTTCAAACGCTCTTCCCACGCCTTCTTCGGGTTTTGCAGGAAGATTTGATAGCCGTTCATCGGCGGCTCACCGTATTTGGTCCACAGACCGCCCGGGCCGCGAAAGGGTGGAATGCCGCTTTCCACTGAAATGCCAGCGCCGGTCAGCGCCATGACGTGGCGAGCGGATAGCAGAAGTTGCGCGGCGCGGCGGATATCGTCGTCGTGATTCGTCGTTGTTGATGCCATGTGTGGGTCACTCCCAAGGGGTGGGGTAGTCCGTGTGGAGACGCCTCGGTGAGGCGTCTCGCAGATGGGAGCCTAGTCCGGGAGAAGCTCGCCCGAACCACCCATTTCCTTAGGTACGTCTTTCCATTTCGCCACGCCGTCTTTAATCGGCAGCACCGACTCACCATAGAACACATGCAACGCTGGCTGAAACTTGAGCGCGGGAATCACGGCGGCATACACATCGACGAGACCC
>SYOC01000071.1 GCA_005804965.1 Pseudomonadota bacterium
AATAAGCGAATCCTCGACCTCAGGGAAGCGGCCCAGTTTCCAAAGAACGATCTCGTAGAGGGTCTCGCGATTTAGGGTACTCCCTTTGAGTCTGTCGAGTTTTCCCGTTAAACCTGGATAGACCGTGTAGCTCTGGAGCAAGGAGCTTGGATCATCGCCCCAGATCGAGCGGTGTTTCGCAATTAGATTGCCCACAAGTCCTCCGTACAAAACCTAACGACAATTGATTGACTTTGTAACTGCGTGTCATCCGAAACAGGTTAGTTGACAACGAAACACCCATCCACAAAACGGGCAGATGATACTGACGCCCGTCGCTTGAATGACGGCTTCGGAAGCGGTCAGTATTGCCGCAATGCAATAGGCCCGCTAACGCCCTAGCTCCGCCCGGTAATGAAGATCTTCACAGTCGACAAGTCCGGCTTCCCCGTCTCCACGACCTCGTAGTACCAGCCAGGCCCAAGGACTTTCGTTGCAATGGCGTGTGCCAGCTCGGCTCGCCACTCCTTTCCCGGCGGTAGAACCCGGAAGTTCAGCCCACCAAATCCCTCCGCAACTTCCTTGAGGTGGTCGGGGCTGAGCAACGCTCGATAGATATAGGCATTGACGAGCTTCTCTAGTGTCGCGGCAGTCTTGACTGTCATCGCAATTGGCCCAGCCCTCTTACCTTCGCAAGTTGCGCTCTTGACACGCTGCTAGCGAAACAACGTCCACCCTATTCAAGGCGGACTGCATGCTCAATCTTCCGTACACTTGTAGAAGGGTTTCGGCGCCCGACCGGCGCTCAGGATCACACCGTTCTCGACAAGTGCGGTACCGTCCGGCTGCGTTGAGCTAAAGGTTTGTCGCTTCCGGGAGCCGTCTGTATCGATCACTAGGGTGAGTGGATTCTGAGGGTTCCCGACAAGCGGTTCGGTTCGATATGAGAATCGATGCATCTCGCCCACTTGCCCGAGATAGCGCACACTAGCAAACAAGACGCGGCTGCTACTCGGTGTGTGATCTGCGGATTGGTAGTACTTGACCGTTATCCCATCTCCCTCTCGGGCAGCGACCATGAATGCACCTGTGGGATCCGAGCAGGAAACGGTTGACCATTTACCGATATGTGATCGTAAGAATAGATCCAACGGTGTATTGCTCAATGGTTGGGCCGATGCCGCCGTAACCTTTGCCACTCGCACTGATTCAAGCGAACGCAGGCGCGCGCGCGCAAGTGATGAGAACAGACCTTCGGGGTATTTCTCGAGATAGGCTCTTACTTCATCTGCATTCTTTGAATCCTTTACCGACTCCCAAAAGACTCGCTCGTTTGCAGATGAGTCGATGGTGCCTGATGCCGCAGCCGCTGGTATGCTGGCCGTAGTCGGAGGCGAAGAGCCATATTGAAAAGAAAAATCGCCGATCAGAGAGGACGATTCCCAAGGTACCTGTTTGTTGCCGGTCTCCTTTACCACCGCTTGGCGTACCCGCTTGAACACCCGCTCGATCTCGGTATCCGGTTGGCGTAAGCTGGCAAGGAGGTGCTTAGTATAGGTGCCATTCCGCCCCTCGCCGTCGAACGCGACTTCGCCCGGCGCTGTGGCATACGCCAAGAGTGTTCCTTTGGCAGCTTCGAGTTGCGCGAGACCGCGAGCGGCTGAGCGGAATTTCCGAGCAAACGGATTGTTTCGACAGGCATCTAGAATGACTACATTAATCCGAGTTCCTGCTTCTTCCATTTGTGACAGGATCCGATAGACGTCAGTGGACTCAAACTCGAGATCGGCCTCGGATTCAATGGTTGATCCCACTGGAACCAAGTAGTTGCGGCCCTTGCTCTGCACTCCGTGACCGGCAAAGTAAAACAAGGCAACGCCGCCCTTGCGAATGTCTTGTCCGAACTGACGGACAGCATCCGTCATCTGCTTGTGCGTGACGTTCGTGTGCAAAGTGACACGAAATCCGAGGCCACGAAGCGCCTGCGCCATATCAGTCGCATCATTGGCGGGGTTGCGGAGAGGGGACTCCTTGTAGGTCGAGTTTCCGATGACCAGGGCAAAACGCTGTTCAGAGGTGACGTTTTGAGACTGCCCTAGGGCCGATGCCAGTAATAGCAAGATAGTCAAGGCTGCTCGCACAAATTCCCCGTCAGTTCTCACGCTTCGCCCGTCGCAACCCTGCGGCGCGGTCGAAGAATCATCCGCCCACAAACCGCGTCTAGCAAGGCCGGCACGCGCCAATCATTCAGCTGCGTCACACCCCGCACCCCGCCCCCAATATCCGCAAGCGTAGACTGAAACGATCCTGGCGCGTTGGCAGAAGACATGGTGCTCTCCGAAACCGATCGAGTGGGTACAGGTGCGGCAACTCCGGGTGTCCTGGTGATGCCACGGGCTAAAGTAATCGTGTGGCTGGCCGCGTTCCTGGCCCTCTGGCTGGGGATTGCTCATGGGGAGGAACTCGGTGGGAAGGTGATCCGGGTTGCGGACGGCGACACGATCACGATTCTGGACGCCGCACAGGCTCACCACACGATCCGGTTGATGGGGATCGACGCGCCCGAGAAGGGGCAGCCTTTCGGAACTAAATCCCGAGAATCGCTCTCATCCATGGTCGCTGGCCGAAACGTCACCGTTCAATGGCACAAACGGGACCGGTACGGGCGGCTGGTGGGGCAGGTCTTCGCCGACAGCCACGACGTGGGGTTAGTCCAGATCGATCGGGGCTTGGCGTGGCACTACAAGGCTTACGAACGGGAGCAGAACGCGGCGGATGCCCGAGGGTATGCAGAGGCTGAGAATGAGGCTAGAGCGGCTCGTAGAGGCTTGTGGGCTGATCGGAAACCAGTGGCGCCGTGGGAGTACAGGCAGGCGCGGCGTGCCCCGTAGCATTCCTGTAGGTATTCCATGGCGCGCGAAATATCGGCTTCCGACTGAAACGCAAACAACCCGAGACCCATCTTGCCAGGCGCCGACTGCGGGCGGATGATGCTTTCAGTGTCTCATTGGAGTGGCCGCCCAAAGATCAGTGGGCCGGACCGCGACAAACGTCTACCTGGGATCATCGCCATCGTATTGGTTTTTCCTGTCCCAATGACCACAAGTACTGTAGCCTTTTCGTATAGTGCACTTGGGGCTTAGGGTTGGTTTAGGATTCTTTGACCGTTTGGGGGAGGGAGGTAGATGTCCGCGCTCGTCATTAAAGCTTGGAGGGCTGACACAAAGCCAATCGATCAAGAGAACAATTATGTAAAGATCCTCGGCAGAAAAGGAGGATTGTTAGCTTGGCTACTTTCAGTACTTGGTCTGGACTCGACTACTCAAATCTGACCTTGCCCCTGTTTTCC
>SYOC01000072.1 GCA_005804965.1 Pseudomonadota bacterium
AAGGGATTTTGCATGGCGACTTTATCGTCGTGGAGCGACGTGCCAGCGCTGAGAACGGACAGACCGTGGTCGCGCTAGTGCAGGGCGAGGCGACGGTGAAAAAATTCCACCGCGAACGTAACGGCAAGGTGCGTTTGCAGCCCGCGAATCCGCACATGGAGCCAATCCTGGTGAAAGAAAAAGACTTGGAGATTCGCGGCGTGGTAGTGGCGGTGCTACGCAAGTATGGGAAATAGCTGTTCGCCGTTAGCTTTTAGCTCTTCGCCAGAAAAACACTGCCTCGGAAGCCAAAAGCCAATAGCTCATAGCCAAAATCTACTATGCCGTTTTCCCTCTACCTCCACATTCCTTACTGCTTGGTCAAATGCCCGTATTGCGACTTCAACGCCTATGGTGTGAGAACGTGGCCAGAAAAGGACTACGTGCAGGCGCTGTGCGCGGAACTGCGTTTTTATGCCGACCGCGAACCATGGCAGGGCGAAAGCGTGGCGACGATTTACTTTGGCGGTGGAACGCCGTCGTTGTTCGCTCCAGCGTCGATTGCCCAGGTCCTTGAAGCGGTCAGCGGCTGCTTCACTGTTCTGCCTAGTGCTGAAATTACCTTGGAAGCAGACCCCGCGAGTGTCACCCGGGAAACCCTCGCTGGCTTTCGTGCCGTCGGTGTGAACCGGCTCAGCTTCGGGGTTCAGTCGTTTCAAGCAAAACTGCTGAAAACGCTCGGACGGCTCCACACGGCGGAAGACGGACCACGGGTGCTGGCGTGGGCGCGGGAGGCCGGGTTTACGAACCTGACTATGGATCTGATTTTCGGAGTGCCGGGGCAAACTCTTGCGTTGCTCGCCGACGACTTACACCAAACGTGCGCTGCCGCGCCGGAGCACGTCTCCCTCTACAATCTGACTTACGAAGAAGGGACGCCATTTTTCCGGCGAAAGCAGCAGGGCAAGCTGCGCCCCATTGAGGAAGAGGAAGAGATCGAGATGTTCTCGTGCATTCGCGAGACCTTGCAGGTGCAGGGCTATCAACACTATGAAATCTCGAACTTCGCCCGTGCTGGGTTTGCCTCCCGCCACAATGCGAATTACTGGCAGGGCGGAGACTACCTTGGACTTGGTGCCGGAGCGCATTCGTATGCGCGGGTGCCTGAGTGGGGGCGGCGTTGGAGTAATGAGCGCAAGCCGCAGGCGTACATGCGCAAAGCTGTGACCGAAGGAAGCGCTCTGGATTGCCAAGAGCAGCTTACCTACGCGCAAGCACGTGGAGAGTTCCTTTTCCTTCGCCTCCGCCAACTTGAAGGATTCGTGCTAGCTACATTCTCCGAGCGGTTTGGCGTGCCATTAGTCGAAGCATTTCCGCACGTCAGCGATTTTGTAGTAGAAGGGCTACTTCGCGAGGACGGCGGACGCTTGGCGCTCACATCCAAAGGGCTGTTGATGGCAGACTCGATCTTCGCGTCATTCGTCTGACGGACGCCCGAAGTGTTTGTACAAGACTTCCATGTAGGGGCCACAGGGACGCCGATCTCTGACGAAATCGCGGGCTTCCACGAGCGCCATACCTTGATGAGCGTGCAAATAGGCGATAGCGAGGGTGGGGGCACGGTTGCAGCCGGCATTGCAATGCAACAAGATGCGGTGCCCATCGTTGGCGAGATCGTGCAGCGTGTGTAGCGCTGTCGGCAGGACGGTATCAAGGCTATCGCAGTCAAAGTCTGCGACCGGTGTGCGCCGGTACTCGATCTGCTGCTTGCGGCACTCGTGTATCAGCGCGGGAAGCTGGAGTCCTTTGACCGCCAAATCTTCGGCATCTTGCAAGCTGAAGATTGCCGAGACCCGGAGTTCTTCCCTGAGCCACGCGACATCCTCGACGCGAGGATACTCGCCGACCAAAAGCGTGGGAAGGATCTCGCTCACATCCGGCCGGCGCGGGCGTGGGTCGGACGTGGGATGGGCAGAGAAGGGGTCGTAGAAGTTCGCCATGGCGGCAAGGTAGAGAAGACGAGTTGGACGGTCAAGGCGCAGTCAACGGCTCTGGCCGCGCGACTCCTTCTCGATACAATCCCATGCTTGCCAGTGGGGGGGAATTTCGGCTAAGTAGAGGTGGCCGGTTGAGTCTTGTGCCTGCCGGACGAGTTTGCATCCAAGAGGAAAGGGGGGCTGCTTATGAGCGCCGAAAACGAAAAGTTAGTAACGGATTTTTGTACATCCTGGAGCCGTCTCAACACAGATGAAGTGCTGAGCTATTTGGCTGAAGACTGTTTCTATCACAACATCCCTATGGAGCCGATGGTTGGACATGCCGCTGTGCGCAGGTTTGTCGAGCCGTTCCTGAAAAATGCCACGAGTGCGACGTTCGACATTAAACACACGACCTCTGCCGGTAATGTGGTCATGAACGAACGCGTCGATACTTTTGTGATGGGGCCGAAGACGATTTCCCTGCCGGTTGCGGGCGTGTTCGAAATTCGCAATGGCAAGATTGCCGCGTGGCGTGATTACTTCGATCTCGATACGTTCCAAAAACAAATGGGCTAGCCCGATTTGTCGAAAGCTTGGACGGGCCTATTCGCTAGGTCCGGCTCCTTGTCTGTTTGCATTTCCGAAAAAAGTGAGAGAGACTGACTGCCGCCTTTCCTTTCCTGTAGGCGCCTTATGACAGGTCCGCTCGAAAAGGTGGAGGCAAAATTCAAGGCACGCATAGCGGGCTAAAGAAAGGTTATATATGGAGAAACTCGTTCCTGGACTCGAAGGCGTGCCTATCATGGAGTCAGAAGTTGGCTTCATTGACGGGCAAAAAGGCATCCTCGAATACCGGGGCATTCCCATCGAGGTGTTGGCAGAGAAAAGCTCATACGAGGAAGTCTCGTATCTGTTGTTGTGGGGGAAGCTGCCGACCCGGGAGGAAATGGCCAAGTTCGATCACGACCTGCGGACGCACCGGCGGGTCAAGTATCGGATCATCGACTTAATGAAGTGCTTGCCGGAAAACGGCCATCCTATGGATGCCCTGCAAGCGGCAGTGGCTGCGCTGGGGATGTTTTATCCGGCTAAGCTTGAAGCTTCTGGTGTTCCTCCCGGCACGAACATTCTGACCATGGAGCAGCACTACTGGTCGATTATCCGCTTGATCGCCAAACTGCCGACTATCGTGGCAGCGTTCGAACGTATGCGACATGGCGACGAGCCAGTGCGACCGCGCGATGACCTCGCGCATGCGGCAAATTTCTTGTGGATGCTCACCGGAGAAGAGCCAGACCCCTTGGATGTCCATATCCTCGATGTCTGCCTGATGTTGCATGCCGAACACACCATGAACGCCTCGACGTTCAGTGGCCTCGTCGTCGGCTCGACGTTGGCCGACCCGTACACGATGGTGTCGTCTGCGATTGGGGCCTTAACCGGACCGCTGCATGGTGGGGCGAACGAGCAAGCCTTGCGCATGTTCCGCGAGATCAAAACCGTGGAAAACGTGCGCCCTTACATCAAAGGCAAGCTTGAACGCAAAGAGAAGATCATGGGCGTCGGCCATCGCGTATACAAGGTGAAAGATCCACGGGCCACGGCTTTGCAAGGATTAGCACGTCACCTCTTCGATGCGAAAGGCGAACATCCGCTGTACAAAGTGGCGCAAGAAGTAGAGCAGGTCATCAACGAACATGTCGGTGCCAAAGGCATCGCTTCAAACGTCGATTTCTACTCCGGCGTGGTGTACGACAAACTGGGCATCCACATCGACCAATTCACGCCAATCTTTGCGATTGCTCGTGTCGCCGGGTGGTTGGCCCACTGGGTGGAAGAATTGCGTAATAACCGCATTTTCCGCCCTGACCAAGTCTACACTGGGACGCACGACGTAGCGTATGCGTCGATCGAGCAACGGCAGTAATCAGTCCTGAGTAATGAGTAGCGAGTGCTGAGTAAGAACATCGTCCTGAGTTCTCTCAGGACTCAGTACTCAGGACGATTTCCTTAGTTCTGAAGCATTGGCGCAGTTGAGCGGTGTCTCGCCACGTCGCACGCGATTGATATTGTCCGCCACTTTTTTCGCGATGCCTTGGAGACTAAGGTCCGTAGCACCGCCGATGTGCGGTGTCGCAATGACGTTGTACGAGAAGATCGGATCGTTGGGATCAAAAGGCTCGTACCAGAAGACATCGAGGCCAGCACCAGCGATGCGGCCTTCCTTCAATGCGGCCAGCGTGGCGTTGTAGTCCAGCACCGGGCCACGAGCGATGTTGATGATGAAGGCTGTGGGTTTCATACAGGCGAATTCTGCTTGGCCAATCAACCCGCGCGTGTCGTCGTTGAGCGGAGGTGCGACAATCACGAAGTCGGCTTGCTTGAGCACGTCGGGTAAACTCGCCTGCGGTCCATGAAAATCGACCGCGACCTCGCCTTCTTTCGGACCACGGCGCGAGACGGCCAGCACGCGCATTTCGAGTCCAGCGAGTCGGCGTGCCAGTTCTTGGCCGATGCCACCGAACCCAATAATTGCCGCTGTGCGACCTTTCAGCGCCATCCCGAGCGGTGCGCCGAGTTTGCGCTGCTGTAAATTGTTCTGCGCCTGGGGATATTTGCGCGCCAGAGTCAGCATAAAAAGGATCGACAGCTCAGCACAGGATTCGGCATTGCCAGTGCCAGCTGTAGGCACGTTTGCCACGGGGATGCCGTATCGCGACGCCGCCGGGATATCGACGGAGTCTAGTCCAGCACCGTATTGTTGCACCAGTTTGAGACGTGGCGAACGGAGTGCTTCCTCGCCAATGCGCGAGACGGTAGGAATCAGGACATCGGCGTCTGGGGCGATGTCGGCGACCTGTTCGGGTGTACAGGTCAGCATCTCGTCGTCTGGGAGTTCGCTTTGTAGAATGTTGGTAATATAGGTCAACCCTTGGCGGCAAAAATAGATGCGCATGATGGCTTCCCTTGATCCTTTGTGTTGGCTAGCGAATAATGCAACCGGCTCATTCACCAGTAAAGGAGACTGCGTATGGATTACAGTCGTTATCACTACCTGAGCGTCGAACGCAAGGACAAGGTGCTTGTCGTTGCTCTCAACCGCCCGGAATCGTTGAATGCGATTAACGCGGCGCTGCACACCGAAATCTCGCAAATCTTCGCAGATATCGCCCAAGACAAAGAGGCAGAGGCCGTTGTGCTGACTGGGAAAGGGCGGGCGTTCTGTGCTGGCGGGGACATCAAATGGTTCCAAGACATGACGACAGAGCAGCTTGATGCACTGTTTGCCGAAGCTCGGAAGATTATTATCGACATGCTTGAGGTCGAACAGCCGATCATCGCCGCCGTTTACGGCCCAGCCACCGGCCTCGGCGCGACGCTAGCGTTATTCTCCGATGTGATCTTTGCTGCTGATAATGCCAAGATTGGCGATCCGCACGTGCGGGTCGGCGTGGTCGCTGGCGACGGTGGTGCGATCATCTGGCCGTGGTTGGTTGGGGCTGCGCGTGCCAAAGAGCTACTCATGACCGGTGATATCATCAGTGCCCAGGAAGCGGAACGGATTGGCCTTGTGAACCATGTCGTGCCGGCAGACCAACTGATGGAAAAAGCCATGGCCCTGGCGACTCGCTTGGCCAACGGTCCTACTAAGGCCATTCGCTGGACCAAGGTCTCGGTGAATAAAATCCTACGTGATACCGCCAATCTCGTCCTCGATACGTCGCTGGCGTTGGAGAAACACTGCTTCGTCACCGAAGACCATAAAGAAGCGATCCGTGCGTTTACCGAGAAGCGAGAGCCGAAGTTTACCGGGCGGTAATGCGAAACGTGTATGGCAAAATCAGCTCGTCCTCTTAGCATCACCATCCTTGTCGTACTGATTCTTTTTTATGCGGTCTTTGTGGTGGCCTGGGACCTTGTGTCACCTTTCGAGCGCGAGTACACCCAAGGGCCGGCAAGTGCGGTGTTTGGTCTGCGCGTGACCGGATGGTCTGCCCAGATGATGCACGGCCTGCAATTGCTCGTCGCTTTGCGGCTTGCGTACGGACTGTGGACCTTGCAGCCCTGGGGGTGGGCGTTTGCGATGATGACGGTGGGGTATATTTTGCTTTCAACCACGGTGTGGGTGACGGTCTATCAAGAGTTTCACCGCATTGGGTTCGCGTTCTTAAATGTCGTGGTCGCCAATATCGTCATGCTGTGTACGTTTCCGCATCGCGAGAAATTTCAGTAAGGATTCCTGTATGAGTAATTCGCAAGGCAGTGTTTCTTCCCTCCTCGATTTCTCTGGCAAGACCGCGTTGATTACCGGCGTGCTCGACGAAAATTCGATCGCGTGGCCCATTGCCAAGCGTCTGAACGACGCCGGTGCACGTGTGGCGATTTCTATTCAGCGTCGAGCAGTCAAGCGTCTCATGGGTAACATCCTCGATCAACTCCGCGATCCCTTGCTGGTCGAGTGTGATGTCAGTCAGGATGATGCGATTACCAAGATGGCGGATGAAGTAGGTACGGCCTTTGGCCACCTCGATTTTCTCGTACATTCTGTGGCCTATGCCCCACCGCAATCGTTCCAAGGGCGCTTCATTGAGACTGCGCGTGGAGACTTTGCCGTGGCTTTGGATGTGAGCGCTTATTCGCTAATTGCCCTGACGCGCGGCGTGCTGCCGCTGATGCGGGACCGTGGCGGATGCGTGTTAGCCTTGACCTACATGGCGGCAGAGCGCGTTGTGATTGGCTATAAGCTCATGAGTGTTGCCAAGGCCGCATTGGAAAACATTATTATCAACCTTGCTTATGATTTAGCCCCACACGGCATCCGGGTGAACGGGCTTTCCCCTGGCCCGATCTCTACGAAAGCCGCCACTAGCATTCCTGGCTTCGCCTTGATCCATGAGCATTTCAAGGAATGTACCCCGATGCAGCGTGAAGTGACGGCTGATGATGTTGGGAAAACCGCGCTGTTTCTCTGTAGTCCGATGGCGGCAAACATGACCGGAGAGATTCTGCATGTTGACGGTGGCTACAACATCTTGGGCATGACAGTCAAACGTCCAGAAGGCATCTAAATATGGCGAAACCAACCCTCAAGCCGCTCGCCTATGTACTGATCTTGCTCTTAGCTGGAGCGGCGGCAGTGGGCAGCTACGTGCTGTTTACCCAGGCGTCTTTTGGTCCGTGTCTTATTGCCACAGCGGGTGCTGCGAGCACTGACGCCGTTGGCCCGTCAGGTTGCACGAATTATCTCTACGCTTTCGCCGGAGCGCCGCTGGTGATGGGCGTGCTCTTGCTGGTCATCTTGCCGAATCTCGTAACCGGAGGAGAAGCGGTACGAGAAGCGAAGGCTGAGCCGGCTCCCGCCGTCGCTAAGAAAGCAACGCCGTCTCCAACACCACCTAAGCCGACAGCCGATGCCGCCGTGCAGCTCCTGGCGCTGTTGCAGCGCGAAGGCCGCCTCGTCGATTTTCTGCGCGAAGATATCCAGCCTTATGACGATGCTCAGATTGGTGCTGCCGTGCGGACGATTCATGAGTCGTGCCGCCAAGTGCTCGGCGAGCATCTGACGCTCGAACCTGTGCTCAACGGTACAGAAGGCGATGATGTTGTTGTTCCCAAAGATTTCAACCCGTCGGCCATTCGCCTTACTGGCAATGTGTCCGGTGAGCCGCCATTTCGGGGAGCGCTCCGCCATCCTGGCTGGCGCGCCGCGAAAGTGAAATTACCGGCGCAACCAGCCGGGCAGGACCCGCAGATCGTGGCCCCGGCGGAAGTGGAAATTTTTTAGGGATCGGGAGATAGGGATTGGGGGTTGGCTAAGAACTGCAAATCTTAACTCCTAACCCCTATGCATTCGATATTTCTGAAGCCTCATGACTACTGCTCATTACATTGTCGGTATCGACCTGGGCACGACCAATTGCGTTGTGGCCTATGCTGATGTGTCCTCACTCGGTCTTGAACCGCCTACGATTCAACTCTTGCCGATCCCGCAGTTGGTTGCCCCTGGCGATGTCGAGGCACGGGATATGTTGCCTTCGTTTCTCTATTTGCCGACGAGCAGCGAATTTCCTGCTGGCAGTCTGACGTTACCCTGGGCCGAGGACAATGCAATTGCCATCGGTACCCTGGCTCGGGTGCGCGGTGCGGAAGTACCAGGCCGCTTGATCTCGTCGGCGAAATCGTGGCTTTGCCATGTGGGTGTAGACCGGGTGGCACCGATTCTGCCTTGGGGTGGCAGCGATGACCTGAAGAAAATGTCGCCGCTCGAAGTGTCCTCTCATTACCTCATGCACATTCGTCAGGCTTGGGATGCACAAATTGCCAAGGGAGACCCGGAACAAGCGTTAGAGAAGCAGGAGATTTTTCTGACCGTCCCGGCTTCCTTCGATGCCGCCGCGCGGGAACTCACCGTCCAAGCGGCAGAACGTGCCGGGCTGTCCTCTCTGCGTTTATTGGAAGAACCACAGGCGGCGTTTTATTCATGGATTCACAGTGCTGGTGAACGCTGGCGTAAGCAGGTAAAGGTCGGGGACGTGATCCTGGTGTGTGATATCGGCGGTGGGACGACAGACTTTTCTCTCATTGCTGTTTCCGACGAAGGCGGAGAACTGGCATTACAGCGAGTTGCCGTCGGGGAACACATCCTGCTTGGCGGTGACAACATGGATCTCGCACTTGCGTATGCTGTGCAGCAACGACTCAGCGCCAAAGGGACCAAACTCGATACTTGGCAAATGCGCGGACTCAGCCAGAACTGTCGTGCGGCAAAAGAGACCCTGCTGCAACCCGATGGACCAAAAAAACAGGCGCTCTCGATTCTCGGTCGCGGCAGCGGCGTCGTTGGCGGGACGATTCGCACCGAGCTGACCTACAGCGAGATCGAGGCGACGTTGATTGAGGGATTCTTTCCGCGTTGTGCGGCAAACGATCTGCCCAAATCTGCACGCCGGGTCGGCTTTCAAGAGATGGGGCTACCGTATGCTGCCGACCCGGGAGTGACGCGCCATCTTGCAAAATTCCTCACTCGGCAACGCTCGGCTGATCGCGCCGAGCAATCCTTCGCCCATCCTACTGCTGTGCTGTTCAATGGCGGCGTGATGAAAGCTGGCTGGCTGCGCCAGCGCGTCATTGAAGTGCTGAACGATTGGGTCGGACAAGAAGGCGGCGAGGAATTGCGTCCGTTGGAAGGCACGAACCTTGACCACGCCGTTGCCCTGGGGTCGGTGTACTACGGCCTCGCGCGGCGCGGCAAAGGCGTGCGTATTCGTGGCGGTGCTGCTCGTTCGTATTACATTGGCATTGAAACCTCGATGCCGGCGGTTCCCGGCGTACCGGCGCCGCTGAAAGCTCTATGCGTCGTGCCCTTCGGTTTGGAGGAAGGGACAGAGAGCGATATTCCCGGGCAAGAGTTCGGCCTCGTCGTCGGCGAGCCGGTAGAATTTCGCTTCCTGGGCTCGACGACGCGGCGTGAGGATCATCTCGGGCAATTAATCGAGGAGCCCGAGGATGACATTGAAGAGTTGACACCGCTGGAAACGACACTGTCTTGGGTCGGCCAAGAAGGGGTGACCATTCCGGTGCGGTTGCAAACCCATGTCACTGAAGTTGGCACCCTCGAACTGTGGGCGGTGTCGCGCGATGAAACCCATCGCTGGAAGCTCGAATTCAATGTGCGTACCGCCGGCGATGAGTGACGCCCCACGCCGACTCAGTGCGCAGACTCTTTTCTATGACCGGCTCGCGATATCTCATCGGCATCGACCTCGGCACGACTAACTGCGCTGTGGCCTATGTTGACACGACACGTCCCGGCGTCGTGCAGCATTTCCCACTTCAGCAATTAGTCGGTGAGGCGACGGTGGCGGCTCAGCCTACGCTGCCCTCGTTTCTTTATTTGCCCGGCACGCATGAATTGCCAGCAGGAAGTGTGGCGCTGCCTTGGGATCGCGAGATCCGCTATGCCGTTGGGCACTTTGCCCGCGTGCAAGGCGCACGAGTGCCTGGACGCTTGGTGTCTTCGGCGAAGTCATGGTTGTGTCACCCTGATGTGGATCGTCATGCCGCCATTCTTCCGTGGGGGAGTGCCGACGACCTAGCGAAGATCTCACCGGTCGAGGCCTCAGCTCGTTACCTCTCGCACATTCGTGAAGCCTGGAACCACCGGATGGGCAAAGCCGCCGCGCTGGAGGCCCAGCAGATCATGCTCACCGTGCCAGCCTCGTTCGACGAAGTCGCCCGCGAACTGACGGTGCAAGCGGCCGAGCGTGCCGGCTTGCCACACGTGACTTTATTGGAAGAGCCGCAAGCTGCGTTGTACGCTTGGCTGGCTGCGCATCCTGATTCTTGGCAAACGCAGCTCCGCGCCGGCAGTGTGATCCTGGTGTGTGATATCGGCGGTGGTACCACGGACTTGAGTCTTGTGACTGTGACGACCGGCAAGTCGCAGCTGCAGCTTGAACGTGTTGCTGTAGGCGATCATCTCTTGCTCGGCGGCGATAATATGGATCTCGCCCTGGCGCGGTTGGCCGAGACGCGGCTTGTGCATGGTGGACGGCTCGACACCCAGCGCTGGCAGACGCTGACGCACTTGTGTCGGGTCGCCAAAGAAGACCTCTTTGCTGATGCGAATCGCACGAGCGCGACCCTTACTTTGGCTGGGCGTGGGAGTGCGATTGTTGGTGGGACGTTGAATACGACACTGACGCGAGAAGAACTTGAGCGCGTTGTACTCGACGGCTTCTTCCCGCACGTTGCTACCGACGCTGTACCGCGTCAGAGCACGCGCATTGGGTTGCAAGAGTTTGGGCTGCCCTATGCCACAGAACCAGAGATTCCCCGCCATATAGCTTCGTTTCTGCGCCAACATGCCACCGAGGCTGCCGGGCAGATGGTCAAACCGGATGCCATCCTGTTTAACGGCGGTGCCTTGACGCCGCTGGCGATTCGCGAGCGGATCGTGACCGTACTATCGAGTTGGTTTGCCGACGAGCAAGGCTCCGAGTGGCGGCCTGCGATCTTAACCAATACGAGCCTCGATTTGGCGGTTGCTCATGGTGCGGCTTACTATGGTCTCGTGAGGCGTGGCCAGGGCGTGCGCATTGGTGGAGGGAGTGCACGGGCCTACTACATCGGCCTTGGTTCGGAGTCGCAGAAGCCGAGCGATATGCCCACTGTTTCAGCCCTGTGCCTTGTCCGACACGGTATGGAGGAAGGCGAGGAAGTCCACTTGTCTGAGCCTGAATTTGCCGTGCTGGCCAATCAACCGGTCAGCTTTCCTCTGTATGCCTCAAGCACGCGGACCACTGACGCGGCCGGTGCTCTTGTTTCCCTCCCTGTGGAACAGCTCGCTGTGCTGCCAGCGATTCGGACTGTCCTACGCTTTGGCAAAAAGACTGGAGCTGCCGCCATTCCTGTGCAGGTGTCGGCCAAATTCACTGAAGTCGGGACTTTAGAGCTGTGGTGCGAAGCTCGGCAGACGAGTCATCGCTGGCGTTTGCAATTTCAGTTGCGTGGCGAGAGCACTGTCGTCGCCGCAGTAGCACCGACCACGGTCAGCGAAGAGCACGTGCTCGACGAGTCCGTGCTGGCCGAGGCACTGCAACAGCTTGCTGCGGTGTTCGGTTCGCCTCCGACTGTTTCTGGTGATTCCGTTACTCCACAGCATCTCACACGGCAGTTGGAACAGACACTGGGCACCAATAAGGACAACTGGCCGTTGAGCGGCATCCGTCGTCTGTGGGATGCACTATGGGAGCAACAGAAAGGGAGGGAACGCAGCCCCGAGCACGAGGCGCGTTGGCTCAATTTGTTGGGTTTCTGTCTGCGTCCCGGCTTCGGGCATCCAAGCGACGAGTGGCGGCTCCAGCAATTATGGAAGCTGTACCCACGTGGGCCGTTGCATGGCAACGCTGTGCAATGTCGCGCGGAGTGGTGGAACTTATGGAAACGTGTGGCCGGGGGATTGAGTCGCCAGCAGCAGCACGTGCTATACACCGACATCGCGCCTTGGCTGTTGGCGAAGCTAAAAAATAAAATCAAAGCCGGACGCTCGAAGGTTGGGCCGCAAGAGATTCGCGAGATGTGGCAAGTCATGGGTAGTTGCGAGCGGTTAGCGTCTGACGCCAAAGCGGAGTTAGGCGAAGAATTGATGCGTCTCGTAGAAAAGCAGAAAGCCTCCGATCGAGAAGCCTGGGCGCTCTCGCGTCTCGGAGCACGCGGGTTGATGTACGGCCCGGCGAATTGCGTCGTGCGTCGTGACACAGCAGCAGTCTGGCTGGAACGGTTGCTGCGGAGTGAGTGGAAAAATCCGGAGACTATTGGATTCGTGATCGTGCAAATCGCGCGTTGCACGGGAGATCGTACTCGCGATCTTGATGACGAATTGCGTCAGCGCATTGCTGAGCGCTTGGCTCCCCTGCCACAGGGGACACGCTGGGCGCAGCAAGTCCGCGAAGTTGTCACCCTCGAAGCTCGCGAACAAGCTCGCATCTTGGACGAGTCGCTCCCGGTCGGGCTGCGGATTCGTACCTCAGAATGAAGCATCCTTAAAGAAAAGATGCGCAAGATTGCATTCCTGTGTGTTTGGTCCCCAGGTCCTCGCGCTTTGAACCATGCTAATACATCAGCATCAATTCACACGCCTCCGTCTGTAGGTGTGGGTCCTTGTGGCATAGAGTGCTGTGAGTTTGAGTGAGGCCGCGTTCGTGGGTATCGCCGTCCGTTTAGGACTTGCCCAATGAGCGTTGCCCGTACCCAGTAATGGTACGTCACAAGGGTAAGCAACGTTGTGGATCCCAATACCACACTGAACTTCACGAACGCGGGTACAGATAGGTTGCTCAGAACAGCAGGGAGTATGATCGTGCAAGGTAGATGCACGAGATACATCCAGTACGAGGCATCAGCCATGTAACGAGCGAGGGGAAGAGGTTGCTCCAGATAGCGGAGAAAGAGCCCAAGAAAACCATAGATGAGGTACCACATCGCTAGCGCTAGGCTTACCATTGCCAGTAGATGTATGCCGACGGTCGGCCCCGTAGTAAATGCTCGTCCCACACTCAAGACGTAGAGCCCAAAGAACAGAACCCCGACAACAAAATTTCCCCAGGCGTGCTGGCCGAAAGTCGGCAAAAGCATGCGCCGATGGTAAAGCAACGAGCCAAAGGTGAAAAACACGCCGTAGGCGGCAAGAATGCGCAGGGGTGGAAGGAACGAGTCGGAGGTATCGAGCGCCCATTCCTGCATCGGGTAGAGTGTCAGTAGCGTGATCAGGGAAAAAACCCCAGGTCCCCAGATGGTAGGCACGATCCGACTGAAGCCGTTGAATATATACGCCCGCACATTTTGCGGAATCCGCTGGATGAGAGGCATCATCAGTAAGGTTACGCCGTAGAGAATGAGCAAATTATAGAGAAACCACAGATGCATGAGGTGATTAAGTAACCGCCCGGGGGTGAGGTCATTCGGATTGACGGGAATCTTTACGCTGCTGCGCGTTTGTGCGATTCCGGAAGCAATGATGATCAGTGGGAACAGGATAATCCATGCGCATGTCAGGGGTAGAGCGATGCGTTGTACTCGGTTGCGAAAGAAGGAGTCTGCTCCGCGTGTGGTGTACAAGAAGGCGGCAAAGAATCCTGCGATGACAAAAAAGACCGGCATGCGGAAGGAGTGAATGAACATCACCAGCAGGTCAAAGAAAGCGCTGGGGTGGGAATCCTTGAAAGGCCAAGTGCGATCTGTGGGAAAGGTCACGTACCCAATTGCGGAATGGAGCACGAGTCCGAAGAGCATCATGGCGGCGCGGAGACCGTCAAACGCGTAGTAGCGTTGGGGTTCTGTCGTGGACGAAAGCGCGTTGCTCAACGGCACCGGTTGGACAACCATATCTCCCCACAATCTTCAAGAAGTGAGACCAGAACGAAGAACTGCCACAATCGCTTCGATAAGTTGCTTGAACGATCCCTCTTTTAGAGTGCCAACTTGGTCTATCCTCAGATCATGATTCGCGGGGAAAAGTTTTCCTGGCCGGGCATAGCTGATCACCCGTAATGAACCAGTTGCGAAACTCTTTCCTGTGAGAATAATCGCGCGAGCGCACCATATGGTTTGCTCGTCACTTGGCATAGCATCCAATCGTCTCGACCCGCATCAGCCAGGATCACAGCCGGACGTAGTTTCGTCTGCGACAGATCCGAGAAAGGGAAGCGCACGGAGACTACCGCTCGGGTTGCAGGTGTGACCACGCCTCGTTCTCCTCTGGCTGGTCCCAATCCTGAGCAAGCACCTGTTCGCTGAGCAATGCGGTTTCAGAGACGCCCACCGTTGGAGTATCCTCCAAAATCGTCACGAGAGCCTTGCGTGCTTCTGTAAGTTGGATCGCCTCGAGCAAATGTACCTTGCCGTGTTCATCGATCTCCGCTTCGACTGTTCGCAGCATCGTTCACCTCCAAAGCGATTGTACATGTTCAGACAGGGGCCGATACAGCGACCATAAATTTTTTGACAGGCGCTGTACGATTTGTCGTTCGAGGTGCTCAATTGTAGCGACTTGTCCCTTCATTCTTGACATATCAAAAAAAATTGATATATTCTCGCGCATGACATCTGCTACGAGCAAAGCTGTATTCCCGTTACATGACGACTTCGTGCCACGCGTTGCGCGTTGGTTCCATGCGCTCTCGGATGAAACACGGCTGCGCATCGTGGACCGTTTGAGCGACGGGGAAAAGTGCGTGTGCGATCTCACCGACCTGTTGGATGCGGCGCAGTCTCGTCTCTCGTTCCATCTCAAAACGTTGAAAGATGCTGGCATCTTGAAGGACCGCCGCGACGGGCGCTGGGTGTATTACTACCTGAACCCAGCCGTGGTGGAAGACCTGACGCAATTCGTGTGCTCGCTGACGGCGTGCTGTCAGAAGCTTAACAAGGAGGTGTCCTCATGTTGTGAGTGATTCTTTTTTTGCCTCGACTCATCAAGATTCATTGATGGAAAGAGAATTGAAAAAGAGCTAGAGAACTAACCTGTCCTTCTCCGTCTCAGCTCTCTATCTCTGTCAAACTCTCTGTCTCTGTCCAAAACCGCCACTACGAAAGGAAACCAATATGTCGCACAACACCTTTCACGTTTCTATTTATGTCAAAGACATTCCGACGGCAGTCGAACATTACAAGAAAATGCTCGGCCTCGAACCGGCGAAGGTCAAAGCCGATTATGCGAAATTCGAGATCGCTGATCCGCCGGTGATTTTCTCGCTCACCCTGGGCGGCGAACCTGGCAAGGTCAGTCACTTAGGGATTCGTTACCCTGATTCCGGCGAGGTCGTCACCGAGATGGTGCGGGTCAAAAATCAGGAGATCTCGCTGCTCGAACAGAAAGGCACGACCTGTTGCTACGCCAAATCTGATAAATTCTGGGTGCGCGACACCGAAGGCATGCCGTGGGAGTTTTACACGCTCTTGGCCGATGTCGACGCCGAAACCGCTGCCGACCCTCACTTGCGCCAATTTCTTGGCCAAGGGCAACCCGGGGAGTCGCCGAAGGATGAGGTGGGAGCGAGCGCCTGTTGCGCTCCATTGTTCCAAATCGACACCAAGGGGCGTGGTGAGAAACCAGCGGAGCGGAGCTGTTGCTGATCGGGGATGGGGGAGGTGCGACACCTCCCTCGAACGGATAAGAAGGCCCACTGTGCAGGCTCCTTTCTCAGGTGTGTACTATGGCTGGATTCTCGTTGGCGTGCTCTCGATCGCCGAGACTACGGCGTGGGGCGTGCTCTACTATGCCTTCTCGGTGTTCTTGGTGCCGATGCAACGCGAACTCGGATGGTCTCGTTCGTCCATGGCCGGTGCCTTCTCGCTCGCGTTACTGATCTCCGGTATCTCCGGTGTGGTCTTCGGGCGGTGGATCGATCGTTATGGTGCACGGGTATTGATGACCGTCGGGTCCATAGCTGCGACGCTGCTTGTGTTAGCCTGGAGTGCAGTGACAACGCTCACCGGTTTCTACCTTGTCTGGGCGGGGATTGGTGTGACGATGGCTGCGGTGTTGTACGAACCGGCCTTTGCTGTGATCGCGAAATGGTTCGTGCGGTATCGCGGGCGGGCGCTCACTGTTCTTACCTTTGTCGCTGGGTTCGCCAGCGTGATTTATATTCCTCTTGCTGGATGGCTCATCCGCGTCCAAGGCTGGCGATCCGCGTTGTTTACCCTTGCCGTCATTCTCGCCGTGGGAACGATTCCGCTGCATGCGCTGGTGTTGCGCCGCCGACCGGAAGACCTCGGCTTGTTTCCCGACGGAGAACGACCTCTCGGCTCACACTCCCTCGCTTCTTCCTCCACCCAACCTGAGCGCAGTGTCGCGCTGCACGATGCTGTCCGGAGTGCGACGTTCTGGTGGCTGACTACTGCCTTCACCATGAACATCATCGGCGTGCTCGCGATTAACGTTCATTTGGTGTCGTATCTGATCGACCATGGTTTCGAGGAAAGCTTTGCCTCCACAGCGATGGGGCTGGTCGGCTTGATGGCGTTGCCCGGGCGTCTGATCTTTACCCCTTTGGGTGACGTGTTACCCCGCAGTCTGCTGACCGCTCTCTTATTTCTCTTTCAGACACTGTCTCTCCTCGTTCTTTTGTTCGTGCCGGGCAAGATCGGTGTCTTCGGTTTTGTCGGTTTGTTTGGGATTGGATTCGGTGCCATCACCCCTGCGCGCGCGGCATTAATTGCTGAGTTTTACGGCCCGGCGGCCTATGCCAGCATCAATGGTGTGCTGGGGCTGTTTCTCGTGAGTGCTGGTGCGCTGGCACCTGTGGGTGCTGCCTGGGGGCATGACCTTGCAGGAGGATACGAACCGGTGCTGTGGACGCTGGCAATGATCTCAGCTTTTGGCGCACTCGCGATTTTGTTGGCGCAGCGAAGCGCTCGTCCGATGACGTGAAAAGGAAAGCAAAAATGACTCAACCTCAACGACTCTCTTTTCTTGATCGCTTTCTCACTTTGTGGATCTTCCTGGCCATGGGGAGTGGCGTGTTGCTGGGACGGTTCGTTCCCGGTGTGGAGACCTTTATCAATACGTTTCAGGTGGGGACGACCAACCTGCCTATTGCGGTGGGTTTGATCCTGATGATGTA
>SYOC01000073.1 GCA_005804965.1 Pseudomonadota bacterium
GTTCCTTACTCCTGGATTCCGGGTCTCGCGGTGCTCGCCCGGAATGACGGGCGTATCGTTTTCGTCATTCCAGCGAAAGGTAAGGGTACGGCGCATCGTTTCCCTATGGACGCTTCCTCGGCGGCACGTAGCCTTCTTCTCCCACCCAGCGGATGTTCCACGGCGACAGGCCGGGCAGGTCTTTGCCAGCTTTGCGGTCGACTTGCATCTGTTTGGCAATGGCTACTTTCTCCGGCGTCTTTTCTGGAATCTCACGATGCTCGTCGGCCAACCATTGCACGTAGTCATCACCTACAGGGCACACTTCCAAACAGCGCGGACAATCGCCAAACGCGCCTACGACTCGCAGCAGCCCTTGCCACACTGCATACGCACTCGGTGTTTTGAGGATATTCACTTGCGTTTCAGCGTCTGCTGCCTGCACAAATTTTTGTAACTGCCCCAGCATCACGCTGTAGCCAAATTCCTGGGCGAACTGCGAACAGGCACGCTTGTCGATACCCCACTGCAAGACCGCATTGGCAGGGCAGGAATGCAGGCACCGGCTGCACGCCTCGCCGATGCAGACTTGGCGAGTCAGCTTCTGGTCCGGTTCCAACATAGCCGTCGTCAGCACTGCCGTAGTGTAGCAGCGTGGACCAAATTCCGGCGACAGGAAATTCACCTCTAACCCTAGCGTTCCCAATCCAGCCTCCACCGCCACATGCCGGCCGGAGAGATAGCCATAGCTGGCACGCTTGAACTCCCATTTAGTTTCTTGCGACGCTAGGGGAAAGGCATACGCCCCGCCCTCTTCCTCGATAAACTGCGCCACACGCATGCAGACTTTATCCATCTCGCGCAGCACCAACTGGTCCATGTACTGCACGCACTCTAGCCGTTTGGTACGAAAGGCACCAGCAGGAATGCGCTTGACGATAGCGATGACACTCTGAATTTCCGGCGAGATGCGTTCCGGAGTTTGCGGGAATTTGGGATCGGGCGGATGGGCATTGAGTACGGCAGCACTAGCGATGCCCACCGCGTCGGCACCGAGTTCTCGCGCCCGTTGTTTGACTTCGTCAGCCGTCAGAGTCATGGTCATCTTTCCTTCCGCTTCTCCCCCAGGCTTCCCTTGCCATTCGGGTTCTTATAGATAGGCTGCATGGACGATGCAACGCCAGAGCAACTGCGGATCGGACTCTGTTGTACCTGCCGACACACCAAGGCAATTACCAGCAGCAAAGGCTCGCGCTTTTTCTATTGCCTCCGTGCCGAAAACGACGACAGGTACATGAAATATCCACGCCTGCCGGTGTTGCGATGTGGAGGATATGAAGCTGAAACGGCCACGTCGTCGGAAGGATAGCGTCCACAGGGAGAAAGCCCGGCTCGTCTCCCTCGTGAGGTATGCTAGAGTGGCCAACGGCTCAAGATGAAGGGAGGATGTGTATGCCAAGACAACGACTTTTTCGGCGCAGAAGATTCCTTCGGCCTCGTCCAGAACCCCGTGCAACGACGCCGTGCTCTCATCTCAATCCAACTCGCTCCCTTCGCCAAACGACATCGCTGGAAGAGTTCGCCCGCCTTGTGGTGCGGGCACTGGACACCCTCCCAGCCGAAATCGCAGAAAAACTGGATAATGTCGCGGTGACAATCGAAGACCAGCCTTCGGTCGAAGTGCTCAAAGAGAAAGGGCTGACTAACCCGAACGACCTATTCGGCCTCTATCGTGGTATTCCCCGTCCGTGGCGCTCGGTGTTTGCGCCGCTCACGGATTTTCCTGACAAGATCGAAATTTATTACCAGCCCATCGTGCGCGCCTGCCATCATCCACGCGACATCCGCGACTTGGTACGCCGCGTGGTCATTCACGAGGTCGGTCACCACTTCGGCATGAGCCATGAACAGATGCGGCGAGTGGGATATTGAGGATAAGGCTGAATGGTGAGTGATGAACGATGAATGAAAGACGCGCCTAGTTTGCCGTTCATCATTCATCGTTCCGCGTTCATCATTTGAGTTTAGCCATGCAGAATCATCGCCGTGTTGGGCACGCCGTTGCCTGAAGCGATGAATGTGACTTCAGCATCTTTGACTTGGTTCATCGCCTGTCCACGTAATTGGCGCACGGCTTCGATAGTATTCTCCATGCCGTGAATGTAGCCTTCAGATAGGTTGCCGCCGCTGGTGTTAAACGGAAGTGATCCACCAGCGTGAAGCAACTTCCCATCCGATACGAACGGCCCACCTTCTCCGCGTTTGCAGAACCCCAGCTCCTCAAAGGCGAACAGGACCAGGGGCGTAAAGTGATCGTACAGAAAGCACACGTCGATGTCCTTGTGCGTGACGCCAGCACGGTCGAACAGCACTTTGGCGATCGCGGTGGATTCGGTCTCTGGGGCCTCGATGTTCTTCACCACGCGATGGATATTCCAAGGTCCGGCACCGAACCCGCCTCCCATGATGTATGCAGGTTTATGCTTGAGGTCACGGGCACGTTCAGCCGAGGTAATCACGACCGCCGCGCCGCCGTCGGTTTCTAGGCAACAGTCCAGCAAATGCAACGGGTCGGCGATCATCCGTGAACTTTGATGATCTTCAATCGTGATCGGGCGTCCGCGCATCACGGCATTAGGATTGTTCTGTGCATGAGTGCGGCAAGCCACAGCGATAGCGCCGAAATGTTCGCTCTTGGTACCATAGAGATGCATATGCCGCCGTGCTGCCAGCGCCACCATCTGTGCGGGGCTGAACAATCCGAACGGTTCCTGATACGCAGAAGCCCCACCGGCAGTTTTCTTTCCAGAGGCCTGTCCGTAACGCGGAGTGCCACGCCCGGAGCGCTCGTTCATTGCCCGAAAAGCTACAACACAGTTCGCCATGCCTGTGGCTACCGCCATGGCCCCGAGCAGTACCGAACCCACCGGGCCACCACCACCGCCGTAACCAACTTCCCCAAAAAAGCGCAGCGCTGGAATGCCCAGGTTCGCAGCAATGTCAATTTCGCTGTTATTGTCCATCGTATATTTAGCGATGCCGTCGATATCACTCGGCTTGAGGCCAGCGTCGGTGATCGCATTACGAATCGCTTCAACAGCCAAGCTCATCTCGCTACGGCCAGAGTCGCGCGAGTATTCGGTGTGGCCGATACCAACGATTGCAGTTTTATCTTTCAGTGTTAACAGGTCCATGATGCCCTCCTTAGGTCGCGATTAGAGCATAGCGCTCAGCAATTTGCCACGACTAGCAGGTGCAAAGATTTTTCGTTAGGCTGCATCACTGACCTAATGACGCAACCCACTGCCTCTTCTCCGACTGCTAGCGCGACCCGCCCGGTTCCGCTCTTCACGCGAGATTTCATCCTCCTGTGTCTGGTGACGTTGAGCTATTTTTCCAGCTTCTTCTTTTTCTTTCCGACGCTGCCATTTTTCATTACCCATCTCGGCGGTCGCGCGTCCGATGTTGGCCTACTCATCGGTGTTTCCAGTTTGGTAGCGTTCTCGATCAAACCGCTTGCTGGGCGTTGGGTTGACCAGCACGGGCGCGTCGCGATGATGAGTGCGGCGGCGGCGCTGTTCTCATGTGCAGCCGTGCTCCACGTGTGGACGTTCAGTCTGTTCTTCTTATTCTCACTCCGCATTATCTACGGCATTGCCATCGGTTGCTTCACCACCGCGTCCGGAGCCTATTTAGCGGATATTGCCCCACCAGCACGTCGCGGCGAAGCCGCCAGTTACTGGGGATTGGTGAATTCACTCGCCATGGGTGCAATTCCCCCGCTCGCTCTCGGGCTCATGAGCAGCGAGTCTTTGCATCCGTTGGAAACCTCGCTGGTGACACTGCTGCCCGGGCGGGAAGCTGCCGCCGCGTGGCCGGAGAATTTTGCGCTGCTCTTTCTCATGGCCGCGAGTATTTCCTTGAGCGCCTGCGGATTGAGTCGCGGGATGCGCGAAGTACACACGCCAGCGGCAACACGGACACGCCACCCACTCTACGCACGTGAAGCCCTCTTCCCCACAGCAGTGCAATTTTGCCTCTATCTCACGTTCACCTCCTACACCACTTTCCTCCCGCTTCACGCCCACACTTTAGGCATGGCGAATGCTGGGTTCTTATATTCCACCTATGCGTTGGCGTTGATCAGCACTCGGCTGGTTGGTGCACGGTTGAGCGATCAGCGCGGACGAGCGGCAGTCATTATCCCTGGTCTGAGTTGTGTGATGGCAGGGTTTTTTGTGTTCGCCTTGACCACAACCCCTCCCCTGCTCTACGTGGGAGTCGCTTTGTACGGGCTTGGGGTTGGTCTCGCGCAACCAGGGTTAAGTGCCTTGACTATCGACCGGCTTGCACCCGAACGGCGCGGCCTCGGCATGAGCACCTTTGGACAGGGGTTAGACCTCGGTATGGGTGTAGGCGGAGTAGCCATGGGAGCCATCGCCACTCACTTCGGCTACTCGCTTATGTATCTCTGCGGCTGCGGTTGTGCCGGGCTGGGATTGGCGATCTTTCTGTGGGGCAACCACGCTGGAAGTCGCTGACCACAATCAAAAGCCAACAAACGGGATCGCCATCTTGGCAATTGAGACACCGACCACGAACGTGGTGA
>SYOC01000074.1 GCA_005804965.1 Pseudomonadota bacterium
ACGTTGCTCAACTCTGGCGAGAACGGCGTCATTGCTGCTCTGTTACAAGTCTCCCGTACCGGAGAGAAAAGCATCTACTTCCTGACTGGCCATGGGGAAGGCAATATCGCAGAAGCCCATCCACAAGCTGGTTACTCCAAGTTACGGGGATCGCTTTCTGACGAACTGTATTCCGCTAAGCCGCTGTCGCTTGCTACTGCTGGAGCCGTTCCAGAGGATGCCGCCGTCGTCGTGTTTCTGAATCCCAAGGCAGCGTTGCTTGACGTCGAAACCCAAGCGATAGAAGCCTACCTTCAGCGCGGTGGGGCGTTGCTCATGCTGCTCGACACCACGACATCGCCTACGCTCGTCCCGTTTCTCGAAAAATATAACGTCCGCTTGCCTTCCTTCGTCGCGGTTGAGCCGAAAAATCGCTTGTACTCCGGGGAAATCGTCACATTCCGCACCTCCCCAACCTCGCAGCGCCATCCCATGATTAATTCGCTCAATGCACCGCCGATCTTCTCCCTTGCGCGGGTTGTGGAAGTTCGTGAGGAACGGGCAAAGAACATTACGGCTCGCCCCATTCTGGCGACAACCGGACAAGGGTTTGGTACGGCTGAGGCAAATGTTGGGAAAGATGGGATGGCCAGCTACGTGGAGAGCCGTGACATCACTGGTCCTATTCCTGTGGCTGGCGAAGTCACCATCCACAATGGCGAGAAGCTCGGACGCATCGTTGTGTTCGGGGACGCTGACTTTGCCAACAATAGCCTCGTCGAGCAAGGCGGGAATAAAGATCTGTTTATTAACGCGGTGAATTGGCTCGCCGAAGATGTCTCTCAGATGGCGGCGCGCCCAGAGAAGCAAGTGACTGGCGTCAACCAGCTCTTTTTGAGTGCAGAACAAGGCAGTCGCGTGTTTTGGATCAGCACGGTCACCCTGCCTGGCATTTTCTTACTGATTGGCATCGGCACCTTTATCTGGCGGAGGCAACGCGGATGACGTGGCGGCGGATTGCGGTCTATTACGCACTCAGTCTGATATTGGGTGGGTATTATTGGGCGTTTGAGTGGCGGCCAAACCCCGATCAACCAGTGCGGGGGAATCGGCCAGTTGCCCGCAATCGCTTCCTCCCTATCGCAAATAACGATGTTCACGAGATCACGCTCCGACGTGCCAGTGCGGTCATCCAATGTCGGCGCAAAGGCGAGAGCTGGGAAATCGTCACTCCTCCCGGAACACCGGTAACTTCTTCTGCCATCGTCAGCCTGCTGGAAAACCTCACCTTGGAGAAAGACGTACAAATTGTCGAGCAAGCTGTGACGGATTTTACCTCGTACGGGCTTGCGCAGCCTTATGCCACACTCGAACTCAAAGGTTCAGACAGCAAGCCTCTGGCCAC
The DNA here is from genome assembly GCA_005804965.1 of Pseudomonadota bacterium. Classification (GTDB taxonomy): domain Bacteria; phylum Desulfobacterota; class Binatia; order Bin18; family Bin18; genus SYOC01. Next base: position 1,385 of record SYOC01000074.1, read on the forward strand.
CATCGCGCTCGGCAACCCGAACCCAACAGCGTCAGCCGTCTATGTCCGCAAGGATGTTTCTCCACAAGTTGCCCTCCTTGGCTCTAGTGTGCGCTACTCGGTTGAGCTGATCTTTACTACCGCAGGTTTCAGCAACAATTAATTGTTACGGCGAAGAACCATGCACAATGCACGTCGTCCGACGAAGATTCTCCTCCTTACGAGTCTATGTTTGGCCATTCTGCTTCAGCCTGGCTGCCATTCCAAAACAGTTAATATCAAAGAAGACCTCCAGCAATATGTAGAAAAGGTACGGGTCTGGGCGACGTTGGAAAAGCCGATTAAAACTGCCATCACGAAGGTACGGCAAGACCAGTTCGTTCATGACGATTTTGTGCTGGAGACCTTGAAACCTGCGGTAGAAGCGTCGCAGCAATATGTGCGAGAGCTGGAGAGTTATCACCCACTCACCCAGCCGTTGATCAACGTTCATAAGGAATATATTGAAGCGTGGCGCACGCACGCACTTTTGTTGGCCGAGATCGTCGCTGCAATAGAGAAGAAAGACTACATTCAGCTCGCCAAATCGAACACCGACTTGTTTGATGCCCAGGAATCAGGTTCTGCCACGCTTGAAGACTTAGCGCGTCTGCTGAAAGAAGCAGGCATTTATAAAGCCCCCGAACAGTCTCCAGCCTCTCAGTCTTAAGAAAAAAGAACTGCGCTTTCGCATTCAGTTGAACCCGCCAGCAGGCGAAAACTCCTGCTTTTTCCCACTCCCCACGATTGAATTGGCCACGTGGCCAACACACCTCCGCCGTAAAAATCCTGCGTAAAGTTTTTTTCATTAGGGCAAGTGAAAAACTTGCGCAAATAATTCTTTTCCGCTATAAGGCGCGGTGCGCATTGGCTCGTTATTCGGTTGAAGAGGGAGGCTGATGGTCTGAGGCTTGCATCCTTGTTCGGATGAGGGAACAAACGAGCTAGTCCTACGTGCTCCTCTCGCCTCACGATCAGAGACAATCCCCGCCAGCCAATCTTCAACAGCTAGAACTGCATAGCAACGAGAAAGGAGAAGAAGAGCACCGAACGACATTCGATGACGACACATGACGATCAGTTAAGGAAGCAAATCGCAAAAAGGGCAATCCGCAGGGAAAAATCCTTGCATGTTAGGGAGGGAATAATGCGACGTACAGTATCTTCGCTTTGGAAGCGAACTCTTCTCGGCACCTGCCTGGGAATTCTCGGCCTCCTCACCTGGGGGACGACAGCCTCGGCCTCAACCCGTATTGGCGATCTCGAATTACAGATGTGGTACAGCACCCGGAATACGTTCCACTCGGCGGGTGGCGACAATATGAACTGGGTGCAATGGCGGAATGAGATTTTCGGCTGGTTGGTGTATGAAAACATCGTCAAAAGCGGCAAAGCGTTCGGCCAATACGAAATACCGCTGGTTAAGAACGCGACCATCAATGCACGCTATCGCTTCCGGGCCGACCCGGTGTGGACGCTGCGCGATAGTTACACCAAGCGCTACGACAACCACGAACGCAAAAGCTATCTGTTCCCCGAGAACGGCTTCCGCGATCTGTTCGCTGACTTAGATTTCGGCGAAGTGGGGGGCGGGCACATGGGGATGCGTATCGGTTATCAGCAGATCGTGTGGGGTGAGGCGGACCTCTACCGCTCCATCGACGTGATTAACCCGCTGCGTATCGACCAAAACGGTCCCGTCGGGGAGAAATTCGACGAATTCCGGTCGCCGATTTTCGCCTTCAAAGGGTTGTACAACATCGGTAACGTCGGGACCATGTTCTCGAACGTGTTCTTCGAACCGTTCTTTACCCCGGGTTTTCGTGGCCCCAACTCCGACTTGATCGTCGATGGTGCCGGGTTCCGCGCTCCATTCCACATTAAGGGCTGCTTGGACGACAGTGACAATCTGGTGCGGTACAGTGCGGAGGCGTGTTCGTTCCGGCGCAAGGATGGGTCGCGGGTATTCGTGCCGTGGAATCCGAGCTGGAAGAGCCGTAGCGCCTCCCGTCATCCCTGGGCGTTCATCAACCGTTCGCAGAATCCACGCGGCGGCACCCCGGACTTCGACAACTCGTCGGACTCGCCTGATATCGCCAACACTCGCGTCAGCTACATTGCTCAACTGTACGCTGGGAAGCACAAAGGCGCACTCAATGGCATGTGGCATAACAAAGTGATGGCCGGTGGCGGACGTGTTTTCGGTAGTAGCGTGGGCGGCTTCGACTTCTCGTTGAACTATGCCTTCATCCCGCAGGGGCCGAGTGCGACGTTCAATTTCAGTGACGTGATCTCCGCCCCCGTCTATGGTGACGCCGACACGGCGAAGTCGATGAGATTAGGTACGCCCGCCGGGACGTTTGAGGAAGGGTTGCGACGATGTTTGAGTGGGAAAGGACACGGCAGTCATGCCCGCAACGATCCCTCACAAAACAGCGGCTCTACCGCTACAGTCCTCATTGGCGCGGACCTCAACGGTTACAACAATCCTGCGCGCTACGGCAAGAACGGGGCCTTGCTCGCCAATGGCGATGCCAAACCCGGCCGGCACGGTGCGTTGCGAGCCCCCCGTACCGATTGCTTCCCTGCCAACTATCACTGGAACTGGACCAACGTCTTTGGGTTCACGTCGACCTATAACGACTTCGAGTACACGGGCGCGGTGTTCCGCTTTGAAGAAAGCTTCAGCACCAAAGAATACGTGCGGCACTTGCCGTTGGGCTCTGGCCGTAACGGCGTCAATCCGCCGACCGGCAGCCACGGGGATCAGCTGTTCAAAAATTCGGTCAACAAGGACTATCACAACTACACCGGC
>SYOC01000075.1 GCA_005804965.1 Pseudomonadota bacterium
GGGTGATACCGATCGAGAAAAGAGGGCCAGTTTTGATCGCTAAGACGGGGCCAGTTGTGGCAGCGGGAGTGGGTTGGCGGGCTTGGCGCGCACGGGTGGCGCAGCTCGGCACGCGGGTCAATGCGCGGAGTAACAGCAGGCCAGATGTAGTGGCTTGACGCGGCGTGGCGCGGAGCGGCTGGGGAGTCGTTCGAGGTCGGTGAGCGGAACGTGAGCGGATGGGGACCACCGCCGAAGGGTGCGAGTAGGATGGCCGAGAGTCGCGGCAGGATGGCCCGGGTGCTCGGACGAAGCTCGTCGTGGAGCTGCCGGCAGCGGGGGACCAGGGCCTGGGGACTTCAATCCGGCAACGCACCGATCGGCCGCACGAAGAGCCCGCGCTGGTAACGCGGGCTCATCATGAGTGGGCTGGACTTCCGCGTGCGCTCAAGCCAGGAGGCTCACGGGCCGGGGAACGACTCCAGCAATGGCTGGAGGCGCCAACCAACGTCAGGCGCTGGGTGGATCGGAAGGGTTGTCTTTGTCTTTCATGCGATAGCTGTCTCCTTTGATAACGAGTGCCTCCCCGTGATGCATCAGCCGGTCGATCAAGGCTGTGGCCAGTGTGTTGTCCACGTCAAAGAGGGTGCCCCATTCCCGGAAGGCTCGATTCGTGGTCAAGACGATCGATCCGGATTCATAACGGGCAGCAACCACCTGGAACAACAGGTCGGCCCCGCGATTGTCGATAGGCAGATAGCCCAGCTCATCAAGGAGGAGAACTTGCGGACGGACGTAAGTCTTGAGGGCGTTGGCCAAAAGGCCATTGATCTGAGCGGCGGTCAGGTAATTGAGCATGTCAACCACGCGGGTGTAGCGCACGGAGTAGCCACGCTCGCAGGCCGTGTAGCCCAAGGCCGTCAATAAATGTGTCTTCCCCGTTCCGGTCGGGCCGATCAAGACGGCGCAGCCGTGGCGTGGGATGAAGTCGCAGTCGAACAGGCGTACGATGGCGGTCTTGGGAACGCGTTTGGGGAAGTTGAAGTTGTAGTCGGCCAAGGTCTTTTGCTTGGGGAGTCGGGCCTGGCGCAAGCGTCGCTCCAGGGCGCGTTGCTGGCGGACGGTCTGTTCCATGCCGATGAGCGTGGCCAGCACCTCCAACATCGAACTGCCTTTGCGCGCTGCGTCGTCCAGCACTTCACGGTAGTGTTGGGCGATTTCCAGGAGCTTTAATTCGGCGAGATCGCGATCCAGTTGTGTGGGTACAGGGTCAGGTCGTGCCATGGGGATCCTCCGTCGTGTGGTCGCAAAAGCGGTCGTAAAAGGCGGGGTCGGCGGGTTCGAGTTCGATGTCGTCGATCAGTTCACGGCGTTTGGGTGTGGGGAGTGTCGGCGTGGGGAGTTGCCGGCGACGCCGCTCCGCCAACAGCAGATTCTCGACACAGGCGGCATCGTAGGTGGCAACTTCCAAGGCGCGAGCGATGGCGGCCAGCACTTCCGTGCGTCCGTAGAGTTGGGCCAGGTTCAGCAAGCGACGCACATGGATGCCCGTCTTGATCGGACGTTTGTTCAACTGCAGATGGAATTCGCGTGCCTCCGGTCCCCAGGCGTCGAATTCCTGGGTGAGCGTCTGCTGATGCGGGGGCTGGCGCAGCGACAGCGCTGCCAGGCGGTGTTCGGGCAGCACGAGCAGTTGGCCGCGTTCATAACTGCGGACGTGTTAGGCCACGACTTGGCCTTCATGCAGCAAGCGCAGCTCATCGCGGTTGGCGCGCAGGGTGATGGGGCGACGCACGAACTGCGGCGGCGCGGAATAGCGATTGCCATCGAAGGCGATGCGTGCATGTGGGTTGACGACAGCCGGTATGCCGCGAGCAGTGCAGTCGCCGCGCGATCACATGGCCGGAGAGTTTTTCGATCTCGCTGAGGCGGCGGATCTCGGCCCACAAAGCAACCTTCATGGCGTGGTCCTCCTTTGGTCAGGAGTTGTTCTGTCAGACGTTACTCTGTCAGAATATGTACTGTCAGAAGATTTCCTGTCAGATGTTACTCTGTCAGACGTTGTTCTGTCAGATGTTACTCTGTCAGACGTTGTTCTGTCAGATTTTCCACTGCTAGAAGCTGCCGCGGCCGCCACTTGCCGAAACACATCGCCGAGCAGCATCAGCCCTTGGCCCGGTTCGGGGCAACGCCTGACCCCAGGTGCCGACAACGCCAGCACCTGAACCAACGGCAACTCGTAGGCGATCAGATCGCGGTCCAGCAGTTCCTGCCGAGCGGTCTCCAGAGCTGGCGGCGATAGCCGCAGCCGGCTGGTCAGCGTGTGATCGCTGTAGAACGACAAGCCATGGCGGTCGGCCACCGCCGCGAGGAAAAAGTACAGCAGCATCGCTTCACGCGACAGATGATCGCCATGTTCACGCAGAAAACGGCGATCCACCCAGGACCAGCCTGTTGCTGGTGGACGCCGCAAGCGGTCGGCAACCAGAATGCGTTTTTGGATCGTGCTCATGTTTGGGACTCCTGTGCAGCAAAAACGGAATCGAACCACTCTGTCCCAAGCTAGGCGGTTTGCCGGGCGAGGCTATCGACTGCGGACCGGCGCGGTCGGTAAGCCTGGTCACGTCGGCGCCGGCGATGCTGATGTCGCGCTGGCGGTGCCGGGTTGCTGTTGGCAGCGCCGCGCGCGGGCGGCCTGGTACTCCTGCTCGCGTGCCCGCCGGCCGCGGAAAGTGCCACGGAACTGCCACTTGCGTTCGCGATCCACTACCCGGCGAACGGCCTGACGGCAAGCGGGGCAGCAGTAGAGTGCCTGGCTGCGGCCCGACTTCGCAACCGGCTCATGGCAACCCGGCCGGTCGCACATGGGAGTCGGCGAAAATATTTTTGCTGCGTGACCACGCGCCGCCACAATCTCAGGCGGATTTGGCGCTTGTGGCGAAGAGGTGGCACGCTGACGGCGCGCACGTTCGGCCTCGGCATGCTCTGATTTGGCGGCCTCATCCTGGCGCCGCTTGGCCTGCCGCTTCGCCGCCTGCCAACGCCGCACCAACCGCAGGCATTCAGGATCCTGGCAGTAATGCTGATTCCAACGCCGCGGTTGGTACTTGCGTCCACAGCCTTTGCGCAGGCAGACGCGCGTCCGCGGTCGTCGGCAACGGCAGTTTGGCTTATCATGACGCTGGCCCACGGGAGCTCATTCTCCCAAGGCACAGCCCGGGGTGAACACGCTAACGTTCTCCTCGGGCGCTTATCGAAATCGAGAAGCCAATCTATACTTCCGTGCAGGAACTAGACAGCCAAGGAGAAAGGCGTCGCCAAGAAGACGACAACGAAACGTGAATCAGACCGTGAAGGAAACAGTTTGAGAAAGGCTTCGCCAAGGAGACCATTGAAGGAAACAGCAAAACGCTTGGCCCTCTCCAAACGCTCGCAACTGGCTCTCTTTTGTCGCTCGGTATCAAAAGCAGCGATCCGGTTTCCGGTCTCGTCGTTGACTTTGAGTACAGATGATTTTAAGTGACTCGGAAGCGGGCAACTTTACGAGCTTCATATCGATCAGTGATAGCGAGGAGCCATGTGCTTCCTGGGATATCTACACGTGATTGCAATGTTACGAAGTGACTCGCTCTTGCAATTTGTCACAAGCGTAAAAAAACTCGACACTATTATGGAAGGGATATTGACCATTCTGTTACAGGATCAACTGCACAACGATGGATTCCGTTAGCCAAGGATCATTTCGTCTTATTTTCATCAGAACCCTTACCGAGTGACGCTCTCAGCTTGGCAATTAACTCGGAAACCTCATCCTGCAGCCTCGCAATTTCCTTCCCTTGCTCCACAGCCACTTTTGCGATTTCCTTGATCTCACGCTTGTGCGTTCCATACCGCTCAGGATACCTTCGTTCCAGCTGCCATGCTGCCGCTTGCCAACTTACTTGTCCTGCTTGCATGATGGCGCTATTTGCCCTAATCTCGCTTGTAGCCATTGCCTTTACATAGACGTAAAAAAACTTCACATAGAGCAACTCGCTTGCGCGGCATAAACTCGTCTCTTCCTCCGCCATTCGCTCGACTTCACGTTGACCTCGCTTTCGCCAGTTAAAAACCGATTGGCGACTGATGCCGAGAAAAGCGCACGCGGTTTCCAGGTAAAAACAATGGGGTAGCAGGTCGCGAAAATCTTCGATAAGCTTCTCGTCCAGCTTAGACGGCCGGAAGCCCGATTCAGCGAACTTGCAGGTACCCAAATCAATTCGATTGGTTTTGTCGTTGTTCATAAATGCCTACAAGTATGGGCTGAAGGACGGTTGAATTCAAAATGCAAACAGCCTGAAAAAGTATACGCTCGATGTCGATCGTAGCCGCAGTATCGATGATGCTGACGAACAGGCAGGTGACGGTTGGTTTCATGCTCTCTCTTTCGAGTTCATCGCTTCGTTGATGCTGTTCATCACCTGCATGAGTTCACCGTTTCCACCGCAATCGGGATGACAAAGCCGAACGATTATTGGCCATGCCGAACGCCAAGCAGCCACGCCAGGGTGGGTCAACTGTTTACGCTGTGCGTCAGCTTGACGCTGCCGACGGCCACGCCGAGCGTCAAGTTCGGCAGCGATGGCTGCACGCAAGGCCGGGTCGATGTTGTCGCATTCACGCAAAACCCATGCAAGGTATTGCGTGGGAACGTAGGCCACGTGCGAGCCGCAATGTTTCCCAAATGTAATCTGCATACATTTCGCTCCGTTACTTCAAGAAACTGCGGTGACGGTAGCGACGGTAGCGACGGTTCTTTTCTCCTACCCCACTTGCCCCTACCACACGCCAGTCA
>SYOC01000076.1 GCA_005804965.1 Pseudomonadota bacterium
GGCACAGTCTTCGACAGTTCGGTGCAACGCGGACAGCCGGCGACGTTTCCGTTGAATGGCGTCATTCCCTGTTGGACCGAGGGCGTACAAAAAATGAAGGTCGGCGAGAAGAGCCGTCTCGTCTGCCCCTCGCAGATTGCCTACGGTGATCGCGGAGCGCCGCCCAAGATCAAACCCGGGGCGACGCTCGTGTTCGAGGTCGAGTTGCTCGAAATCGTCAAAGGGAAGTAGCGTTCCCGCCGGACCGCAGCACTTGCCCGGGAAATGCCCCGCTGTGTTGCTGTTCGGCATAGAGCACTTGGCCGTTCACGATGGTGTACTGCACCCCGTGCGCCGGCATCACCAAACGACGCCCACCACCCGGTAGATCGTACCGCATCTGTGGGCGCTTTCCTGACCCGACGGTGTGGTAATCGAAGATGGCGATATCCGCCGCCATGCCGACTTTAAGCTGCCCACGGTCACGCATGCCAAAGAATGCTGCCGGTTCAGCGGTCAAGCGCTGAATCGCCCGCTCTAACGTCATCACTTGCTTGTCCCGCACCCAGGTGCCTAACAAATAGGTGCAGTAACCGGCGTCACACAGCATATCCACATGCGCACCGCCGTCGGACAAGCCGATCAACGTGCGCGAATCGGTAATCAGCTCAGGGATAAGATCTTCGTTGGCGTTGAACAGCACGATGGTGTACTGAATCTTCAACTCGTCTTCGAGAGCAAGATCAAGAAACGTGTCGAGCCCGTCTTTGCCGCGTTGCTGGGCGATCTCAGCTACCGTCTTACCTTCGAGCGGCTTCATCGCTGGGTTGCTCACCTCTTTCACTTCCAGCCGCTCCCAGCGCCCCGAGAAAATGCGCGGCTTCTCTAACTCTTTGCGGAAGGTGCGGCGAAACTCTAGGTCGCGGTACACACGCATCTGCTCTTCCGGCGTGCGGTTGAACACCGGATTCCACGAAGGATGATTGGCAAAGATGAAAGGGTTGCGCAGGTCGATCTGAATCACGAACGGACGACACGTGACCTGGGGAATCCCGCCGCGTTTAATCAATGGCTCGGCTTTGCGCAATACATCCGGCCCAGCCTCGGGTTTGTCGTCGCGGCTGATAACCCCCAGCCACGTCACCGGACGGGCGCTCTCAGTGAGCAGGAAATCGAGCAGGTCATATTCTTCATCCGAGAGTTCGCCAGCAGAAGCCGTCAACGCCAGTTCAATCGTACCGCGCCCTAATTCTTTGAGGGCATTGGCGTAGGCTTTGAGTTCATCACGACTGGCTAAGCGGCAGGCCAAGGGGCGGGCTTTGTAACCGATGTGTTGGGGAATGGCTGTGGTCGTGAAACCAAACGCTCCGGCAGTCACGGCCTCAGAAAGCAAGGCTTTGATGCGTGCAGTCTCTTCCGGTGTGGCCGCTCGCTCCATCGACTCTTCGCCCATGACGTAGTGGCGGAACGGCGTCAGAGGAGCAAGAAAGCCGACGTTGACGCCCAGGCCGCGCTTTTGCGCTGCGTTCATATACTCGGGGAACGTGACCCAATCCCACGAGATGCCTTTGCTCAATACGTCGATAGGAATGGCTTCGACGTTAACAAGATCCCAGGCCGCGATTTCGCGCACCTCGGGGCGGCAAGGTGCCAGTCCAACACCGCAGTTGCCCATGACAATGCTGGTCACGCCGTGCCAGGAAGACGGCGACAGCAACGGGTCCCAACAGATTTGCGCGTCGTAGTGAGTGTGGGGATCAATAAACCCAGGAGTCACGATGAGATCCGAGGCATCGATGACTCGTTTCGCGCCTTCGGAGACTTTGCCGATAGCAGCGATGCGACCGTTGGCGATGGCCACATCCGCGCGTACGCGCGCCGCCCCGGTGCCATCGACGACAGTGCCATTCTTGATCAACAGGTCATACATGAAGAGCCCTCCTTATGTGGAGGGCTTACGCCATTCGGCTATGGATCGTCAAGAGTCGGAATGGAAAAACTACGACTGGAGCAAGCGTAAGGTCTGGGCACGAGCGGCTTGGTACTCCTGCCACGTCTGCTCGATTAGAGCCGCCGCGCTTTGGACATCGGTCACGCCGGACACCGAATGCCCAGCACTCCAGATATCTTTATAGCGGCGCGGACCAGGGGTAAGCGCTTCGTGACTAAAGTTTTTCGCGGCTTCTTCGGGTGAGACCCGTGCCAGTAAACTGGCGGGATCAAGGCCCGCAGCAAGAATCGACGGACGGAGCATGTTCGTATCCAGTCCAGTGAACGCTTGTGTCAGCAGGACATCGTCCATCGCGGACTCGACCAACATACGCTTGTAGCCTGGGTCGGCCATGCTCTCATCTGTGGCAATAAATTTCGTGCCCATATAGGAAAGATCGCAGCCAAGAGTCTGCGCGGTCCACAAGGCGAATCCGTCGGAAATCCCTCCAGCCAGAATGATCGGACCGTCGTACATCCGACGCACCGCACGCACGAAGGCAAGCGGATTCATCCATCCGGTTTGCCCTCCGGCTCCTGCCGTCAAGAGCACGAGGCCATCCACACCGGCAGCCAGCGCTTTTTCTGCGTGCCGCAGAGTGGCCACGTCGGCAAAGACCAAACAGCCGATATCGTGCAGCGGGCCAATGGTTTCGACTGGCGACCCCACGCTGGTAATGACCATCTCGATGCGATGCCGCACCAGACAAGCAAGTTCGGCTTTCATCTCGGCACGTTTGATAATCAAATTGGGACAAAACGGAGCCGGGGGTTGTTCAGGGTGAGTCTCGGCGGCGGTGGCCAGTGCAGTTTCGATTTGCCGAAGCCACAGTTCAAGCCCTTCAATCGTGCGAGCATTGGCGACCGGGAACGCACCGATCACGCCGTCACAGCAAGCAGCAATGACGAGATCGGGGCCGGACACCGACAGCATCGGCGCGGCAATCAGCGGCAGGCGGAGGCGTTTCGTGATCGTCTCGGGCAAGCGTGTCGTAGTCATGCAGTTCCCTCACAAAAACAGATAGAGACTTGAGAGAGACAGAGAGAAGAGGGGTGGAGCGGTCTCAGTCTCCCCTCTCTATCTCTATCTATCCGCCTCACCCCTGCCCGTGGCGCAGGAGACGACCAGGCGTAGCACCGGTCGGTTGATCGTCTTTGATCGTCACTTCGCCGTTGACCAGCACGTAGTGGTAGCCTTCAGCACGCTGCACGCGCCGCCACTCATTGCCAGGCATGTCGTAGGCGACTTCCATCGGCAGGACTTTGAGGCTGTCGTAATCGTAGATCACGATGTCTGCCGGCGAACCTTCGCGTAGCGTCCCACGATCACGGAACCCAGCGCACCACGCCGGCTGCGCACTCAGTTTCCAGTGGGCCTCTTCGAGGCTGAGCACAGAATTCTCGCGTACGAGCCGCTGAATCGTTTCCGTCGGATACCGGCCAGCGGTGAAGAACTTTGTGTGTGCACCGCCGTCGGACACGCCAAGCAGCGCAAGGTCTGAACGCACGATCTCGGAAAGATACGGCAGACTGCAACCAATGGTCGTGTAGAATTCAGTCTTCAAGTCGTCGGCTACAGCGAGATCAAGCATGGCGTCCACTGGGTGCTTGCCTTGCCGCGACGCCACTTCTCCGAGCTTCAGGTTTTCCCATTGTTTGAGGTCTGGATTCTTCACCGAGAGAACGAAAATATCCTCGAAGGAATCACTGATGAGACCGGAAGTGGTGCTCTTTAAACCAGGGCGGCGCTTCGGGTCAGAGAGCTTGGTACGTTTCTCTTCGAGCGTGCCCACGGTTGCTTCGAGCCACGCCGGGTCGTCGTCCCATAAGTTCCAGTCCTCAAACGTGAACACGAAGCCAGGGTCAGTCGTGACGCCTTGACCGTAGATACGCAAGCCTTCGGCCCGGCAGCGTTCCAACCAATCGAGCTGATTGCGGTGACGCTCAGGGAAGCGGTCGCTGGCTTGCACCACGTTGTAGAGGATCGGGCGTCCGCTCTCGCGGGCCAGCGCCTCGAAGTGACGCTGCGCATCGTCATTCTTGCCGGTAGGTGAAAGGAAGATCGACTGGATAAATCCTTCGTTACGCTCCGCCAGCACTCGCGCAAAGGCCATGCAAGTCTCGTCGTGCATGATGTCCGTCACCATCGGCGTGCCGTCATAATCCATCTGAATGCTGTTGGCCCCCAGCCGCTGCGCCGACCAGCCACAGCCGCCCGCGTCCATGCCCTCGTGAATCAACCGACACATCGCTTCGGTTTCTTTTTCCGTAGGTAGGCGACCCGATTTCGCGCCTTCCAACCCCATAGCCCAGATCATTATCGGTGCCACCGGCACGTAGGGAAGCAGGTTAATGCCTTTCGGCGTGCGTTCCACACTGTTGAGATACTCGGGGAAGGTCACCCAATCCCACGGCATGCCAGCTTTCATCGCGGCATACGGGATCGCCTCAACGCGCGTCATCATCATCATGGAGCGATCACGCTCCTCTGGGCGCACCGGGGCAAAGCCGAATCCACAATTGCCAATCACTGCTGACGTGACGCCATGCCACCCAGAAATCGTGCAGTACGGGTCCCAATAAATCTGCGCATCATAATGCGTATGCAGGTCAATAAACCCCGGCGCAACGATAAGGCCGTTGGCATCAATCGTCTTCGCTGCCTCGTGTGCTGGCAAGCGGCCAATCTTCACGATCCGCCCATTCTTCACACCGATATCGGCACGGTAACGGGGCAAACGGGTGCCATCGACAATCATGCCACCCTGAATAATCACATCGTAGGTCGACATAGCAATTTCCTCCTCAATGGTCAGACAAGTCGTGTGCAAAGCTAAAGGGTCAGCGTCAATCCGTCAACGGGTTCGAGCCCACCAGACAGGGGGCGCAACTTTTTATAGTTTTGCTATCATGCGGCCAAAACAACCAAAAAGGAGACTCTGCTATGAAACTTGGACTATTGGTCGGTGCGGCGGGACCACGCATCAACATGGATCTCATTCTTGAGGCCGAACGACTCGGCTACGATTCCGTATGGACGGGCGAAGCCTACGGTACCGATGCCATCACACCGCTCGCCTGGATCGGCTCGCGCACCACGAAGATCAAACTCGGCGCGGCGATCATGCAAATGCCGGCCCGCACCCCGGCAATGACCGCCATGACCGCCATGACCTTAGATGCTTTATCTGGCGGACGGTTCGTGATTGGCCTTGGTCCTTCAGGGCCGCAGGTCGCCGAAGGATGGCATGGCGTCGCCTATGGCAAGCCGCTTCCACGGACCCGTGAGTACGTGAGCATCGTGCGGAAAATCCTCGCACGTGAAGCCCCGTTGCAGCATCAAGGCGAATACTACCAGATTCCCTATGCTGGCCCCGATGCCACCGGCTTGGGCAAGCCACTCAAAAGCATTCTCCACGGGCGAGCGGATATGAAGATCTATATGGCTTCGATCAACCCGAACGGCATCGCCTGCGCTGGGGAAATTGCCGACGGCAACTTACCTATCTGGATGAACCCCGAGAAACCGGAACTCATGATGGCGTCCTTGCAACGCGGCTTCGCTAAAGCTGGCAACGGTAAGAGCATGGCCAATTTCGACCTCGCGCCGTTCGTCACCTGCATTGTCGGCAACGATCTCGAAAAGTGCCGGATGCCGATCAAAGACAACTTGGCGTTGTACATCGGCGGCATGGGCGCACGCTCGCAAAACTTCTACAACGCATACGCCAAACGTCTCGGGTACGAAGAAGCGGCAATCAAAATCCAAGACCTCTACCTGAGCGGTCAGAAAGCCGAGGCTGTCGCCACGGTACCCGATGACCTCGTGGACCAAGTCGCTTTGATCGGTTCGCGCGAGCGCATCGCCGACCGGCTACAAGCCTGGAAAGCTTCCCCAGCCACCAGCATGCTCATCGGCACGACGCAACCTGAAGCACTGCGGTTGTTAGCGGAGCTGTGTTTGTAAACAATACTCACCGCAACCAGAGGAGCCCGGCGATCATGAAATGTTTGCTCGTTTCGGACCTTCACTACACGCTGAAGCAGTTCGACTGGGTGTTAAGCGTGGCCCAGGATTTCGACGTTGTGGTCATCGCCGGCGACCATCTCGATATCTCTTCGACCGTCGATGCTCGCGTCCAGATTACCGTGCTCCTCACCTACCTGAAACGCTTACATGCGAAGACCCGACTCGTCGTGTCTTCAGGCAATCACGACCTCGACGCGCGCAGCGAGGGAGGCGAGAAATTCGCCAAGTGGATTGCCAAGGTACGCAGTCTTGGAGTGCCGACTGATGGAGACAGCTTGACCATCGGTGACACTCTCATCACCATTTGCCCGTGGTGGGATGGTCCGCAAACACGCGAGCAGGTCGGCGTCCAACTCGCACGCGACGCGCAGCAACCCAAGGCTCGGTGGATTTGGACGTATCACGCGCCTCCTGACGACTCACCCACGAGTTGGGGCGGGCAGAAACATTTCGGTGATGTCGACTTGGTGGGCTGGATTCGCCAGTACCAGCCGGACATTGTGCTGACCGGCCACATCCACCAATCGCCCTTCCGCCAGGGCGGCTCTTGGGTTGATCGGCTGGGTGCGACGTGGGTGTTCAATTCTGGTCGACAGATTGGCCCCTGCCCTACCTATACAGTTTTTCACACCGATGAACAGATGGCACTGTGGTTCTCTTTGGCTGGGGCCGAGGTCGTCCACTTGAACGAACCCCTCGCACGCCCGGTACCCGAACTCACTGAACTGCCAACTTGGTTCAAATAGTCGTATCCGGGTCACGGTCCGAACCTGGAGTGCATTCCTCGTCCTGCTGATGGACCAAAGTCTCAAGAACAACATCGACCATCCCCAGGTGGTTCGTTTGATCCTCGAATTGGCGTTTGAGATCGGCAAGATACGTTGTGACACCGTATAAGCGCTGAGCAAGGAGCCTCGCGAGCTGATAGGTAATATCAGGCTGCAATTGCAAGAACTCATCGGCGCGTTGAACCATATATGTCCGCGACGTGGTAATCGCTTTGACCGTCGCCGTATGCGGGATGTCGAGCAGCACAGAAATCTCACCGAAGATAGAACCTGGTTCGGAGACCGTGGTCACTTGGAAGTCACCCTTGAGCACCTCGACCTCGCCCTCGGCCAGGATGTAGAGAATGCCGGTCCTTCCACCTTCAGAGAAGAGGGTGTCGCCGGGCTTGAAAGTCACCTCCGGCAAATCCTGACAAAAGCTGAGAATCGTTCGCATCGCCGCACCTCCACGGGGCATCACTGTATCGCGAATATCGCCGGGGTCAACGTGGAAGAGCAGAGAGGAGGTGCGGCACCTAATAGTGATATCGTGCTTGCAGAAAGTCGATTCGATCGGCGCTGACGAGGTACACAATGCGGTGCTCCTGGGTGAGACGACGCGACCAAGTTCCAGCTCCAAGGTATTTCAATGGCTCCGGTTTACCGATCCCCTGAAAAGGATCTCGCAAGACAGCTTCGACAAGAGCAAACGCTCGCAAGGCTACTTGGCGATCTACTTCAACCCAAAACCGCAGATCTTCGCGGAACTCTGAATGAAACACTGCCTCGCGTTCAACCCGTCGGAGAGCGGCGGATTTATTCTTTTTGGCCAAACCCAACCTCTTCGCGCAACATCTCTACGGTTTGCGGTTTCACTGTGCGGGCTTTGGCCCGTGTAAGCGCCCGTAGCAGACGTTCAGCGTTCTTCGGTGACCGCAGTAGATGCGCCGTCTCAGCAAGGCTGGCAAGTTCGGCGGCAGAAATCAACGCTACATCTTGGGCTCCGCGCCGGTTAATGATGACCACCTCTTGGTTAAGAGTCACTTCGTTGCAGAGCTTCGCTAGGTTTGCCCGGGCATGCGAGTAGGTTATCTGAATAGCCATAGGGGTCTCCAAAGGAATTTTAGTTGTACAGAGCTTCTGTACGCTTAGACATAGGCTCTGTCAAGAAATTACTGAGGGAGACTCGGAGGCAAAGCGCCTCAATGTGAGCTGAGCAAGCGAAAACCATTCGGACTCACTCGGAACCGCACGAGTGCGGTAGTTTCATACGAAAGGAATCGAACGGAACTATATCGCTTTGCCGAGATTCGGCGCGGCCTCAGAGCAGTCCACGGCCTTTCGCCACTTGGAAAGCTTTTCCCTAAATCCCCCGGCGGGTCAGCATTACCTTGACCGACTCCACCATGATCCGCACGTCCAGCCACAACGAGTAGTTGTAGATGTAGGCCAGGTCGTATTTGAGTTTGTACTCGGGCGTGGTGTCGTATTCGGCGTTGACCTGGGCCAATCCGGTCAGCCCTGGCTTCACACGGTGTCGCTCGGCATAGCCGGGAATGGAGATCGCAAACTCTTGCACAAACTCGGGGCGCTCGGGGCGTGGACCAACGAGGCTCATGGTGCCGTTGAGTACGTTGACCAATTGTGGGATTTCGTCGATGCGACTTTCGCGTAGCCACCGTCCGACGCGCGTGACCCTCGGATCGCCGATGTGTGCCAATACCGCTCCGGTCTCGGCTTCGGCATCTGGTATCATCGTCCGCAGCTTGTAGAGCGCAAATATTTTCCCATCCTGTCCCACCCGCTGTTGCAGAAACAGGATCGGCCCCCACGAGGTCAGTTTGATCGCTACTGCCGCCACCGCCAGCACCGGTAAACTCACAACGAGCAAGATCCCCGCGATGACACGCTCCAACAATCCTTTCACGACGAATGCGATGTCTTCATGCGGATTCTTGACGACTTCGACCAACGGCACGTCGTGCAAGCGTAAGGAAGAAATGCGTCCGACCAGAATATCGTAGACCGACGGCACGACTAACACACGCGGACGCCGGGCCGCAAACTTGCTCTCCGGCATGCGCAGGAGCTGATCGACAAACGCATCCTTCCAGGTCGTAGGCGACAGTAGAATAACATCGTCAACACGCA
>SYOC01000077.1 GCA_005804965.1 Pseudomonadota bacterium
ACCGGCTTGCGCTTCTCGCGCCAGGCATGGTGGGCCTCTTGGCTGTCTTCCGTCTGCCCGAGCAGCATGAAACGGTAGATATCCACCTGCGCCGCGTCTTTGAGCGAGGCGATATCCAGCCCTTTGTTGAGGGATTCTTTCGCGAGACGCACAGCCAACGGTGGCAAGGTAGCGAGCCGTTCGGCATAATTCCGTGCGAGCGGCCACAAATCCGGCTGCGGCACGACTTTGTTGGCTAAGCCCACACGATGTGCTTCCGCAGCGGTAATGCGTTCGCCCAGCAAGACCATTTCCATCGCTTTACCGCGCCCGACGTAGCGGGCCAGCCGTACCGCGCCGCCATAGGCGGGAATGATGCCGAGCGGTACCTGCGGCAAACCGAACTCGGCATTCTCGGAGGCGAGGATGATGTCGCAGCACAGCGTAATCAGACAGCCGATACCGATGGCATAACCGTTGACGGCGGCCACGACTGGCTTGGGATAATCCGTGACGGCGTTGAACACTGCGAACCCACGCGGCGTCACCGTGGCCAGATGCTCCCCGGCAGTGGTCACCTTATGCGTCTTGGGATTCGCTAAGTCGGCACCAGCGGAGAAGGCTTTATTGCCTTTCCCGGTTAGGATCGTGACCCGCACCTCAGGATCGTTTTCCATGGCGCGAAAGACTTCGACGATGTCTTCCGAGACTTGGGTGCTCCAAGGATTGTGCTTCTCCGGTCGGTTAAACGTGACCGTGGCAATCGGACCATCTTTCTCGTAGAGAATGGTGTCGTAGCCCATGATGCCTCCTTTCGAGTTGTTAGTTTTTGCTTTGTGGTCGTTAGTTCGTAGTTCCTCAAAAACTAACAACTACGAACTTTCTACTGCTTACTTCCCTGTCCGTTGGTCTCGAAGACGATACGCCCGGCGGCTTCTTGCGCGGCGACCCGAGCCATAACTTCTGGAGCAAGTGAGATGGGCCGATGCGCAGGAAATTTGTCGGGATAGAGCAGAGGGCGCAGGTAAAATTGATCAGGGGATGGAACATCTCCTCGGGTTTTGAATGAGCTGAGAAACCAACCCCGCCGCAGGAACTCTGCGCTGAAATAGGTCTCCCAATGATCGGCGAGCCAGTCCACTTTCTTGTGATAATCGTGAAACGCGGCGGTCATCAAATCGATATCCGTGGCCCAGTACAGCACGATCAGCGGCGTATAGCCGAGCCGTCCATCCTCCGGATATTCGTTGCGTGACAGGCGATCCGCTACCAGAATCAGGTTGCCGTTGTGGTCGTACTGCTCCATGCGCAGTGGGCAGAACAATTTCTTGTCGATCCAGTAGATCAACTTACTGCGGTAGTAACTGGGCAACCAATTGGTGCGCGGGAACGATTCGAGCACATAACAGTCCACGCCGCCGTCCGGGCGGTAGGCCGGGTAGGTATCGCCCATCGGTTTGAACGTGGTCGTGTCGCGGTCGTACGTCGAGCCATCCGGACGAGTGATCGTTATCGTCGGTCGGGTGTTGGGAAACCGCACGGTTGAATAGAGCACGTCCGTACCAAGAATCTTCCAGGTGAATTCCCAAGGATCGCGGCCCTGCAAATCGTCAAAACTTTGCGCGTTGTTAGGAAAACGATCCTCGCGACGCGGCTGCGGCTGACGGCGAATACGCCGGAGCCCAGGACGGTACAGGTAACGATCTTGTTTCTTGGTGAAGGTATGGTCCGTGCGGTACTCGAACCACAGTTGCTGGTCGCCGTCGGACTCGGGCGGGCTGGTCATTTGGGTGAACGCGCGCATGTACTCTTTCCCTGCCGGCCAGCGCAGTAGCTCAGCGATGCCATTCTTGGGAAAGTATAAGACGCCGGTGTTGTTCTTGATCGTGCCGAGGATGTAGCCGCCAGCGGTCATGCTTTGCACCGTGCTCAACCAGATATGCGAGAAGCGCGGACGCAGTGTGTCCAGCTCGAACATGAGATAGCCGAGTTCTTCAGCGGTGTAGGGCGGAGAGAAGGGGTAGGCTTCCGCTGGCAGGTAAGGAATCTGAGAATCACGCGGCGTGTCGGTGCTCAAGTCTAACAGCGCCCGCTCTTCAGGAGGGAGTTCTTCGACGGTTTTCCAGGTTTTGGTCGGGGTTTGAGCGAAGGCTGAATGAGGCCCTCCCAGCACCAAAACCGCGATCATCGCGAACATCAAGCGGGACGCGGTACGCTGCGTCCGTGCGACAACTTCAGTCATTGTGTAAAGCATGCTCCAATTCTTGCAGTTCTTTAATGAGATCGGCGAGCGCAGTGTGATCCGTCAGCAACGCTGCCCCGCTCATAGGTGCATTGCCTTTGACGGCGAGGCTGATGACTTCTCCGGTGACATTATGGATGCAGGCGCGTACGAACGTGCCTTCGAGCCAGCGTCGTGCGAACGTATCATCGGCAATTGCCAGTCGTAGCGCCATGAGTTTCTTCCTTCGGGAACTGTGCCCGTTTGTGTTTAGCATTGTCACGAAGGGAGAAGCAAACGACTCGCGATGGGTGGCAACGAAGGTGCGGTGAGGGAATCCTCTAGGTTGCCCAGTCCTGAATTGCCCTCACGAGCATTTTCCCGTATCTTCCCTCGGAAAGGTATTGCGCTTATGGATACGCTCACCGACATTGGCAGCTTGATCGTGCGTTCGTCAACTATACGGGGAGGGCGACCTCGCATCGCCGGTACGGGGGTGACGGTGATGCGCATCGTGAGTTGGTACAAGCAAGGGCTTAGCCCGGAAGAGATTGCCGACCGGTTCGGGCACTTAACCCTAGCGCAAGTGTATGCCTCTTTGGCCTACTATCACGCCAATCGCGGCGAGATAGAAGAAGATCTGGCGAACGAAGAAACGGAAACGGTATCGCTCACACAGCAATCCGCTCAGCCTCTCCCCTAGCTCATGGCGACGATTCGTCTGTACATAGACGAAGATTCCATGGATCGCGGTTTGCTCCGCGCCCTCCGGGCGCGTGGCGTCGATGTCATTACGGCGCTTGATGAAGGGATGATTGAACGTAGCGATGCTGACCATCTCGATCATGCTGTCGCTCAAGGGCGGGTCCTCTATACGTGCAATGTGGCGGATTTCTACCGTCTCCATTCACTCTTTCTCACTCAGGGGAAGTTCCACGCCGGGCTGATTCTTGCCCCTCAGCAACGGTACTCTATTGGGGAGCAAACGCGACGGTTGCTCAAACTCGTCAATACAAAATCGGCGGAAGAGATGAAAAACCACATGGAGTTTCTCCAAGCGTGGGGCGAATAGTCATAACGTTCCGCTGCTCTCCGTGCTCACCCCCAAAGTGCTTGGCCTAATCCGATCACGCCACCAGCCAGGACGACCCACAGCACGTCGATATGGAAACGATACAGCGCGGCGAATGCCAGAAGGCTGAGTAACGCCGCAAACCAGT
>SYOC01000078.1 GCA_005804965.1 Pseudomonadota bacterium
CGGTGGAAGCGGGCTGGGCTGCCGTAGCAAATGGCGAACGTGGCATGGCATTGTCTCCGAGGATGCTTCTGAGAATAATCACTCAACCTCTTCTCTTTACAGCACTTTGTCCGGTTCGTACAACTTGCAACCAGTTCAATGAAAAAGGATGAATGGGAGAAGTCAGAATGGAAGAAAAGCAAAAGGGAAAGAGGCGAAAAGGCGAAGATGGGAGATGTCATGGCTGGCGAGTAGAGTCCGAGCCGGACTCCAGGCCCGGCCTGCTGGATTCCGGCTTCCGCTACGAGCGCGGAATCTGGACATTCGGCAGTTCGACTCGCGACCCGACAGTAATGCCATGCTGGCGGCAGAACCCAGCATGGACCTCCAAGACAAACTGCGCGGGAGCGTCGGAGGGCAGGGGTGTTTCTGAGAAGGGGGCGGTGTTGGCGGCAATGCTTACGATGATCCGTGAGGCATTAATGAAGATAATATCCAAGGGCAGTGGTGTGTTCTTCATCCAAAACGACTGTGGCTCTTCGTGTGGAAAAAGAAACAGCATGCCGGAGGACGCGGGCAGGTCACGGCGATACATGAGGCCGAAGTTGCGTTTGGTCGGAGTGTCGGCGATTTCGACCGGGACGCGTACCGGCGCAGCGTTCGCCGGATACAACGTGACGGAAGGGAGATTGGAAGAGGCGCACGCTGATGAGAGGGCGAGAAGGATGAGGAAAAAGAGGGGCGAATGCTGCCTTGTCTTCGTCATTCCGGGCAAGCGGAGCGCGACCTGGAATCCAGCCCCCATGCTCTGGATTCCCGCGTGCGCGGGAATGACGAATCTGCGGTTCTGCTTCTTAGAGCGTGTCTGCATACTCGCGGGAGCGTGTCATTGCGAACGCAGTGAAGCAATCTTTGCCTGAAAAAGAGATTGCTTCGTCGCCTCCAGCTTCTCGCAATGACAGCGCCTTTCTGGTTTTCAGACTCGCCCTTGGTAAAAGGCCCATCAGATCGCGCCGTTCTCTTTTAACCCGGCGAGATCACCAGCGGTCAAACCAAGCAGGTTGCCAAGCACCTCGGCGTTGTGTTGCCCGAGCAGAGGGGCTGGCCGCACTTCCGCCGGGGAATCGGACATTTGCACGGCGCACCCAGGCATGGTGAAACTCCCGCGCGTCGGGTGCTCGATCGTTTGAATCATGCCGCGCGCTTTGAGATGGGCATTTTCCAAAATATCGCCGCTGTCGAGCACGGCACCGCAAGGAACGCCAGCCTCACCGAGAATCCGCATGACCTCGAATTTACTGAGTTGTCGCGTCCATGAGGCCACGATCTCGAATAGCTCTTCGGTATGTTGGGCGCGTACACGTTGATCGACGAAGCGTGGATCGGTGAGTAGCTCGGGCCGCCCCATTGCGTTGACGAGGGCTTCCCACATCTCTTTGGTGGTGGTGATGAGATAGGCGTAATCGTTGCGGCCACCGGGCGAGCACGGGTAGAGATCCGTGGGGGCAAGGCCAGCAACGCGGTTGCCGCGCCGTTGCGCCGGGATATCGCCGTAGTAATGGCCCATCAGTCCGATACGAGAGAGGTTGAGAACGGCGTCCTGCATGGCGACTTCGATGCGTTGGCCGCGATCGGTTTTGTCGCGTTGCAGCAGTGCGGCGAGAATGCCGACGGCGCAATGCACGCCGGTGCCGGTATCGCCAATGGTCGGGCCTGGGCGAATCGGTTCGGTTTCGGCAGTGCCAGTGACGCTCATGGCACCGCCAGTGGCTTGGGCGATCATGTCGAAGCTCTTGTAGCCGGAATAGGGACCATATGTGCCGAAGCCTTTCACCTGCGCGTAGACGATGCGCGGGTTGATCGCGCTGACAACGTCGTAGCTCAGTCCGAGTTGTTGCACTGCCCCGGGGCCATAATTTTCTACCAGCACATCGAAATGCGGCAGGAGACTCTTGAACAGGGCGAGTCCTTGTTCACTTTTGAGGTTGATGGTGATGCTTTTCTTACTGGCGTTGAGCAAGAGGAAGTAGGGCGAGTCGAGTCCAGGTTTGTCGGTAATCAGATAGCGGCCTTGCTCGCCGTTCTTCGGCGGTTCGACTTTGATAACGTCGGCTCCGAGAAAGGCCAACAGTTCCGTGCAGGACGGTCCGGCCTCAAATTGAGTGAGGTCCAACACCTTGATGTGATCGAGTGCTTTCATAATTCCCCTCCGCGAACAGTTGTAGTGCCCTGTACTCTACTCTTTTCAAGAGGAAATGAAAATCTGTCGGGTACAGTCAGGATGCTGGCCCAGAGGCGCGGGATGCCGTGCCCGTACAACTAGCGTTCCTTCTTATCTCGCGCCACCGGATCGTGCATGTCTTCTTTACGGACCGAGCCAGGATCTTGCGATCGGGCCGGGCGCATTGAGCGGGTTGCCCCTAGACGCACGATCCCTTCGCCATAACGCGAGGCCAGTTGATCGAGCACGTGGCCGAGTTGGCGGCGCTTGTCGGTTTGCTGCGGCGCCGAAACAAAAAGATCGAGCTGGGCATTCTTGCCTTCTGGTTCGAGTCCACTCGCATACACGCCTGCCAGTCGCACTCCAAGCTGACGCCGTGGGACGGCGTCGTAGAGGACCAAAGCTGCACGATAGATTGCCTGCGCGTCGTTGGTCGGTGAGGGTAGGGTGTGGCTACGGGTATAGAGGCGGAAGCGGCCCTCACCCAAACGCTCTGCCAGCTTGATTTTGACGGTAATCGTCCAGCCGACGAGATGTCGCCCTCGCAACCGCTGCGCCACGGTCTGTGCTTGGTGTAACAAGACGGGATGGACATCACGATCCTGAGTGAGATCGTGTTCGAAGGTTTCTTCTTCGCCCAGCGATTTGACCTCAAGGTTGGGATCGACGGCGCGTTCGTCGATCCCGTGCGAGAGGCGATACAACTGATCTCCATGCACGCCGAAACGAGAGACCAGCGCGTCACGGCTGAAGCGCGCGAGGTCGCCGATGGTTTGTACGCCCATGCCGTGTAGCGTTTGAGCAGTGACGCGGCCGACGCCCCAAATCTTTGTGACCGGCAACGGATGGATAAATGCGAGAATCTCCTGCGCTGGGATTTCGACGAGGCCATCGGGCTTACGCATGTCGCTGGCGATCTTGGCCACAAACTTATTGGCCGCGATGCCGGCTGATGCCGTCAGTTGCGTCTCGCTATGAATGCGAGCCTTGATGCGCTGGGCGATGTCGCGGGCCGTACCAAAAAGCTGCTTGCTGGCGGTGACATCGAGAAATGCCTCATCAAGCGACACCGGTTCGATGAGGGGAGTGAACGAACGTAAGATCGCAAAAATTTGCCGCGAGACCGCGAGGTAATGATCCCGGCGCGGAGGGACGACGATGGCCTGCGGACAGAGCTTGAGCGCTTGCATCATCGGCATCGCTGAGCGCACGCCATAAGGGCGAGCTTCATATGACGCCGTAGCGACAACGCCACGTTGGCTGTTGCCGCCTACGATTACAGGTTTGCCACGGAGTTCGGGGAAATCCCGCTGTTCGATGGCGGCATAAAACGCGTCCATGTCGAGATGGATGATGCGCCGCTGCATGCGCGACAGCGTAGCAGATGATGCAGAAAAAAGCGCTGCTTTTACGGCTACTGTGCTAGGTAATTCGTCATTCCGGGCGAGCAAGGCGAGATCCGGAATCCAGACAAGAAATCCTGGATTCCCGCGTGCGCGAGAATGACGGCAGAGGGTGGCAGCGGTTGTTTAGGAAGGAACAGAGGAGAGAGTGTGCTAGCGGTCAGCTTTTTCTTCCTCTGGGATGTCTTCGTCTTGCTCTTGTTGCTCTGAGACCTGCGACTCTTGCGGCTGAAGCTCGCGTGGCTGTGGCGGAATGGCGGCTTCCTCCGGCACGCGCCGCGCAACAATAATAAACCCGGTGTGCGCCACCATGCGATGTTCTGGCCGTACGGATAAGTCTTTCACATGCCAGTAGCGGTGCAAGTTTTCCATCACCTCGATGGCGTCGAACCCTGGATGGGCACGCAGATCATCGACCAAAGCTTTCACTTGTACGATGGTCGGGACGTAGCTGAGAAAGACGCCGCCATAGCGAAGGGCTTGGGCAACATGGGGAAGCAAACGCCACGGCTCGGGGATATCCACGAGGATGCGGTCCGCGTCGTGAGCTGGTAACCCTTCGTAAGCATCGGCGAGCTGAATCGTCCAATTGGGAGCCTCTCCAAAGAAACGTGCAACGGTGGCGCGGGACATGTCGATATGGTCTTGGCGGATTTCGACTGTGGTTAAGGTGCCGGTCGGTCCGATGGCGCGGAGGAGCGCAATCGTCAACGCTCCCGGGCCGGCACCGACTTCGATGACTGCTGCCCCTGGGAAGACATCGCCCCAGAGAAGCATGACGGCAGTGTCTTTGGGGTAAATGACTTGGGCGCGGCGGGGCAGGTTCGGGATCAAATGGGCATACGTTGGGCGGAGAATACGGAACGGCTCGTTCTTTGTAGTATAGACCAAGCTGCCTTCTGGCAGCCCGATGATTTCCTCGCTTTGGAACGAACCTTTGTGCAGCGAAATGCGGCTGCCTAGTTTCAAGGTGCGGAGATATTCGCGCTCTTTATTATCAATAAAAAGGACATCTTCACCGGCCTGGAGGAGGGAGCGGTTTGTCATAATGGGGGCGTACTCTTTTCTGGGGCGACACGCCATCAGGTGGAACGAGGCGTGGGTGAACGTTATTGCAGGTCAGCTTTCGAGCGCCGCAGCATCTGTAGATGGTGTTGGCTGCGGGTTCAACGAGGTTTGTCGCTGTTCCTGTTTGCGCTCGACTTCTTGTACGAGCCGACAGAATGAACAGACCGGGGCAAACGACGGCATGCCGCAGACCTCACAGTCTCGGGGGGCGGAGCCATCGGGTGCGACAAAAAGCGGCTGAGCTGAGCGCAGAAATTCTTGGACGAAGCTCAGCTTGGTTCCTGGCATTTTAGCTTCGAGCGCGTTGAGCGTGTCTTTATAAGTGAGCTGAGTGGCTTTGGCACTGTTGGGGCATTCGTCCACTACGTAGTCGATGCCGCGAAAAAAGGCAGAGAAAGCGGTTTCCAGGTCGCTGAGCCGATAGAGCGGCCGTACTTTGCGCACGAAGCGAGGGTGCGTTGGCTGTAAGACTGGTTTCTCGCGTGCGAGATACTCCGTCTGCCAATGCAGCACATTGCCGAGCAGGCGAGCGGCTTCGTCATCGAGGTTATGGCCAGTTGCGAGTACTTTGAATCCGCCTTCGAGAGCATACTGATCGAAGAAGTGGCGCTTCATGAGACCACACGCGGCACATGGGACTCGGTTGGTAAACTGCGCTGCTGTCGGCACGGAAACGGCTTCTTCTGCGAGCGTGACCACGCGCAACGGGATATTGTGGGCGGTGGCAAAGCGTTCCACCTTTTCGCGCGAATGCGCAGAGTATTGTCCAATCCCAAGGTCCAGATAGAGTCCCGAAGTCTGATACCCTTGGGCGATCAGTACGTCCCACAATGCGAGGCTATCTTTTCCACCAGAGACGGCAACAAGCACCGACTCGTCCGGGGCGATCATGTCGAGTCGCTTGATAGTGCGTTCCACTTGTCGCTGAAAATGGAGAATAAAACACGGGCGACAAAAGGCCGCATGGTGAGACCGTAAATTAATCTCAGCTGAGGCGCGGCAGCGCGTGCACTTCATACGCCTCCCGAGATGACAGAACGGATCTCGATCTCATCGCTGGCTTGGATCTCTTCGTCCTCAGTCAGGAGGCGATCTCCACGAATTACCATGACTGTCTCCGGTGTTAGAGAAAGTTTTTTCAATAAGGTGAGGACGCGC
>SYOC01000079.1 GCA_005804965.1 Pseudomonadota bacterium
GCCACCAGTGGGTGTCAACCTGTACGTCATTCAGGGCGTGCGGAACGGGGGCAAGGTCGCTGACGTAATCATTGGATCCTTGCCGTTCGTTGCCATGATGTTCTTGATGATCGGGTTGCTGACTCTCTTCCCAAACCTGGCGCTGTATTTGCCGGAAATCGGAATGTCCAACAAATGAGTACAGCACACATCATCGCCTGGGGTCATACCAAGTTCGGCAAACTCGACCATTGCGACATCGAGTCGCTTATCCGCCAAGCCGCATTGCCCGCCATTGAGAATGCGGGGCTCGAACCAATTGACATAGACGCAATCTTTCTCGGCCACTTCAACGCCGGATTCGTTCATCAGGACTTCAGTGGAGCAATCGCTGCGGTGGCCATTCCCGAATTTCGCCACACACCTGCTGTCCGTTTGGAAAACGCATGCGCAACGGGGACAGCCTCCATATGGGCCGCGGTAGACGCTATTGAAAGCGGGCGCATCAAGCGTGCACTGGTTGTGGGCGTGGAGAAGATGACCGAATTGGCCAATGCGCAGATCGTGGAAACGCTTCTCAAATGCTCTTATGTCAAAGAGGAGGGTGACACTCCGGGCGGATTCGCTGGCGTGTTCGGCAATATTGCTTCCGAGTACTTCAGACGATATGGCGACCAGTCCGATGCACTGGCCGCCATATCGGCAAAGAATCACGCCAATGGAGTAGCTAACCCGTACGCCCACATGCGACGTGACCTGGGTTTCGACTATTGCCGCCATCCCTCCGACAAAAACCCATTTGTAGCCGGCCCACTCAAGCGTTCAGACTGTTCGCTGGTTTCCGATGGCGCTGCAGCCCTGGTTCTTTCCAGCGAACTGCTATCAGGCGCCCGCACAAACGCAGTGCGATGGCGTTCCCGAGCGCAAGTCAACGACTTTCTGCCCTTGTCTCGACGCGACCCAACCCGCTTCGAGGGTGCTGCGATGGCCTGGAGGCGTGGCCTGGATGCTGCCGGCGTCTCTCTGGCCGACCTGCGCTTCGTCGAAACGCATGACTGCTTCACGATCGCCGAATTGCTCGAATACGAAGCCATGGGACTTGCACCCCATGGCCATGGTGCACGCGTCATCCTCGAAGGCATTTCGCGCAAGGATGGCAAGCTTCCCATCAACCCATCCGGAGGACTGAAGTCGCGCGGACACCCTATAGGCGCCACAGGTGTCTCTCAGCACGTAATGGCTGCGATGCAACTGACCGGGCAGGCGGGCGACATGCAGCTTGACGATGCAAGCATTGGCGCAGTGTTCAATATGGGTGGCGCCGCCGTCACCAACTACGTCAGCATCCTGGAGCCCGCGTGAACGCAGCGCGTGTAACCAACCTGTGCATCCTCTTGAGCCAGACAGCCCGGTTGTTTCCTGACCGTATTGGGGTAATGCAGGGGGAACAGCGATGGACCTGGTCCACCATTGATCGTCGCGTGGATGCGATGGTCGCAGCGCTGAGAGCATTGGAGATTGGCAAGGGCGACAAGATCCTGGTGCAGTCGCGAAATAACTTGCAGCTTTTCGAAAGTTGCTGGGTGGCGTTCCGTCTCGGAGCTGTATGGGTTCCCACCAATTTCCGACTCACGCCGCCTGAAGTCGCCTACATAGGCGTCTCAAGTGGCGCCTCGGTGATGATTGCCGAGGATATCTTTGCCAAGCACATCGACGCAGTTCATGCGGCATCGACGTTCTTGCGTCAAGTTGTCATCATTGGCCTCCCTCGCGACCGTGAGCACGCATACGACGGGCTCGTGTCCAAACACTACAGTGTCGAGCCCGCCGCAGCCGCTTCGGTTGTGTACGATGACCCCTTGTGGTACTTCTACACTTCGGGTACGACTGGCAAGCCTAAAGCCGCCACCCTTACCCATGGCCAAATGACATTCGTTGTCGCCAACCATTTGGCGGATCTGATCCCGGGTACCACTGAAGAGGACTGTTCGATCGCAGTCGCGCCTCTTTCCCATGGCGCGGGCATACATGCGCTACTGAACGTTGCGCGGGGCGCGGCGACCGTACTGATGCCAGGTGAACGACTGGACCCGGAGGTTTTCTGGCGACTCGTCCAGCAGCATCGTGTAAGCAATCTGTTTACGGTACCAACAATCGTCAAGATACTTGTGGAACATCCGGCGGTACACCGCTACGACCACTCATCGTTGCGCTACGTGATCTATGCTGGCGCGCCCATGTATCGCACCGACCAGAAACGCGCGCTAGACACACTTGGAAAGGTGCTTGTTCAGTACTTCGGCTTGGGCGAAGTTACTGGATGCATCACCGTGCTACCGCCACAAATGCATTCGGCCGATGATGCCGACCCCAACGCGAATATCGGCTCGTGCGGGAGACCACGTACCGGGATGGAAGTTGCAATCCTTGACGCGCAAATGCGCGTCGTGAAGACAGATGAGGTCGGCGAAATATGCTGCCGTGGACCCGCCGTTTTTGCCGGTTACCACGGCAATCCTGAGGCAACCGCAAATGCCATGAGGGGTGACTGGTTCCATACGGGGGACCTCGGACGCATGGATGCGCGCGGGCTTCTCTACATCACCGGCCGAGAATCGGACATGTACATCTCGGGCGGATCCAATATTTACCCACTCGAAGTCGAGGAGGTACTGCTGACCCATCCGGGTGTAGCTGAAGTGGCGGTGTTAGGGGTGCCAGACGACAAGTGGGGCGAAGTTGGGGTTGCCGTGATCGTACGGCGCGAAGGCTCGAATCTGGCCACCCCTGAAAGCTTGCTCATACATCTTCATGGTACATGTGCTCGCTACCGCTGGCCACACTACATGGTGTTTTGGGAGTCGTTGCCAAAATCGGGTTACGGCAAAGTTGCCAAGAAGGAGATCAAAAGTCGACTCCTCGCCGATGGTGGAATGCGTGCTCTCGAACCCTGACCCAAAGAAGGCCAAAGAGATCGAGATCAAGCTCAAGAGGCGGCTGCAAGGGCACGCGGGTAATCCGAAGTTCAAACACTTGTCCGAACGATTGGATGCGCTGGAGGACCGCTTCGAGTCCGGTCAGATCAACTGCGTTGAATTCCTGAAGCAACTATTGGAGATTGCCAAGGAGACCCTGCAAGCGGAGGAGGAGGTCACGCCCGAAGAGGACGAGGATCGCGGCAAGGCGGCGCTCACTGAGCTGCTCAACGAGGTTAAGACGGCCGAGACGCCGATCATGGTTGAGCGCGTGGTCACGGACATCGACGAAATAGTTCGCCTAGTCCGCTTCCCGGGCTGGCAAGACACGCAGGCCGGCGAGCGTGAGGTCAAGAAGGCACTGCGCAAGGCCCTCTTCAAATACAAGTTGCACGCGGATGAGGAGCTGTTCGAGAAGGCGTACAGCTACATCCGGCAGTACTACTGAGGCTGATCCATGAAGGCGGAAGACACGCTGGTAACCAATCTGCTGGAAGGGGCGAAGCAGTTCATCGTGCCGATCTTCTAGCGAGACTACAGCTGGGGGACAAAGCACTGCCAGCAACTCTGGAAGGACGTCATTCGGGTCGGCAGCGATCCAAAGATCAAGGGTCACTTCCTGGGCTCGGTGGTATACGTGGCCGCCGAAGACAACACTGCCACCATCACGCGTTGGCTTCTGATCGACGGGCTCAACGTGTTGGTGCAGTTAGGCAGAGTAGGCATCCAATTGCCCAGGTTTGGCGCGCCAGTAAATAGCGCGGGCGCAGGCTTGTGACGTCATGATTCAGTCAACCCTCGCGCCAGAAAAACGGATGGCTTCACCCCATTTTTTATTTCGGTCTCTCCACAAGCTGTGAGCGCTGTTGAGCCGAGGTAACGAGGCACGGCTCCAGCGCTGGCCAAGCGCTACGCTGTTTCAGGGCTTTCAAGCACCTTCGCAACCGCGTCTTGCAGCCGCTGGATGATGGCCGGCGGCAGGCCCATGGGGGCGTACAAGGCAAACCATCCCGGGGTTTCAAAGCCCTTGAGTTCTACAGCGGCACCGGATTCAGTCATGGTCGGCATGTCCGGAATGCCCAGGCCCGGTAAGCGGGCACGATGGTCCTGCGCCCCTTGAGGTCGAGTTTAAAGATCTGGTACTTGGCATCTTTGTCATAGTGCTTTCCGCGAACACGCGCCGCCTCCCAGGCTTCCCAGATCGCAGCGCGCGCCACCTCGTTATCCAGGTACAGGGGA
>SYOC01000080.1 GCA_005804965.1 Pseudomonadota bacterium
AACATATGAAGATCGGACTCATCTCGGATACTCACATTCCCGAAGCTATGCCCGAATTACCGCAGCAAGTGCGCACGGTCTTCGCGGGCATGGATTTGATCCTCCATGCCGGTGATCTGCACTCACTTGATGTCTTGAATTGGCTCGAAGAAATTGCGCCAGTGTTGGCCTGTCGCGGCAATGGCGACGATGGTTCAGGCGGACGTCCGGTCGTCCCAGAAGATCCACGTTTGCGTGAAGCCGCTGTTACCACAGCAGCGGGGTTTACTCTCGGACTCGTTCATGACGTGCTCGACCCGGAAGAATTTCCCAAGTGGCCGATTGAACGCACTATGGAGTTTTATTTTCAACGAAAGACGGACATGATCGTCTGCGGTCACACCCACGTCGAGAGCATCCAGCGCTACAACGGCGTGCTGGTGATTAACCCCGGCAGCCCGACCTTTCCGCACAATTACGCGGCACAGCCAGGGACAGTAGCAATTCTCACGTTGGAAGAGAACCGAGGCGGGGCAGTAACAGTCTATGACTTGAAAACACTGGAGTCGCTGCCGGGGTTGGCATCGACCTTCTGAACGTCCGAGGACAGGCACCCTCGGATCTCGCCGCGCTGATTAGTTAGTACAATACGACACGCAATTGGGGACGCTGTTTTCGCAGTTCGTCTTCGCTGTATTCGAATCGACGATCAAATTGTCCAGATACGTTTCGAGATCGGAGCCCACGCCCTGTTTGCAAAGGGTGGGGTTCGCCGCGAGGACACATGCACTTTTCTCTAGCGAGGCAGTTTTGCTCGCCTCGCTCTTGAGACACGTGCCAGCGGCTTTCGCCCATCCTTTACAGACCGACTCCCATTTATCGCAGAGATCTTCGCATATAGTCAGGCCAGAAAAGCCAGGGAAGTGCGTCGTTGCCGCCGCCGCCGCTTGTACTGGGCCTTGAAAACACGCCACATCCTTGTCGTGAAAACCGTAGCCGCCCGCCCACACCGACGCGGCCATCAGTCCCGCCCCGACGAGCACAGCAAGGGTAAAAAGTTTCTTCATACATCCTCCTCCTTACGGAACATAAAAGTCTGGCTAATCGAGAAAAAACTTCCGTTGGCTGAAGCTTACACCCTGGTCTGGATCGAGCACGGCCAGCACATAGCTGCCAGTCTCATGCGCACCGAAATGCAGCGGAGCTGGGGTACCAGGGTAACAGGCTTTCGTCGTGCCTTGGCTCAAGTCCGTGTAGACATGCACGTGCCCCAGCGCGAGATAATCGAGACCAGACTGTTCAACCTCGTGCGGCAAAATCAGTGACGAGCGTTGGAGACCGTCGTCTTCGACGAAGTAGCCATGCGCGATACCGATGTGCCAGTCATCGCGATGACGAGGAGCGACACCGGCAATCGGGCGATACTTGTAGTCATGCTCGACCATGCCTTTGCCCCACACGGTAGCATCGATGTGCGGCAGCTCGACGACCTCGCCCTCTTCCGCAGTCACGGTGTAAACATGCTTGCCAGCCACGGAGAAGTCGAATTTTTTATAGATGGAACGCGCATCGAAACAGTCGTGGTTGCCGGGAATCAGTACCACGGGACACCGTACCCGCGCCAGCTCTTTGTGTACGAACTCGATCCCTGACTCGTGGACCCGGTTCGAGTCAAACAGATCGCCAGCAATCAAGAAGAGATCGGCATCCTCTTCGATGACCTGATCGACCACCTTCTGGAAGGCTCCCTGAATGCGGCGGCGGTACTTCTGGCCTTCTTCGTTCTTCCCGAAGGTGTCGCTTTCGAGGTGAACGTCAGAGGTGTGGATCACTTTAATACGGCGTCGAGGCATGTCATTTTCCTTAGGATAGCTATCTGCTCTGAGCGATTAGCTTTCAGTCAAGTAGAGTCGTTGTTCAGTCTTTACACTTCTTTGCGCGGCAATATCACAGTCGCACTCCCAAGCGTGAGTTTGTCACCCTGGGCATTTTCCGCCCAGATGTCACACTCCACCCAGCCTTTGTCGTCGGCAATCCAGGTGCGCGTGACGGTGCCCTTACAGGCCAGCAGTTCGTTCACATAGGCAATGTCGCGGTTGGCATACGAGAGCTTTTTTAGTACGCCAGCGTCGCCGATCCAGCGCGTCAGCAGTTGCGACAGGAACGCGCCACGTAGTGGCCCATGCACGACGATCTCTTTGTAGCCTTCGCTCAGGGTGAAGTCCTTATCGAAGTGAATACGCTGGGGATTCCAAGTGATGGCACTATAGAGAAACAACAGCGTGTTGGACGGCGTCTTCTGCAACGTCGGTAGCGACGCGCCCACTGCGACTTCTTCAAAATAGAGTTGCCCATCCGCCATAGCGTGCCTCTAGCGGAGAATCGACGCGCCTTTTTCGACCAGCACGAGTTCGCCATGCTGATTAGTGAACCGCGTCTCACGCACGACAAAGATCAACGGCCCGGTGCGTCCGTCTTTTTGATAGATGTCGGTAATCTTGCAACGTCCAATCAGTGTGTCACCAACGCGGATCGGCACGAAGAATTCGATCTCGGTACCGCCATCCATCAAGCGCGGCAGCGGCGTGGGTGGAATAGGAAACTTGCCTTCGTAGGGCAGACCGTCGGGCCGAAGTTCGGTCTCGGGCACCGGGTCGGTGAGCGGAGCCATGTAGAAAAGCGGTGGGGCAATGAGGCTGCCATGCACGCTGTGCTGCGCATAAGTCTCGTCAAGATAGAGCGGATTGAGATCGTCGGTCGCTACCGCGAAGCGCCGGATATCCAAGCGCGTAGCTTCAATCGTCCACGGCGGAGTTTCATGCCCAATCCATGAGCGGATTTCATCGGTAATCAGAGATGCGTGCGCCACAATACGAGCTTTCTACGGTGATAGAGACCTTGAAGGTCAACGATCCATAGCAGGTTGTCGGAGACGCAGCAAGTAAAAATACCCAGGGGCAGATTGGAGATCTGCCCCTGGCGACTACGAATAGAGATCGTAGACTTTAATGACCGACACCCGCAGGCCTTTCGGGGCGTGGCCGATGTCAAACCCGACTCGCATCCCTTCGCGCAGAAAGCGAATGTCCTGATGCGAGACGCCAATGAGTTTCACGAAGGGAAAGACAAACGAGAAGTCTTTCCCCGAGTCACTGCGGATCACTCCGCTTTCGCTACTCCAAAAGATCTTGCTGACGACGCCGTGGTAGAACAGGTCCCCCTTCCGCTCTCCTCCTTCGTTGGTCAGCTCCTTTTCTTGTTCCACGCTCAAGCGAACAACATTTCGTGCATGGCGCTCCCGGCCGGCACCATGGGGAAGACGCCTTCGCTCTGGGGGATCACGACATCAACCAACACAGGACCGGGAGTGGCAAGTGCAGCTTGCAGGGTTGGGGCGAGGTCTTTGCCTTTCTCGACACGGAAGCCAGCAGCGCCGTAGGCTTCTGCTAACTTCACGAAATTAGGCATAGCGTCCATGTACGAATGCGAGTAGCGTCCGTCGTAGAACTTTTCCTGCCACTGCCGCACCATGCCGAGGTAGTAGTTATTCATGATGATGACTTTAACAGGAACCTTATACTGCACGGCAGTCGCGAGTTCCTGAATGTTCATTTGGATGCCGCCATCGCCGTTAATCACTACGATGGGACGGTTTGGAGCAGCGAAATAGGCACCGATGCCAGCAGGCAAACCATAGCCCATCGTGCCCAAGCCACCGGAAGTTAGCCAGGAACGGTGATGATGAAACGGCATCATCTGCGCAGTCCACATCTGATGTTGCCCCACGTCGGTGACGACGACCGCCTCACCCTTCGTCAGGTTGTAGAGTTCTTCGATAATAGCCCGAGGTTTGGACGGCCCTTCCGGGTCGCCAATCTCGTAGGGCAAAGGCTTCTCGGCTTTCCACTGCATAATGTCTCGATGCCACTCCGTCCACAGCTTCTGACGCGGAGCCAAGCCTTCTTGGCTTTTCACCCGTTGCAACATTTCGAGGACGACTTCTCGAATATCGCCGACGATGGGAATGTGCACCTTAATGTTCTTGCTGATGGATGACGGGTCGATATCAATATGAATGATGGTCTTCGCCTTTGGAGCAAAATCACTCACCCGCCCAGTCACACGGTCATCGAAACGCGCACCAACCGCGATCAATGTGTCGCAGTTCTGCACGGCCATGTTGGTCCAATAGCCGCCATGCATGCCGAGCATGCCCAGGCACAACGGATCGTTGCTCGGAAACACCCCGAGGGCCATCAACGTAGTAGTAATGGGAATCTTCAAGCCACGGACAAGTTCGGTCAGCGGCGCGGAAGCGTCCGACCATTGCACCCCACCGCCGACATAAAACAGCGGTCGCTCCGAGGCCTCAATCGCCTCAATCGCCTTCTCGATCTGCCGGTCATTCCCTTTTATCGTCGGTTTATATCCGCGCAGCTCGACAGCGCCGGGATATTTGAACGTACCCATGGCGTTCTGGACATCCTTTGGTAGATCGACCAGCACCGGCCCTGGGCGCCCGCTGCCCGCGATATAGAAGGCTTCTTTGATCGTACGCGCGAGATCGTTGACATCGCGGACCAGATAATTGTGTTTCGTACACGGGCGGGTAATACCAGTCAGGTCAGCCTCCTGAAAAGCATCGTTGCCGATCATGCTGGTAGGTACCTGTCCGGCCAACACGACCAGAGGGGTAGAATCCATATAGGCATCGGCAATACCAGTGACAGTATTCGTGGCACCAGGACCAGAGGTCACAATCACGACTCCAGGCTTGCCCGAGACCCGGGCATAGCCCTCGGCCATATGGGCCGCGCCTTGTTCATGACGCACCAGAATATGGCGCAGGGCCGGGTTTTGAATCAACGCATCGTAGGTGGGCAAAATAGCGCCGCCTGGATAGCCAAAGACGGTGTCAACACCTTCGGCTAACAGACTTTCGACGACAATCTGCGCACCAGTCATTTTTTTCATAGACAACTCCAGCTTATAAGTAGAAAGGGGTCGATCTTATAGGCCCACTCCCTACGGCGCAAGCAAGGAAGACGCGCACAGAGAGTCGAGCTAGTCAGGTTCGCCAGTGCCTTCAACTTCGGAAGGCTCGCAACAACACGCTCCCCTGAGTTTGCAGACATGCTTGAAGCGTAGACATAGACCGTTCTGGAGACAGAGCACGTTGCCAACTTTATCGCGGCGTTTTGCTTGTTGACTTCTTGTTATGTCAGGCGTACTCCCTCTGAAATCGTGATGAGAATAGAGAAAGTTGGCTGTGCCGAGCTGCCCTAGAACCCAGCCAATATCAACTTATCAAGGCGAAAAGGCATGATAATCAATGGTTGGGCAGTGACAAAACAACAAGAGGAGAAAACAAGTGACCTCCCCAGATGATCTGCTGCATCTTGAGCGGTTCTCCATCTGCGAGACGCCAGACCATCAGGACATCCAGTTTCTCGATGACCGTCTCTATGAATACAATGTGTCGCGGACGGGCATTGCCGATGGCCGCCTGCTCGCGATCATCCTGCGGGACTGTGCCAACACCATTGTGGCGGGCCTTTATGGCTGGACCTGGGGGGCCTGTTGTGAAGTGAAGACCCTCTGGGTGCATAACCAGTGGCGGGGACAGGGCCTGGGCACACGCCTTATGGCCGCCGCCGAAGAGGAAGCCCGCACGCGTGGGGCAGCCCAAATGGTGCTGTCGACGCATAGCTTTCAGGTGCCGGACTTCTATCGCGGTCTCGGCTTCGAGCCCGTTGGGCAGATCGAGGACTATCCAGTCGGGTACCAGCAGATCTTTTTCCGGAAACGGCTAAAGTGACAGGCAGGCGTAGTCACTGGGCCATCAGCGCCTCAGGCGGTGGTCCGTAGCAGCAAGTGTAGGCGCTGGAGTGTCAGACTTCTGAGCCCTTGCAAGGGCAGGTGCCCAGGCGTCACCCAGTGCCCGACCCTGCCCAACCAACCGCGCCACCGCATCGCGGCCACGTTGGGGTTCTGATAAAGCTGAAAAGCTGGGGATGAGTCCTAAGAGTCATCACGCTTGAAGACCAAGAAACGATTCACAATGCCTTTCCCGACCGGAGGTTCAAACTATCGTGGCCTGACAACCCGCAGCAGGCGAGTGCCGCCCGCTTGCGGATGCTAGAGCAACGCGAGATCATCGCGATGAATCGCCTCGTCGCCGACTTTATACCCGAGAATCTGTTCGATGTGACTGGTGCGTGCGCCTTTAATCTGCTGGAGCGCATCGGCGCTGTAATTCACCAGCCCTTTGGCGAAGGCTTTCCCGGTGTCGTCGAGACACATCACGCATGCGCCCTCGTCGAACGTTCCCTGCACTTCACGAATCCCAGGCGGAAGCAGACTACGCCCGTGCTCGCGAATGGCCAGACTCGCGCCAGCATCCACTACTAGCGTTCCTTCTGGCTTCAAGGTGTACGCAATCCAATGCTTGCGGCTGGCCAGCCGATCAGCCACTGGCAGAAACAGGGTGCCGGTTTCACGGTCAACTTGAAAGACCTGCGTGAGCGCATCGTCTGCACGTCCATCGACAATCAGCGTCGGAATGCCCGACACTGCCGCTTTGCGGGCAGCTTCGAGTTTCGAGGCCATACCGCCACGACCGAGGGGTCCGGCTTCTCCTCCGCTCGCCAGCAGCGCAGCATCGACTTGTTCCACCAGCGGCACCAAGGCCGCATCCGCATGCAAACGCGGATCTTTGCTGTAGAGGCCGGCAACATCGCTCAAAATGACCAAAAGGTCTGCCTCGATCAGCACCGCAACTTGGGCAGAGAGGTTGTCGTTATCGCCGAGCTGGATTTCTTCTACCGCAACAGTGTCGTTTTCGTTGACGATGGGCAGGACATGGGCTTCCAGCAGCGTCCGCATGGTGTGCTTGGCGTTCAGGTAGCGTTTGCGGTGGCCGAGATCGTCATGCGTCAGTAAGATCTGCGCGACGTTGACGTTGTAAGCGGCAAAATGCTCTTTGTAGAGCGCCATGAGTTCGATCTGCCCCACAGCAGCGGCAGCTTGTTTTGCGGGAATGGTTTTGTATTTCCCGCTCAGCCCTAAGCGACTCCTCCCAGCGGCGACCGCGCCGGAGGTGACGAGCACGAGTTCTTTGCCAGCAGCATGCAAGGCGGCAAGCTGCTGCGCGAGCGTGGCGATACTTTCGCGACGAATCCCGGTGGGACTGGACAGCGTACTGCTGCCAACTTTGACAACCACTCGACGCGTACGGGGGAGAATCTGCGCCTTATGAGACCGCTGCTCCACGGTGCTGCTGCCTATGCTGGTGAGGAGAATGTAAACGTTTCGCTCAGCCGTGTTTCTTCAAGCAGCGACATTTCCGCTTTGTACCGTTCGAGCGTCCGTACGATCTGAACGACTAAGGCGTTCACGCCTTCTCGGGTGACTGCCGAGATGGCCAGCACGTCTTTGCCCTGCTGGGAGAAAAAAGACTGTACTTCCGGCAAGCGCTCGCGCGTGTCGGGTAAATCGAGCTTCGTCACAACGATGAGCTGAGGGCGGGCCAAGAACGCCGGATCGAAGAGGCGGAGTTCATTGTTGATGATCTGATAGTCGTGCCACGGGTCGCGATTGCCATCAGAAATATCGAGCAGGTGAATCAGCACGGAAGTCCGTGACAGGTGGCGCAGGAAGCGGTCGCCCAGCCCGTGTCCTTCGTGGGCACCTTCGATGAGGCCGGGCACATCTGCCATCACGAACGATTTCTCTTCCGTGTAGCGAACAACGCCGAGATGCGGAGTCAGGGTGGTAAAGGGAAAATCAGCGACTCGTGGGCGTGCGGCGGAAACAGCGGAAATCAATGTCGATTTGCCAGCGTTAGGAAACCCGACGAGGCCCACATCAGCAAGCAGTCGCAGTTCCAGACGTACCGAGCGTTCTTCTCCAGGGGTACCGGGTTGGGCAAAGCGCGGGGCGCGGTTGGTCGATGAAGCGAAATGCGCGTTGCCTTTTCCGCCTCGTCCGCCTTTGGCCACAGGAAATTCTTCGTGCGGTCCGCGCAGGTCGGCTAAGAGGCTGTTGGTCTCCTCGTCGAATACCAGAGTGCCGGGGGGAACGGGCACGATGAGGTCCTGCCCATTTTTGCCGTGCTGCTCTTTGCCGCGCCCGTGTTCACCGCGCTCGGCACGCAAGTGCTTTTGGTGCGCGAGGTCGATCAATGTATTGAGCTGCCGATCAACCCGAAAGATCACACTCCCGCCTTCGCCACCGTCGCCGCCGGCTGGACCACCACGCGGGCGGTATTTCTCTCGCAGAAAAGCCACACAGCCACGGCCACCGTCGCCGGCTTTGGCAGATAAGCGGATTTCATCGATGAAGTGCATAGAGGAAAAAAAAGCCCCTTGCGGGGCTGAGAAGACGCGTCGTTCCTCGCTCGCAGTGGAGCGAGGGCTAGAGAAGGGCGTTGTTTACGCGGTTGCTGGCTGTGCTTGCGGAACGGCATCCAGGTACACACTCACGCGTTTGCGGTCTTTGCCAACGCGCTCGTAGCGAACAGTACCGTTAATCTTGGAAAAGAGGGTGTAATCTCTTCCCATGCCGACATTGAGTCCAGGATGGATACGGGTGCCAAGTTGGCGAACCAGAATGTTGCCAGCCTTGACCGTTTCTCCGGCATAGATCTTCACACCACGCCGCTGGCCCGGACTATCGCGACCGTTGCGACTTGATCCTTGTCCTTTTTTATGGGCCATGGTTTATCCTCCTACGTTGATGTTCTTGATTTGCACGGCGGTGAAGTGCTGCCGGTGTCCACGACGACGGCGGTAGTTTTTCCGTCGCTTCTTTTTGAAGACCAAGATCTTCTTTTCTTTGCCATGCTGGATGATCTTGGCCACCACCGAAACGCCCGTGACTAACGGGGTGCCGACCTGCACCGCCCCGTCAATAGACGTGAGCAGGACTTCAGAGAAGGCAATTTCACCACCAACTTCTCCCGGCAGCGACTCGACTCGGAGTAGCTCGCCTGGAGAGACGCGATATTGTTTTCCACCTGTGCGAATAACTGCGTACGACATCTTCCTGTTCCTACGTGAGCCTTTTAGCTCTGTCAACTCCTAAAAAAACGGTAGGGGCAAGGTCATCTCGCCCCTACAAAAAGCCAAACTGCGCTGCTGCCAAAAACGAGCCACCGGCTCGCGGCACTGCTACAAGGATTACCGCCCTGCGAGACGCGCGTTGCGCGTTTTCTCGGAGCGCTTCGAGCTTTGCTGCCGCTTACCTTCGGTCTTCATCACTTTTCCGGAAGGCTTTTTTTCCGAAGCCTTGGCGACAGACCCGTTGTTGCGGTTTGCACGGCGCTCCCGAGATGAGATCTTTGAGGCCGCAGATTTCTTCCGTAGCGAAGGAGCCGGGGTCGTGTTCAGCCCTGGAATGAGCGAAAGTCCACCAGAAGGGGTCGCCTTCGCAACACGGCTCTCATCACCCGTCGACTTTTGCGTCACTGGCTTGCCATCACGAGAGAACACTCTAGAGAGGACCAGCGGCTGATCGCCAGCCTGCATTGCGCTCAGTTGCTCCAAGGCTCGGTTCTTCTTCGCGACAAACGCCGGATTTGCTTTCTTCTGCAAGTCGTCTTTGATATCGAGCTTCGCTGTGAGCGGATCAACGAACTCGCCGTTTCTGAAAATCTCGAAATGGAGATGCGGCCCGGTGGCCAAGCCCGTCGAGCCTACGAATCCGATCACCTGACCTTTATCAACCGACTCACCTTCAAGGACATTTTCTGCAATACGATCCAAGTGCGCGTAGGCCGAGTCGTACGGGCCGGGATGATCGACGCGAACCATCAGCCCATACCCGGACTGTCTCCCGGCAAATATGACTTCTCCGCTGGAGATAGAGCGTACTGGAGTGCCTCGTGGTGCAGAGAAATCGACACCAGTGTGTGGCCGTACACGATCCAAGATGGGATGCATGCGTGCGTCGGTAAATACCGACGTAATATTGGTAAATTGCAACGGATAGCGCAGGAACGTTCCGTTGGATTTTCCTTTGCCAGATGAGACCATGATGTTACGCGGCTCAGGAAAAGAGAAGGCAGAATAC
Organism: Pseudomonadota bacterium; assembly: GCA_005804965.1. GTDB lineage: Bacteria > Desulfobacterota > Binatia > Bin18 > Bin18 > SYOC01. Next base: position 10,051 of record SYOC01000080.1, read on the forward strand.
GTACGCCCTTTATTGACGATCTCTGCCGCCAGCAAGCGCCCGGTTTTGATTGGCTTCTCGCCAACTTGGAACTCTTCGAAAATAACCTTGAACGTCGCGCCACGCTGCAGGCCCGAGGCAATGTTGATATCCCAATCGAGATCGGCCAAATCGTCGGTGAGTCCCTTTGGCAGTCCAGCTTTCTGCGCTGACTTCGCAAGCGACCCGGCAACCTGTCCGCCAATTCCCTTCCACACCAGCACCAAGGGGAGGGTCTCTTTTCTAACCGCAATTTTTCCGTCGCTCTTCTTTTCAAGAAAGATGGAGGATCGTTCGTCCAGGCGATACACAAGCGAGCGCAATTCTCGGTCTTCCTCGTTCTTGGTGCGCACGAAGGAAAGTTCAACCGACCGGCCAGAGGTCAGCTTCTGTAAGACTTTCTGTTTTTTTGCAGCGGTAAGCCATACTCTGCTGTCATCCTTGTCGAGCCCTTGATTGTTGAGCAGGGTAGCGAGCGTGGCTTTCTTCCCCACCTTCACCGTCGCAGTCAGCGGCAGCAATTGTTTGCGAGCCAGTGGAACTGGCGTCAGCAAAGGGACTGGCTGAGGAGCAGCGAGTTGGAATTTAGCGATGTTCTGAGTCGGTGGAGTCGGGGCTTTTTGAGCGGCAATCGACGCCGGAATGACGACGGTGGTTTGCGGTCGCGCTACAATTTTGGCGTTTTCTCCTTGCCCTGGCTTTTCATTCTGCACTTCGTGCAGGCGACGTTTCAGTTGCTCAGTGACTTTTCGTTTTTCTACAGACGAGTCAACTGCGGAACTCGCGGTACGAACCACAAGGCTCAAGAACGATAGTGTCAGGATAGGCGCGACAATAAGTAGATTGATCTGACCAGACTGCTGGGCGAGAAGGGTCAGTAGAGTCCCTCGTATATTCCGCATTCTTCTTCCCTCCCGTACCTTCCTACGCGCGGCAGCCACACACCCTGCCAGCTAGGGAAAAGAATGTCAAGGGTGAGATCGGTTCTGCCTGCACGACAATTCTTATAGGCTTTCCTTTGCAGAACGGGGCAAGGTCTTGGCCCTAAAGTTGTCTTGCCTTTGGGACGATGGTAGGCTCAGCGCCCATGATGAAGAGGCTAGTCGTTGGGTTGCTGCTCGGCGTCGGCGTTGCAAGCCTCGGTGGCTGGCTTTTGCATCGTCTTTTGCACACCCCTGGGCCTCCGCTTTCCCAGCCCGTGCGCATCTACATTCCCGAACGGTCAACTCTGCGAACTACTGCCGAGATATTGGTCTCGGCGCATCTACTGACCAACCCGCGCCTGTTCCTCGTCTGGGCACGGCTGACGAAGCAGGACCGCAAGATTCAGGAAGGCGAGTATCTCTTCACTGCCGCGCTTTCTCCCGTGGACATTCTCCGCCTTCTGAGCAAAGGGGCGACGCTCCGCTATGCCGTCACAGTGGTCGAAGGCATGACGTTTCAGCAGATCGTCCATGTCTTAGTCGAAAAAGGGCTTGGCGCTGCCGACCAATTCTGGTGTCTCAGCCGCGACCCGCAGTTTCTCGCCGCGTGGGGGCTGCCGCCACTGGGTCTTGAAGGCTACCTCTATCCAGCGACGTATCAGTTTTCTCGGCGGGCCACACCAGAAGTCATTCTTGGGCAGATGATCGCACGGTTTTATGCTGCGCTCAGCCCAGCGTTGTATCGCCAGATGGCAGCTTCCGGGTTTTCTGTCCACCAGATCATCACCCTCGCTTCACTCATTGAGAAAGAGACTGCCGTCGCAGCCGAGCGGACGTTGGTCTCAGCAGTGTTCCATAATCGACTTCGCCAGCAGATGCCTTTACAGTGTGACTCGACTGTCATTTATGGAGTTCCCGAGTTTGATGGCAACCTGACGAGGCAGCATTTGACCACTCCTTCTCCCTACAACACGTATCTCTTACGCGGACTTCCCCCGGGACCAATCGCCAGCCCCAGCCGGGAATCCATCGTCGCCGCGCTCAACCCTGCCTCCAGTGCGTACCTCTATTTCGTTGCCAAGGGCGACGGTACCCACGAATTCTCGGTCGATTTAGCGGCGCACAATCGTGCCGTGCGTCGGTTTCAGAAGAGGCAGTCGTAGGCATGACTGCTCCCTTCACTCTGCTGCAACACACACAGCAGCGTTTGCAGCTGGTCAAACAGCTCAATGCTACCGCGTTATTTTTGGCGCTCGCCGTCCTCGGTTGGGTCCTCAGTTGGCTGATCTTGCACGCCTGCGCCTTGCCGTTGTGGTGGTCGCTCTTTCCGCTTGTCGTGTCAGTCGGCTTCTGGAGTCTCACCATCTGGCGCATCGGCCAAGAAGTGGATGTCACCAGTGCCGCACATGTAGTAGATAGTGCCAGTCAAGGGAAAGCGCGGTTTCTGACCTTGGCGACTGCGCCGTCCACCTTAGCCGCCGATTCTTTGCAAAGCGTCGTACTGCACCAAGCCGAGCAATTGACCGCCTCTTTTCAGCTTGAGCGCGAGGTACCATTGGCACTTGAGCGGCGCACGTGTTGGCTCGTCGGAGCAGCCGCAGTTAGTCTCTTGCTTCTCTTCCTTGTGCAGTCTCCTCACTCCCCTGTCATCGCGCCTTCCTTTTTCCAGCCCGAATCGGCAACTCTCAGCGAAGAGCAGCAACGCGACGCGGCCCTCAACAGGCTCGAAGCAACAGCTCGCCAGCTCATGACCCCGACGGCAACAGCGCAAGAACAGATCGCTGGTACACAGTTGCAAACCCTGGCCCAACAGTTGCGCGGCCCGTCGCTCTCCTCGCAAGAGCAGCAGCAGCAGATTGCAGAGTTGCAAAAACGCTGGAATTTGGATATCCCGCTGCCACAATTGCTGCCGTTCGATTTGCAACTCCTGGCCAGCAACAGCAAGGATGACAAAGGTCAGGACAACGAGGACAAGGACGCGCAAGGCCAACAATCATCCTCTGCAGCTGGCATGCAGCAGAATCCAGAACAATCGCAGCCTTCCTCATCTCCGTCCGAAGGCACCAACCAGCAGCAAGAGCCGCAAAAAAACGGCGAGAAGAACAACCAACCCAAGCCACAACAGAACGGCGGTAACCTCGCCTTGAAGTTTCCGCAGCCGCAAGCCAAGGGTCAGGAGCAGTCGCCACAAGAAACGTCAGGCTCGGAGCAAACTTCTGCCCAGGGGCAAAAGCCAGATGAAAATCTGCCTGGAGTAGACCCGAACCGCCCGGGCGACAACCAACAAGCGCAAAACCAGCCCGGCAACGATCCGAACCAGCCCAATCAGCAAAATCAGTCTGGGCAGCGCGACGACGGTCAGAAGACGCAAGAGCAAGAAGGCGGCGTAGGAGTCGGAAAAGGCGAAAGTACACGCAAACTTGGAGAACAACCTGGAAGCGGGTTTCTGACCGAAGATGCCCGTTTCGTGAAAGTGCGTGTGCCGTTTGGCCAAGCGGCATCCGACGGAGAAGACGGACGCACCGAGCATACTGGGCGTGCCACGCCAAAGACGCCGTACAGTAATGCCCCGTTGAAGGAGAGTGCTCCTGAGCAGGCCCAGACGAAGCAACCGATTCCCCTAGAATACCGCTCGATCCTTGTGGAATGAGCGAGCCACGCAGCCAGTCGAAAGTGAGATTATGGCGTTAGTAGAAGAACGTATCCAAGGCTTCAATCACGTCTTTCATTCTATTGAGGACGAAGTTGCCCAGGTCATCGTTGGGCAGCGCGATATCGTCCGCAAAGTGCTCTCCAGTTTTTTTGCTGGTGGGCATGTCCTCCTCGAAGGTGCCCCAGGCTTAGGGAAGACGTTGCTGGTGAAGACCTTTAGTGGCGCACTAGGATTGAACTTCAAGCGTATCCAATTCACGCCAGACCTGATGCCCTCGGACATTGTTGGCACGCAAATCCTCTCCGAAGGTGTTGGCGAGCGCCATTTTGCCTTCAAGCCGGGGCCGGTGTTCGCCAATATCGTGCTGGCGGACGAGATCAACCGTGCGACTCCGAAGACGCAATCCGCCCTCCTCGAAGCAATGGAAGAACAGCAAGTGTCCGTGTTTGGCGAAACCCATCTGCTGGAATCGCCTTTCTTCGTGCTTGCCACGCAAAACCCGATTGAGATTGAGGGCACCTACCCATTGCCTGAAGCCCAATTGGACCGCTTTCTCTTCAAGCTCCTGGTGCGTCCGCCCACGGCGCTTGAACTGATGCAAATTCTCGCCCGCACGACGACCGAGTCGCGCTACGAGGTCAAACCTATCCTGCCGCCAGAACGCGCCCGTGCAACGGTCGAAGAAATGAAAGCCCTGGTCCGCCAAGTCGTGCTCGCGCCGCCGCTTGCTAGCTACATTGCCCAGATCATTGCCGCAGCCACCCCTGGCGACGAACACGCGAAAGCAGAAGTGACGCAATATCTCCGCTATGGTCCTGGTCCACGCGGCGCACAAGCCCTGACCCTCGGCGCAAAAGTGAATGCCCTGTTAGACAAGCGCGGCAATGTCAGCTTTGAGGACGTGACTGATGTGGTGCTCCCAGCGCTGCGTCACCGCTGTCTCTTGAATTTTCAAGCAGAGGCTGAAAATGTCAGCGCAGATCATATTTTGCAGAACGTGCTCAAGACCGTGCCGCAGCGATAGTGCAGAAACAAATGGACGAAAGAATCTCAGACAGGAGTGTGACGAGGGAGGGCTATGGTCGAGTGGGATGACGAACGTGCGGAACCGCTTGAGGGAACAACCCGTTCCTTGACGGCTCGGGTGCGTGCGCGTACGGCGAAGGAGGAGGAGGCGACCAGGGAACCCCCGACTCCATGTATTTTGGTGGTCGATGACGACCCATTGATTTGCCAGCAGCTCGAACGCCTCTATGCGCTGAGCGGCTACAGTGTCGAGATCGCCTCCTCGGGCGAACACGCCGTCAAGCGGCTGGAAGCTGGTGACATTGATCTCGTCGTGTCGGACATTCGTTTGCCGGGCATGAGTGGTATCGAGCTGACTGGGTGGATTCAGAGCGAATGTCCGGATGTCCCAGTGATCGTCATCACTGGCCATGCCGACATCAGCAATGCCGTCGAAGTGCTGAAGCTTGGCGCGAGCGACTATATCGTCAAACCGTTCGCCGCTGCCGCTATTCAGGAATCCACCCACGCCGTGCTGGAAAAAGCCTGGGTCTTTACCGAGATTCGCCATCTGCGTCGCATGTTGAAGGACCGCTACGAATTCGGCGGCATGCTCAGTAAGACACCGGAAATGCATAAAGTGTTTGAGACCATTCGCATGGTGTCGGCCACCGATGTTACCGTGTTGATCGAAGGAGAGACCGGCACCGGGAAAGAACTGGTGGCCAGCGCTATTCACTTGCAAAGCGGGCGGCGCAAAGGACCCATCGTCACCATCAACTGCGCCGGGGCGCCAGAAACGCTGCTGGAAAGCGAGCTGTTCGGTTACGAACGCGGGGCGTTCACCGGTGCAGAGCAAGCTCGTCCTGGTAAAATTGAAATGGCCCACGGCGGCACGCTTTTCCTCGACGAAATCGAAAGCATGTCGCTGGCGATGCAAGCCAAACTCTTGCTCGTCTTGCAGGACCAGAAAGTCCAACGCCTGGGGAGCAACCGCCGGGTACGCATCGACATGCGCGTGATTGCCGCCAGCAACGTACCACTCGAAGAATTAGTGGCGCGTGGCAACATGCGCAGCGATTTTTACTACCGGATCAACGTCATTCCCATTCGTCTGATTCCCCTCTTCCATCGCCGGCAGGACATCCCTCTCTTGGTGCAAGACTTCCTACGTCATCATCCGCTGACACAAAAGAAGCGCATCTCAGGGCTATCGCCGCAGGCCATGGGGCAACTGACGCAGTACAACTGGCCGGGGAATGTCCGCGAACTACAGAACGTGTTGGAGCGAGCCTTGGTCCTCACCAGTGGACGCATCATTGAGCGTGTTGACTTACCGGCGGTCAGTCCCATCGCGCGACCGGAAGAGAAACCAGCGGATGCGACTCGTTCGCTGAAAGACTGGCTCAACGAGCAAGAGAAGCAGTATTTGATTCAGCAGTTGGAGCGCTGCGAGGGCAAGATCAACCTTGTCGCCCGCAGCTCTGGTGTCGATGTGAAGACCCTGTACCGCAAAATGCGCCAGCATGGCTTAGACAAGCGTTCGTTCAAACGCCAAGAGGGAATTGAAGGAACCTCAGCCGAGAAGGCGGCGGCGGGTGCCAATGGTCAGGTGTGGACAGATGGCCGTTGAGGGTGACACGATGAGAGGTTCGCTCCGAACTTTCAGGAGCCGGTATCATTTTCCGCGTTTTGTCAGCCCTTGTGGTGTGAATGCCGTCTCCGCCAAACCGACACCAAATGAGGGCGGTTTGTCACGTTGCAGCGGCACTTCGACGGTCGCATGTCCCTGGAGTTCGTCGACCGAGAGCATGAAATCTGGTTGGGCGAGGGAAAAGTCGCCTTCCTCCGTACGTGCGATTGAGACGGAGTTCAACAACATACGCCATAATTGCCCGGCACGATTGTACGCTTCCTTGTAGTAGGCCACGTACAGTTCGCGGTCGATCCATAGCACCTGACGGCGATAGGTATACTCTGGATCTTTCGCCGTGGCCTCGATCACCCAGACCGGCCGCTTGACCAAATTATAGTTAGCCGGCCACCATGCGTGTCCTTTCCACCCTTCTTTTTCCCAGCCAGGGATGAGTGAGTCTTGATGAGTGTCCAGCGTAAAACCTTTGTCAGCACGATGCAGTGGCTTGGGATTGGCGCTGGCGTAGGGGACCAAGGCATCTTGGACGCCGATCAGTTTCCAAGTGAAATACTGCACTTTGCCGGAGAATAGATACGGATCGTCATGCACCAAATCGGAGCCGAACAAGTCTTCCGAGCCGCCAAACGCCGGGAGCGTGCGCACGCGGCGGAGTTCCGGCACATACGCCCAGAGCGAGTTCCATTTCTTCGGGTCGAGATACACCCATTCCAGCGTTACGACGCCAAAAATTTCGACCGGAGAGAAACCAGCGATGAGATTTTTACGCAAGGCGGCATCAGGATTGGCAAGCGGACCAGAGAAACGCGAGCCGTAAAAGAGCAGTTGCCCAACAAATTCTGCCCGACGCTCGAAGGCTGTGGGCTTGACCCAATTGAGGGTGCTGCGGCGCTCAGTATCGTCTGCCTGCATCAGCGTGTAGGAAAAATTATAGATGGCCTTGGCAGCGGCTTGCGGATCTTTAGGGTCGATCTGCGGAAACGGATAGCCATAGAGAAAGTCGGGATAGGCTTTCGTCGCGTTGGCGATCAACGAATCCTCTGCGTCAATGGAAAACTTGCCAGCGTTGGCTTCTGAAGCCGCCTTAAATTTGCTGCCCCACGTCGCAGAGGCCGGGAGCGTGGCGATAGTTGCCTGATAGCCACCGTTCTGAAAGCGAGTAAGGACTGCATCCGGAATCAAGCCTTTGGCCTCTTGCCAGTTCTCTTGACTCAGCAACACTCCCACCTTCGGCTCGGCCCAACTTGGACTGCCGAGAACAAGCGGCCACAACAGCCCGACGAGAATAACCATAACGTGCCAACCACGAGGACGACATCTCTGCATCATGCATACACCTCAGACAGACGAGGACGGGCGCTCCGGTCGCTCCTTCGGCACTCGTTGAATCGAGTCTTGAAGCAAGCCCAAGAGCGTTGTCGATAAGTTGAAAAAAATGCGAGCGGCAGTGCGAGGATAGCGCCACACTCGGATGCGGAAGCGCTCGTCCATCGCCAGAACTTCCACGTCTTCCAGCGCCACGACTTCGGAGAGACGTTCTTCACTGCCGATGATCCCGGTCAAGCCGAAGACATCGCCGCGCTGCATCATCCACAAGATTCGCGGTTGTCCGTCCGTGACAACCCGCACCTCGGCACGACCACTAATCATGACGAACATGGCGCTGCTCACTTCACCAGAGCGGATGAGAGCCTGTCCGCGCGGGAAGGTCTTGAGCTCTCCCATCAGGGCCACGATCTTCGCCTGCGAAGGCCGCAGGTTGGCGAAGAGACTGATAGTTTTGTGCGGATCTTTTCCGAGTTTTACGTGCAAAAGGTCCCACAAGGTAATGATCGGCGTTGTCGCCAGGAGCGCAGGCAGGAGGGAAATTTCTCCCACCAAGCCAACCAGAATCGTGATAGCGGATAAGAACCCGAACTCGCGAATCGGCACGAAGGTGGAAAAACACAAGCCAAAAAACCCGAGACACAGGACGAGCGAAGCATACAATGCCGGTTTGCCGACCGTGGACAGCGTCTCCAAGAGCGCCTGCTCTTGGTCAGCAGTGCTGCGAATCGCTTTGCTCAAGCGCATCATAATATGGATGGTGTCATCGACAGCCACACCTAAAGCGATCGCGGCAATAATGTTGGTGCCGAAGTTCAGTTCAGCTCCCGTTGCCCCCATTAAGCCAAAGAAGACGAACAACGGGAACACATTCGGCACCATAGCGATCAACCCCACACGGGTGGACAAGAACATCGCCGACATCAGCACGAAGATGATGCTGGCGGTCAGCGCCAAACTCCAAATTTGTCCACTCACGATGCTGCCCGTCGTGCGGGTCAGGAGGATCAAGTTCCCCGTCGGATGGGCGCGCAGCTCGGGCGGCAAATGGCCAGCCGCAAACGTCTCGATCTTTTCGACGAGGGTGGCAATATCGCTGGAACGCGACAGCGAGGTACGGACGAGAATCGTCGTGCGCGTGTAGTTCGGATGATTGATGACACTGGTCACACTCGCAGCATTCAAGAACACGATACGCATGACTCCCGCTAGTTGCGCGGGGTTGGACCAAAAGTTTGTCTTTACTTCTGGAGGTGGAGCCTCGATGACTTCTCCTTCCGCCGGCTCCAATGGAATTTCTTGGATGCCACGATCAATCAGTTCGCAGTAATCGACGAAAGATACGGTTTTTTCTACACCGGGAAGAGTATCTATATAGAGCTGAAGATTTTTGACGCGCCACAGACTATCCCACTTTTTGACGATATCTTTCTCGTCGCCTTCGATCACTACATAGAACGTCATGCTGCCAACCAAGGCACGGTTGATCGCATCGGTCGCCTGCCGAATCGGGTCAGTTTCGCGAAAAAAGACTGAAAATCGGAGCCGACTTGAATCGTCGCAGCTTGCCAAGTGGAAAGCACCACAAGGAGAAGGCTACTGGCAATTACGAGTCGCCGCTGTCGGCTCGACAGCGCTGCCAAAGTGCGCAACACCGCACTGACTCTGGGGGAAAACGCCTCAGTCCGCTTGGTCGGAAGTGGCAAGAGCATGAGCAAGGCAGGCACCAAGACGATGGACAACAGAAAAGCAATCGTAATCCCCACTGCCGCATAGATGCCCAGCTCACGAATACTCACGATACTATTCGCGGCCAAGGAGATGAACCCGATCACCGTCGTCAGGGCCGCAATAAACAGCGGCGTCGTGGTCGCACGCAAGGTCTCGGTAATCACTTCAGCCACACTGCAACCGGGGCGTGTCAGTTCGTAGTATTCGGCCACTACGTGCAATGAGTACGCCGTACCTAAGACGAGCACTAACGGCGGGAGCGCCATGTTGCCCAAACTCAAACTACTGCCCGCGAGCGTCATCAGCCCTAACGTCCAAATGAGACTCACGATGACCGTCAGGGTGGGCAGCAACACCCCGCGCACCGAGCGAAAACTGAAGAACAGCACGATGACGAGCAGCACAAGCGTGAGCGGAATAAATAGTGTGAGATCCGCCCACATGGCACGGGTGGAATGGACTTTGAAGTGCGGGAGCCCGGTGTAGTAGAGCTTTTCTGGACCTTTCTCCTTTTCCACCAAGGCTTGAATGCGATCATCAATCCCGCGCCGGAAGAACTCATCATCACCGAGGTTCTCGAAGAAGATGTTGATCGCCGCTGCCCGACCGTCGGCGGAAACGAGATTTTTGAGGTAGACCGGCTGTTCAGTGAGCCGCCGTTTGAGGTCGGCCATCGCAGCGTGAGGCGCATTCACATCCGGCACCAAACGTGCCGACTCACGCGCCACACTGGTAATAATATCCGGCGCGTTGGTGAGGCTGATGACGTTCTTGACCTCAGGGATCTGGCGGATGGCTTCGGTGAGGCGCTGCATTTTCTGCAGCACCGGCGGCGTGTACACGTCGTCGGCGAGTACACCAATCACCCCGATCTCGTCACTGCCGAACTGTTGACGGACTTCGCTATAGTAGGCTTTTTCTGGATCGTTGGCCGGGAGGAGGCTTTCCACCGAGCTATCCAGGCGCATGTGGCGCGCATGGTCGGCAAAAAAGCCGGTCAACAGCAGAATGAGGAGGAGAATACTCTTGGGTCTATGAATGATGAGAGCGTAGACCCACTACATGCGGCTTCAATCCTCTTCCCTTCCGTATCGTAAGCACGAACAAACTTTTCACTCTCTGCCGCAGCAGGGACGGCTTGGCCACTGCCGGTTTACAGCAACCCGAGTTTCCGCAGAACATCTGCCAATTCCGGCACGTTACGCGCGTATTCGCGAAGCGCGGCTTCAAGACGATCCTCGCGTTCTTTGACGCCCTCGATTTGCCGCACGGCCGGGGCCAGGGCGCTACGACGGTCCCATAATACGAACCCCACCAAAGCGAACATACCGCTGAACATAATGCCGAAGCCCCAGAGCATCGTTTCCCGCAGCTCGTCGATGCGCTGCCCTAACGAGCGTTCAATGCTATCGATACGCTGGCCCAACGAGCGTTCGACGTTATCAATGCGTTGCCCTAACGAGCGTTCGACGTTATCAATGCGTTGCCCTAACGAGCGTTCGACATCATCGATGCGTTGCGCGAGGGCCTTTTGTCCTTCTTCCAGACGGGTCAATCGTTCGACGATTTCTCTATCGGAAATACGTGGTGCGGTTTCAATCGCCCACCCCAGCGCCGGAGCGAAAGTGCAAAACAGCATCGAGAAAACGAGAACGAAAGCATTCATAACGCGAAACGACTGACTGGACAGCATTACTGTCCAGCAGCGTAGGTGGGAAGCAAGAGAGCGTCAAGAAGCGCAGCAAAGATGGCGACGAAAGGGAGGGCTGTTATGCCGGTGGGAAACCTCGCCTGATGTCTACGCCTTCGTCAGCACTAAACTGCCATAATCATCGCGGCTCACGCTCCAGCCGGGTGGCACAACGACGGTCGTGTCCGGCTCCTCGACAATCAGCGGCCCACGTTGTCCGCTGGTGATATCGCTGCGCCGACAAACGGTCGTCGGCAAGAGTCCGTGCTGCGGACCAAAGTAGGCTTCTCTTGGTTCACTTGGAGCCATCGCCGCAGACGCAGGTGCCATCTTCGTCGCAAGGCCAGCAAACTTGAGGTCGCCAACAGTGGCCAAGGCTCGCAAGCGCAGGCTCACGAGTTCGATGGCATCGTCGGTGTTGTAGCCAAAGGCTTGTTCGTGGGCTGCGCGGAAATCTGCCGCGAGTTGCACTAACAACGCGCCGGACGCGGCCCGGGAAGGAAAAGGAATAGTGAGTTCCTGAAGTTGGTAACCGTATTTGAGATCGACGTAATGCTCGAATCGTACCTGTTCGCTCGGCACCCCTTCTTTAGCCATAGTCGTGCGGGCGACGTCTTCCATCTCATGATACTGGCTGAAGATGGCCGCCGGATTGATCGCGTCTAACAAGGTGACGACGCTACGGATGTAGTCGTGCCGGTAGTCCGCCAAGAGCAAGCCTAACGCACTGAACAAACCAGGAAACAATGGGACGAGAACTCGGGCAATTTCCATGTCATCAGCTAAGGCTGCGGCATGGACTGGCCCTGACCCGCCAAAGGAAACCAAGGTAAAATCGCGTGGGTCGCGTCCCCGCTCGGTGGAGACGGCACGTAGAGCACGCATCATCGCCGAATTGGCGATCTGCACGATACCGTAGGCAGCCTGATACGTATCCAGTCCCAACGGGTCGGCAACCTGACTTTTAATCGCATCCCACGCCGCTGCCCGGTCGATGCGCATGGTCGCACCGGCGATGGCTTTGGGGTTCATGTAACCATTCACGACGTTAGCGTCAGTCACCGTTGGCCTCGTGCCACCGCGTGCGTAACAGACTGGCCCAGGTTCAGCCCCAGCGCTGAGCGGGCCAACACGCAGCGCACCACCATCATCAATCCAAGCAATACTGCCGCCACCAGCACCGACTTCCACAATGTCGAGCGAAGGGACCCGCAGTGCATGCCCACCTTTGTAGAATTGATGCGTAGTGGTATTGGCACCACCGCCGATTTCCCCCGCCGCCTTTTCCGAGGGAAGTCCGTTTTCGATGAGACAAGCTTTCGCCGTGGTACCACCCATGTCGAACGACAGCACTTTGTCTAAGCCTGTCTCTTTTGCCAGCCGCGCAGCAGCAAGGACACCAGCAGCAGGGCCGGATTCGATCATGTAGGCGGGCCGTTGTCGCGCGACTTCCGACGACATGATGCCACCGTTCGATTGCATCACCAGTAGCCGGTCGCTGTAGGCCGACAGGTGGGTCTCCAAGCGGTTCAGGTAATGATCCACCACCGGAATCAACGAGGCATTGATGACAGCAGTGCTAGCGCGTTCGTATTCGCGAATCTGCGGGTAAATATCCGAGGACAAGCAAACGACGACCCTGTTCCCCACTTCCTCCTGAATCAGCTTGGCCACTGCACGTTCATGTGCCGGATTGAGGTAGGAGTTGATCAGGCAGACGGCAATCGCCTCAATATTCTGTTCTCCTAACGTGCGGATAACCTGACGTGCCTCCTCGATATTCAGGGGCCGCTCGACGCTGCCATCACCAAGCACGCGCTCGCTCAGTTCCAAGCGCAGGCGACGTGGCACCAGCGGGCGACTCCGCGTCCAGTTAGGATCTTGGAGATTGGGCCGGCGTTCGCCGCGCATCTCCAAATCATCGCGAAAACCGCGCGTCGTAATGTAGCCGGTGGGCGCAGTCGTGCCTTCGATGACGGCGTTCGAGGCGATGGTCGTACCGTGCACGAAGTGTTCGATACGATCTACCGCCCCGGACTGGCGCATGCGTGTGACAATGTCTTCACCAACTCGGTCGAGTAGCGACAGCACCTTGGCTGTGTCCAGTTGTCCATCGTTTCTCAGCACGATCACATCGGTAAACGTCCCACCGATATCGAACCCAACGCGCATAAGTTTTACCCCCATTTACGCGGCATTTTCCTATTTACACTGTCCCCACTAGCGAAGCGGTAAGAAGCGGATTTGCCCTTCCCATTCGTCCTCAAAGCTGCACTCGGCTATTAAGAGGATCTCCTCAATTGCTAGGCCAATTGGCAAATATTGGGCGATCTCGAAGACTCCAGGCATCGGTTTCCCGTCAGCAACCCGAGTCTCAGCATAAGGACGCATTGTCGTGACATCGTGGGTAAGCAGGACACGTCGCTCAATCGCCAACCACTCTAAGATTGCTCTATCATCGTCGCGCTGCTCTCGGGTCAGAACATCCTGGGCTCGGACAATGTCGATTCTTGGTTGACGCCGCACTACCCCACGTAAGATGCGGTTATTGAAGTCTTCATCTGCGAGAAATTTGATCACGCCGATTGACGCCGGGCGAGCAAGCGCTGTCGAATGCCATGAGGAGAATGCTGCGCTTCGATTTCCTGGCGAAGCTCTTCGCGCTGGCTACGCCGCGCAGCGAGGTAGGCATCTATCCCAAGTTGGTTTTCAAGGTAGTAGCCAATCACAGCATAGACATCAGCCAGCGAGAGGACATCATACTGATGAACGATCTCTTCAGGAGTAGCGCCATCGTGAAAAGCGGCAAGCACTGAGTCGAGCGATACCCGTGTCCCCCCAACTCGAAGAACTCTCGCCTCGTCAAAGCGTAAGGGCACAGGCTTCGTCAGAATCTCTATGTTCATGCGGGCACCTGAGTCTTTCCTCGCACGAGAAAAGGAAGCAAATTGCTCTTCAATCCGCTGCCGCGACCAGCATCTCTTTCATGCGTGTGCGCAGCGCAAGCGTGGCGGCGTGATTGACTGCCTGTTCCTCTGGCTCAAGCACCACACCGTAGATATCACGTGCGCGGGTCGAGGAGATTTTTCCTTCCATGACATCGAATAGCACAGCTTCCGGGTCCCGCTCATAAGGCTCTCCGTAGCCACCAGAGCCGTGGACTTTGTGATAGACGCGATCACCCGGCTGGACATGGAGATGCACATGCGCTTGTGGAGTCAGCACTTTGTCCTGCGTGCCACCAGCGCGATAAATGTTCACCGCATCGCCGCCGCGTCCACCGCCAGCCAAACCTTCGGAGCCGCGCAAGCCCACTGTGCGCAGTAACACTTCTGCTGGTGCGCGGAACCGCCACTCGCGATACACCGACACCGAGCCGCGATGTCGCCCAGCGCCTTCAGTATCAGGCACGAAGCCGAAGCCTTCGATAATGACTGGATATTCGCGCTCCAATAGTTCTGCCGGCATCGAACCGTAGCCACCACCCATGACCAACGGCGAGGCACCATCCACACCATCTACGTGCGGACGCCCGCCCCAGCCACCAAAGAACACATCCATGAACGAGCGATATTTGCCACCGCTGTGACTGTTGAAGTGCAGCATGTCGGCACCTTCGCCTACGCCGCCGAGTCGTCCAGGCAAAGCCTTGGCAATGACGCGATACACCATGTTGCTCAGCGTCATCATCAGCGATGCCCGCCCTCCCACCGCCGCCGGATAGCGAGGATTCAACAGGGTGCCGGGTGGCACGATCACGTTGATGGCGCGTGCGAAACCGATGTTGGTCAGCGCATCACCGGGCAGCAGGGCTTTGAACGGCGCGCGCGTCACCGATTTGGTGGACACCAACGGCGCATTGATGGAAGCGTTCACTTGCGGTGGAGCAGCGGATAAGTCCACCGTGGCTTGATCGCCGTCAATGCGCACGACGACATTCAAGGGTACTGGGCCGCCGGTCACTTCATTTTCGTCCTCGAAGAGGGCTTCTTCGCGATACTCGCCCGAAGGAATCTGGCGAATCGCCGCTCGGGTCACGCGCTCTGAGTAGTCCACCAGATAGTCGCAGGTGGCGTCAAATTGCTCGACCCCAAACTTATCGAGCAGCTTGGCAAGCTGCTCCTGGCCTTTCCAGCAACTGGCGACTTTGGCATCGACGTCACCCACCCACTCTTCCGGGGTGCGCACGTTCGCCACGATCTGCTCCAGCAGCACGTCGTTACGCTTACCGGCGTCGTAGAGCTTGAGCATGGGAATGCGGACGCCCTCTTCGAAGCTGGATTCACAGCGGCTGGAGATGCCGCCAGCGAAGCGCCCGCCGATGTCGGTGTGATGCGAATAGGAAATGAGAAACCCGACGAGCTGCTCTTTCCAGAAGGCTGGGGCAATGAGGGTAATGTCCGGCATGTGCGAGATGCCGCAGTACGGGTCGTTGGCGATAATCATGTCGCCAGGCCGCAACGTGGCTCCGTGCTTGGCCAGTACGTTCTCCATCGTGTCGATGAACACACACATCTGATAAGGCGAACCGCCCTCACCGATCAAACGGCCTTGGCGGTCGCACACGGCAGTAGCAAAATCACCAACCTTGCACATGCCCGAGCGCCCGGTCCGATAGACGGTGAGCGTCATCTCTTCGGTGATTGCGGCAATCTGGTTTCTGATAACTTCAACGAGGATCGGATCGAAGGGGCGCTTCATGATTCACCTCTCATATCGTAGGTGGGCGTGGCAAAGATGCGGAAAAACGACGAGGTCGTCATTCCGGGCGAGCGGCGCGAGACCCGGAATCCAGAAGGCAAAACTGGAGGCCAGTGCGGAATCTCCCTGGATGCCCGCCTTCGCGGGCATGACGGATTTCAATCCCTCAACGTCAGTATGACAAACCACAATTCGTGCCGAACGCGCCACTACGCTGCCTTCACCGGCGCGAAAGAATCGACAGTAATCTGACGCGATTTGAACTTCCACTCGCCACCGACTTTAGCATATTGATCGTGGTAGTAGCCGGACATCAGCCACGGGGCACCATCGCGCTGGAGGCGCACTTCGACATAACATGTGCCTTTCGCGGTGTCCGGTCCGGTCAGCTCGACAACATGGTTGTGAATAAACGGACGTGGCTTCGAGGTGGCCATCTGGCCGCCAATCATCGTACGCAAGGCGTCGCGCCCCTGCGCTTTCGGCAGGCTCGGGTCGTCAGTGCCAAACGAACCATCTTCAGTAAAAAGGTTCGCATACGCCACCGTGTCCTGCTGCCACACACAGTGGCAATACTGGAGCGGTAAGTTGCGAATCGCTTCCCGGTCGATCACGCCTTGCAGCGCGGCCTCGGTCGTTTGTGTTGCCATAGCATCCTCCTTTATGAAAAACGTCCCTGCGAGTGAATCACGTTTCATGCTCGCGGTCTATCCTGAGTTTGCGTCAGCCAATCGCTGCCTCTTCCGCCTTTTCCAAAGCGCGTGCCTTGGCTTTCTCTTCGCGGTAAAATTGTGTCAGCGCTTCTATCGCCACTGAGCGATACGGACACATGAAACATTGCATCGTGCCCTTAGCAAACGTCTGACAGCACACGCCAGTAGCGCGGCTCATCGCGCCTTCGACGTAGCCTTCTCCGTTGGTTTTCATGAGCGCGAAAAGGCAGAGGTCCAAGAAGCGCCAGACCGAAGCCCCAGGTTTGACGACAAGCGGGCTTGGCGGTTGGAGCCCGAGTTCGTGGGCACGTTGGTCCACAAAGGTTTGCGGCGACAGTCCGCCCTCGGCTTCCAAGAATCTCTCCCACGTCACCATGAGCTATGTCTTTCTCCCCTCGCTTCTCCCCAGAAACGAAAAAGGGCGGGCGTTGCACCCGCCCTTGTCAATCGTCAACTCTTATCAGCCGCACTTGGCTAAGCAGTCGCGAATAGGATCGAGTTCCGGCAATTTTCCGGCATCCTCGCTCACCCAGGCATACTGCACGGTGCCGCTCTTATCGACAACGAACGCCGAGCGCTTGGAGACGCCACGGAAAACCAGCAGACTCTCGTACAACGAACCGTAGGCAGCCGAGACTTCTTTGTTGAAGTCGCTCAGCAGCGGGAAGTTGTAGCCTTCCTTCTCCGCCCAGGCATTGAGTGAAAACGGGCTATCGACACTGATACCGACGACCTGAGTGTTATCGTTTTGCAGGGTATTGATGTTGTCTCGCACGGAGCAAAATTCCTTCGTTCACCCACCGGTAAAGGCCAGGGGTACGAAGAGCAAGACGACATTTTTCTTCCCTTCCTGCTCGCTCAGTTTGAAGTCCTGCATCTTATTAGTCTTGAGACTAAAATCCGGGGCCTTTTGTCCTACTTGGATACTCATGCTCTTTCCTCCATCGTTCAAGTATCGTTAGAGATCAGTCCACTGATTGATCGTTAGGCATCGACGTGATCAAAGTAGCGGATATTGGGTGGACCAGAGAGCTTTGCCACCAACTGGCTGAGTACGCCGGTTTCCGTGCGCCAGTTCAGATATTTCTGATAATGGTCGCGCGAATCCCAGCGTTCGTAGAACACGAGATTGCCGCCGTTATCGAGATTGCTGTAGATGTCGATGCCTTGGCACCCAGCATACGAACGGGTGTCAGGGAGGATCGTTTTCAAGGATGCTTTCACCTCCTCGACAGCTTCGGGCTTCACCTGCATTTCCAACAACACCATTACACTCATGGCTTTCGCCTCCTTTCGGGAAATTCACTACGCGCGATCTAACCAACTCGCGGTCGCTCTGTCAAATGGTAGCCACGCACGTGGTACGCCTGGGAACTAAGGATTTGGGTAGGGGCGACTCGCCGAGCCGCCCGCAACTCGCTTGTTACCATCCACGAACGCACGAGCCTGCGTGAGATGATAGCCATAGGTTACGGCACAGGTGCTCAGCGTCGCCTGCTCGTAGTAGATTCGGTTTTCTGCCAACGTCAGTGCCGCTTCCAATGCTCCGGCATCACGCACCCCATGTAGCCCCCCAAACCCCTCAAGACCGCGCGCATGGATGGCGAACACTTCGGGCAGGCGGAGAAACAGCAGAGTTCCCTCCACTATTCTGGCCCCTGGGCCAAGCGGGCGTAGGCGTCCTGCCGCCGTGCAAACACACTTTTAATTAATACTGCAAGCTGTTGGGAGCGGTCGGCCTCGTCAAGGGGTTGGAGAAGCAAGGTACGGTCGAGAAGAGAGACTTCCACTTCATCTCCGCTGGCTATCCCCAGCCTCTCCAAAGCTTCGTTAGGAAGGATTAGCGCTACAGATTCACCGACTGCGGTAAGTCGTTCGCGTGACATGGTAAATCCCCTTTCGGGTTTGATTGTATGTATACGAGGCCAGTAATCGACGTACGGCTTGAAACCAAGCCTAATGAGTGCCGAACAGTATTGAGCCTACCTTTGGTGATAGAGCGGATGGCCACGGAAGGTCGTGCGCACGCGGTTGAAATGGTTGCCTTCGAGATTAGCGATGAAAAGATCTTGCATCCCCGGCCCGCCAAACGCGCAATTAGTAGGAAAGGCGAGCTTGGTCCCATCGGGGTCGTGAATCAGCGTCTCCCACTTGCCGTTGGTGTCCACGCGAATGATGCGATTGACCGGCGAGAGTTTGCCGTCTTTGGGGATGCCGGGCAGGGTGATGTAGAGGTTACGCTCGACATCGAAGGCCATGCCGTCCGGCAACGCGGGAAACCCGGAGGCGTAGACTTCCGGCTTACCGAAGGTGCCGTCCTTGTTGATCTGGATGCGCAGGCAGTCGTTGCGGGTGCTTTCGAGTACGTAGACGGCGTCTTCGTTGGGATCAACCGCCGTGCCATTGGCGAAATAAATGCCGGTGGCGGCAATTTCTCCACGCCCGTCGGGTCGGATGCGCACCAACGTCCCGTTGGGAGCCGGGTTGTCGAACTCCTCGAATACTTTGCTGCCGCGTTGGGAACTTGAATTCGACACGTAGAGATTGCCCTCGGCGTCATAGCTGCAAAAATTGGGCATGTTGAGCAGCATATCGCCGGCGCGGTCCCCGACCATCGACACCGTTCCATCGCGTGTCATGCGCATGACGGCTTTGTTACGCAGGTCGCAATACACAAAGTTCCCGGCGCGATCCATAGTCACGCCATTGGGAACGGCCTTCTCGGGCAACTGCCCTACTTGGCGAGTCGTGCCATCAGGCTCGACCATGTACACCGCGCCGCTGCGGCAGCCACCCCAGGCGTTGCCGTCGCGGTCGATTACCACACCCTCGGCATGGACGAGGCCGGAGCCGAAGGTCTCAACGTTTTCCAGTGCGATTTGGGTCATAATGTGCTCTCCTTATAGATCATGCTCAGTTATGGACATTCTCTTCCCTCCCGCAGCCTAAAATTCTGGATGCCGGCCTGCGCGGGCATGACGCAGTTGAGCCGGAGTTGCCGTCATTCCCGCGAAAGCGGTAATCCAGGGTGGGGTTCGGGGCTCAAACATTCTCAGCTCTTGGCGGCAGCGGCATTTGCCCAGCCCTGTTGAATCGGCACGAAGTGGAAGAAGGTGCAGTCGCGCTCGACAAACTTCCACTGACCATTTTCTCGCCGGAAGCGGTCTTCGTAGTAGCCAGAGCCGATCATGCTTTTCTCGCCACGGGTAATGCGCACTTCGATAGAACAGGTGCCGGTGGCTTCGTCGCCAGCCAGCGCAATGAGATGGTTATGGATACAGGGGAGCGCGAAGTTGCGCTTGATCGCCCCGTAAAATGTGTCGAGATCGGCACGCCCGTGTACAGTCATCACTGGCACATCCGGCATGCGGTTAATGAAGGTGCCGTCGTCGGTGAACAAGGCGGCAACCTTCGCACCTTCACCACGGGCAACACCATGCGCGTAGCGAGCCGTCAGTTCTTTGATTTCTTCGCGATCCGCAAGTTCCTGCACTTGCTGCTCTAGGGTTTTCATTGCTTGCCCTCCTTTGTGTGGCTTGCTCTGTGGTGTGTTCCCATAGTCGCTCATGCTTTGCAAGGGGCAGTCAAACAATTGCGCATGTTCCCCTTCCTATTGACAGAGTTTTCTTCCTCAGTGTAAGACCGGACGCGACAGGCTCCTCAGCGAACTCTCGTGAAAATTTCTGCGCAAAAAGAGGCGTTTCCATGGCTCAATCTGCTCAACCTGCTCAACCCGCCCAATCTGCTCGCCCAGCTCAAGCTCCGGTCCCCCCAGAACTCGCACCTTTGCGTAGCGTCCACACCTCGAATTTGCCAGCATTATTCACCCAGCTCGGCATTAGCCTCGTGGTGTCCACCTATCAAGCCGGAAAGGTCATCCTCGTACGTGCCGACAACGGGACTCTGAATACTCATTTCCGTACCTTCGCCAAACCCATGGGTATCGCGGCGGACGCCTCGCGGTTGACCATCGGCGGCAACAATATGGTGTGGGACTACCGCAATATGCCGGCGGTGGCACAGAAGATGGACCCGCCCGGCAAATACGACGCCTGTTTTTTGCCACGCCGCGCCCACGTCACTGGCGATATCGACATTCACGAGCTTGGCTACGACCAGAACAATGAGTTGTGGATCATCAACACTCGCTTCTGTTGCCTCTGTACGTTGGACGCCACACACAGTTTTGTGCCACGCTGGCGTCCGCCGTTTGTCAGTGCTCTTGCTCCCGAGGACCGATGTCATCTGAACGGGCTGTGCATCGTGAACGGTAAGCCCAAGTATGTCACCGCGCTCGCCGAGACTGACACCGCCGGTGGATGGCGTGCCCACAAAGCACGTGGTGGTTTACTCATGGATATCGACACCAACGAGATTTTGCTGCGTGGTCTCTCCATGCCGCACTCGCCGCGCTGGTATCAGAATAAACTCTGGGTCTTGGAGTCGAGCGAGGGCAGCCTCGCGCAGGTGGATCTCAAAACCCGCACCTGGAAAACCGTTGCTCAAGTACCAGGGTTTACGCGCGGTGTCGACTTCGTCGGCCCGCTCGCGTTTATCGGTCTCTCGCAAGTGCGTGAAAGCGCGACCTTTAGCGGCATCCCGCTGGTCGAACGCCTCACCGAACGCACCTGCGGAGTGTGGATCGTGCATATCGAGACTGGGCAAACGGTTGGCTTTTTGCGCTTCGAGGCCGGCGTGCAAGAAATCTTCGCCGTGAAAGCGCTGACCAACGCGCGGTTCCCCGACATCCTGGAGTGGAACGACGACCGGCTCGCTCATTCGTATGTGTTACCGGACGCAGCTTTAGCTGAGGTCAAACTCCCCACTGCCGAAGATCTCGCACGTTTCCCAGGGCATCACTTCCAACAAGGCATGGATTTGTACCGCAAAGGGAAAATCGACGAATCCATTGTCGCGTTTCGCCAGTGCGTAGTGTTGCAACCCGAGTTTCCCAATGCCCGCTACAATCTCGGCATCGCCTTGGGTGACGCTGAACAGTACGTCGAGGCCGTCGACCACTTACAGCACGTCATTGCCACCGAGCCGCAACGCGCTGAGGCCTATAACAGCCTCGGATATCTCTTCAGCCGTCAGCGCCGAACACAACACGCTATTGCCCAATACGAACGCGCTATCCAGCTGCAAGCCGACTACGCCCAGGCGCATTTCAATTTGGGGATGACGCTGCTGCAGCTCGGCGATTATCAGCGCGGGTGGACGGAATACGACTGGCGCTGGAAGACTGGGCAGTTCACGCCCTTTCGCTGTCCGCAGCCGCAGTGGGATGGAACTCCGAGTCCGGACAAGACCTTGCTCATCCATACCGAACAAGGCGCTGGCGACGCCGTGCAGTTTGCCCGCTATCTACCGTGGGCGGCAGAACGCTGCAAAAAAATCATTCTCGTGTGTCTGCCGACCCTCATGCCGCTGTTCGCCACGATTCCCGGCATTGGGCAAATTCGCGAAGCTGGGCAGATTGCGGTCTCCGAGTTCGACACCTTTTTACCTTTGCTCAGCCTGCCACGCGTACACAACACCACGCTCGATACCATTCCTACGGCAACTGCGTATCTCGACGTGGATGCGATCCGCCGACGAAAGACGAACGGAACAGAGGCGCTTACGTTACCGGCTCCATCCTCGGCCAGTCACTTGAAAGTTGGCATCGTGTGGGCAGGCAGCCCAACGCACAAGAACGACAGCCATCGTTCCATTGCCTTGCCAGAATGGCTGCCGATACTACGTACCCCTGGGGTAGAATTTTATAGTTTGCAGAAAGATGCACGCAGCCACGACATCAGCGAACTACCAGCCGAGGTCAAGGTACACAACCTCGACCCGCTGCTAGGCGATTATGGCGATCTTGCCTTGCTGCTCGACCAACTCGATGTAGTGGTGAGCGTCGATACCTCGGTGGCACACGTGGCCGCAGCTTTGGGCAAGCCGGTGTGGACGTTGATTAGCTACGTCCCCGATTGGCGCTGGGGATTAGAAGGCGAGACTACGCCCTGGTACCCGACGATGCGGCTCTTCCGGCAGCGTCAGCCCCGCGACTGGGCCAGTGTCATGGCGCAGGTCGCAGCAGAGCTGCACGAGCGGCGGGTGGCGAATTAGCGGGTGTTCACAAAGTAGGTCGGCGTTGTCATTGCGAGGAGCCGCAGGTGACGAAGCAATCTCTTTTTCAGGCAAAGATTGCTTCGCTCCGCTCGCAATGACACCGTCGCTTAACTTCACAGCATTGCTTTACAAATCGAGCGCCCTTGCTCTTTCTCCACCCGCTAGATACCTCTCATCAGTCATCACTACGTAAACGGGTTCGCGGGGGGGAGCATGGAACGCATCTACCACTTCATCGTCCACTGGCCGAAAACTGTGTTGCTTGCGCTCGTCCTGCTGACTGGCTTTCTCGGCATGCAAGCGCTGCAAATTCGTATCGATAGCTCGGCCGAGCATCTCTTAGCCACGGACGATCCCAAGAAGCAGTATTACGATGAAATCCGTGCGATCTTCGGTGGCGATGACATCGGTGTCATCGGCCTTATCACTGAGAATGTCTATACCCCCGAGACCATCGAAAAAATTCGCCGGATCACGGCACAGTTGGAGAAAGTCGATGGAGTGCAGAGCGTCCGCAGCCTGACGAATCTGCCCGACGTGATTGCCGATCTTTCCTACCCTCCGCCTCTCGTTGCCAAAACTCCGCTGGACCTCGCCGCGCTCGCCGCGCTCAGGAAGCGTATCGAAGAAGAGTATCCCATTTACCTCAACTTCGTGGCCAAGGACGCCGGCGGGACGGCTATCGTTGTCTATTTCAAGACCCTCACCGAAGACGAGTTTATCGAAAAAGGTGTGGATGAGCGGATCGAAGAGATCATGCAGCAAGAGCAGGGACCAGAAACCCTGTACTACACAGGCATGCAGCACATCAAAATCAGCTCGCTCAAGCTCATGCGCCAAGACCTGCGCACGTTCACGCCGCTGAGCTTGCTCGTCATTATGGGCGTCTTAGGTGTGTGTTTCCGCAACGTGCGTGGCGTGGTGCTGCCGCTGCTGTCCGTGCTGTGCGGAGTGGTCTGGACCCTGGGAATCATGGTGCTGACGAACGCGGCGATTACCATCGGGACGCTGGTGCTCCCCTCACTCTTGATCGTCATCGGCAGCACCTATTCCATCTATGTCATCGCCCAATATGAAGAAGAATCTGGCAAAGGTAGCTTGGCCAGAGAAGTCGTCCTGCGCTCGCTCAAGCGTGTGAGCCTGCCGGTCACGGTGGCTGCCCTTACCACAGTCGTGGGGTTCATCGCGCTCTTAGTTAATCGGATCGGCACCATTCGCGAGCTTGGGTTATATGCCGCAGTCGGGTTCGCCAGTGTCACGATTATCGTGCTGACTCTCATCCCCGCAGCTTTGGTGCTGCTTCCTTTGCCACGGGTGCAAAGCACAGCGAACAAAGGCCGGCTTCTGGCAGCTTTCCTCACGCGGATGGGACACTTCAACCGTCGCTATCAAAAGCCCATCATCATTGCTGCCGCCGTATCCATTCTCCCGTGTCTTTGGGGGATGAGCCTGATCAAAGCCGACTCCAATTTTTTGCAGTTCTTTGAGCCGAACTCGCCAGTACGCCGCGCCAACGAAATCATCAGCGACAAAATCGGCGGAGCGCAGGTCTTCTCTGTCATTGTCAGCAGTAAAGAGAACGGAGGCATTGCCACGTGGGATATCGTGAAACGCATGCGCGACTTGCAACTGTATCTCGCTACCCAGTCGGGCATCGACCAGACCACCTCGCTTGCGGATATTTGCGAACTGATGGACCGTGCCATTCGCAAGGGTGGCTCCTCGGATGACATCATCGTGCCAGAGGAGGGCGAGGCAGCGGCAGCTCCTGTGGAGACGGCAGCGGATACGCCTTTTTGGGAAAGCGAAGAACGGTTCGACGCCACCATGCGTTTGATCAAAAACGCCAATCCCAAAACCTTCTCCTCGTTCGCCAACTCGACGTTCTCTATGGCAAGCCTCACCGTGCGCACGCGCCTGACCAGTTCGAGCGACATTGTCCGCGTCGCCGAAAACATCCGCACCTATGCCGCCGAGCGGTTCCCACCAGAGATCGAAGTCCACCCTACTGGCAGCCTCATCCTGCTCAACGAAGCCACGGAAGACATCGTCTGGGGGCAAATCACCAGCCTGGGGTTTGCTTTGCTGGTGATTTTCGTGGTGCTTTCGCTCATGTTCCTGTCGGCAAAAGTTGGGTTCCTGTCGTTGCTGCCGAACCTCCTGGCGATCTTGATCTTTTTTGGCGCGATGGGTTGGACCGGGGTCACGCTCAACTTAGGCACGAGCATTATCGCCTCAATCGCTATCGGCATCGCCGTTGAAGACGCGATTCGCTATCTCGCGCGCTTGAGTGCCGAGATCCAAGCCACGCACGATCAAGAACAGGCCATTTTCCAAACCATAGCAACCGTCGGCAAACCCATCATTTATGCCTCGGCAGCATTGGGTCTCGGCTTTTTAACCTTGCTCTTTTCCAACTTTGTGCCCATCCAAAAGTTCGGCATCCTGACCGCGATCACTATCGCGGCAGCGTTCGTCAACGATTTGGTGTTGTTGCCGGCGCTGCTGGCGACGACTCGTATCATCACTTTGTGGGATGTCGCAGCTCTACGGCTGGGTAAGGACCCACACAAAACGATTCCGTTGTTCGCCGGGTTGCGCCCCTCGCAAGCGAAGATCGTGACACTGATGGGCAAATTGAAGACCTACGCGCCTGGCCAGCCCATCATTCAACAGGGCGAAATCGGCGATGAAATGTACATCCTGATTACCGGCACGGCGGACGTCTTCATCAACCCCGATGTGCAACGCAAGCTCGTGCGCACTCTCACCCGTGGCGATGTCTTCGGGGAGATGGGCTTGATCCGTCATCACCAGCGTGCAGCCGACGTGATTGCCAAAGAAGCCGTAGAAGTGATTGCCGTAGATGAGCGGTTCTTGGACCAAATGCAGCGCCGCTATCCGCGTGTCGGTGCCAAAATCTTCCTCAATATCGCCAAGATGTTGAGTGACCGCTTGCAGGAGTCGCAACGCCCGACGAAATAGCACCGGGCAAGGGAACAAGAGCAAGATGTCGTTCTCGGAAGAAAACGCTTACGGCGGTGTTGTCCCATAACAGCTTCCGCTTAGATTCTAGGGAGAGGGGTTGCTTGAGCATAGCATCCACACCCGACGGATAAGTGCCGTCAGGGTGCGGATGCTGCCAAACCTGAAAGGACATGGGGGTGGCGGCTCCTGAATGCCTCGCCCGACTCCTGGCCAGGATAGGTTCTTTCTACGGCAGCGGCGTGTCTTCCAAGAATCGACGTAACACATTCCCAGTAACGCGCGAAACGGTGTTGTCATAGTCATTGAACGAAAGCGATCCGCACCACGCAATCGACCCGGTCGAGAACACGGCCCCGCCGTTGGCACACGGGAAATACACCATGTCGGCACGAACTAGCGGGTTCACCGAACCGCCTTGGCGCGAGTTGCTCACCAACACCTCCTCAACAACGTGTTGATACGCATCAGTGTGACCAAAGGACGACGCCAACACCAGCGCGTGCGGTGGCGTGCCGAGAGCGAAGTCAGCACGATCAAGCTCAAACCCTGCCGCACCATGATTTAGTACCAGTGACGGAAAATCTCCGATCAACTCTTCCCGTCCAATGCCCGCGAAGATAAATGCGGCGCGTGGATCGAAGCTGCCCGGCTGGCGACGATACGGACGACTGTGGTCAAACCCCTGTGCGGTAAACCCGATACCGACAAGCTGCTGCGGGGACTTGCCGCGAAACCGCCAAATCCCACCTAACTCGCCAGTCGTGCTGAGATGATATTCACCGGGACCGGCCTCCC
The DNA here is from genome assembly GCA_005804965.1 of Pseudomonadota bacterium. Taxonomy (GTDB): domain Bacteria; phylum Desulfobacterota; class Binatia; order Bin18; family Bin18; genus SYOC01. The sequence continues at coordinate 36,365 of SYOC01000080.1, forward strand.
ACGCACGAATCCCGCCCCAACGACGTACCTCGACTACATGCGAACGCGCTGGGTCAAGCGCTGTCACCCAATAGAAACCGTTGCCGCCGAGATACATCAGCCGTCCGCCGCGTTGCAGGTAGGTCTTCGCCGAGGTCAACATCGCTGCCGTCCAGTATTCCGGATGACTGCCAGTCAGCACAACTTTGTAAGGAGCCAGCAGCTCAAGCCCTTCAAGTTGCAGGTCTTCATCGGTGATGACGTCGTAGTCGTGACCTTGCGCCTCCAGCCAGTCGATGAGGTGGAGATCCGCAGGAAGCTGATGCGGACAGCCGAGGATACGGGTGTAATACTTGGGTCGCAGCGTCATGATTGGACGCAAACGCGACGAATAACACACCCCGCTGCCGTCGGTATGGCAGTCGTACAAGCTCACCAGACCGTTCTCCGCCGTGTACTGATCTTCCGGCGTCTCGGCACCACGCGTGGTTTGATTGGGAGCTAGCCGGTACGAAAGCTTGAGCTGTTCGTTCGCATACGCCAAGTAGCTGTTCGTAGGCAGCAGAACCAGCGCACGTGCCGTGGGCGCGCCTTTCTTGGGGCGCACAAAAAACGGGACGTGATCCTCCCCGCCATCAGTGCGCAACCGCGCTGCGTACACACCACTCTTCAGCCCTTGTGGCAGTGTCCAGGCAAAGTCGGTCTCCCAGCTGGCGTCCTCAAGATCGTCATCATGAAAATGGATCGCGCCATACTCCTGTGGCGCGTTGCGATAATCGGTTTCTTGTCCCGTCCAATTATGACCAGTCATGCCGCGCGTGGGCATCTGCACGGTCTCGCCATGCAGCCGATGTGGTGAGGCGTCCGTAATCTGAGTCGAAGCGATATCTGCGGCAAAATCCCAAGCTGCAATCAGTGCCGACCCAAACGCCAGCGGTGACGCACCACGCTGAATCGACACCACTTCTTCTTGAGCCAATGCTCGTCCGAACAGACAAGGCTGGTCAAGTTTGCCATTGAAATGACAGCCAACGGTCGGCACTGCATTGCCAGCATCAGTCCAGCTCGCGGCCATGAGAAGGTCCGCCGAATGAGGGACGAGGAGCGCTCTCGGCACGGTGTGTTGCACCCGCACCTCCGACTCATCTTGTGGCCATGCACGTTGCGGCATTTGATAGAGCGACACACTCCCATGCTGAGCATCATAGGAGGCGCACACGAAATACCATTCTCTGGCGCGGAGGGGTTTGCCGCTGCGGATGCGCACAACTTGGCCAGTTTGGTCGCCAAGCCAAAACGCCAACTCGCCATTCTCGTCGATGAACACACCGTAGCCTTGCTCGTGAGACCACTTCGTCACAATCCCTTGCACACCCTTTTGTGGGGTAGTCGGCCAAATCCATGCGCAGAGGGTGATCCCAGCCGATGGCGTCAGGCGCGGGCTGTCAGGCACCAACACGTACGAACCAGTATGGAGCTTCTGCACGCGGCCTGGATATTCGCGGCTCACAGGAGTGTCGACGAGTTCCTCCTTGAACCCAGGTCCGCGCGGATTGGGGTCACCATGAATCAGCCGGACAATATCCGCGCGATACACAGGCAACTCGCAACTCACCTTGAACTGAATGGTCTCCCCTGCCGCCACGCTGAAACGGTCTGCATACCCGACAACCTTCATGCGCACCCCAATCTTCCTTTTCGTAGTGCTGGCGATGATAGCAACTTCACGGACTTCCGCCACAACGCCGTGGCCAGAGCCAATGATTTGCCGTATGTTGCGAACCATCTCGCCCGACGAGAAAAATTCATCATGAGGAGGAAACGATCATGGACAAAAGCGCCGTGGTTATCCCAGCAGGCATGGAGCACTATTACGAGCAGTTTCATTTCGCGCCGGCGGTCAAAGATGGGGATCGCTTGTACTGCTCCGGTGTCATCGGCATCGGCCCAGACGGCAAGCCAGCCGCCGATCCAGAAACGCAATTCTCCCACGCCTTCGAGCAAGTGCAATCGGTGCTCACAACCGCCGGAGCCTCCTTTGCCGACATCGTCGAAATGACCACATTCCATGTCGGCCTGCAAAAGAACCTCACCGCCTTCATGAAAGTCAAAGACCGCTACATGCAGGCCCCCTACCCGTCTTGGACGGCCATCGGCATTACCGAACTCGCATTTCCTGGCGGCTTGGTCGAGATCAAAGTCATCGCGCGACTCAAGGTGTAACCCGCGTCACCTCAGGGGCGGCGACGACGTGGAGCGCGGTCTATGCGCTCCGATACTTTCCCTCCTGCTCCAACCACCAATCAATACCCACCCGCTGGAAAATATCCATTGGACTCAGCACCGGACCTTCGTGCCAATCCGTGCCAGTTGCTTGCAGATCTTTCAGTGCTTGCTCAATCGCTAGCGTCGCCGCCATCAAGCTGACCACCGGAAAAATGACCATTTTATAGCCAAGATTTTCCAGCTCAGTCACCGTCAGCCCAGGCGTTTTTCCACCTGGGACTTGGTTGCTCAGGAGCGGAGCTTTGATCTCCCGCGCCACGCGCTCAATCTCTTCGCGGCTGGTGGGAGCCTCGACAAAAATTACGTCGGCCCCGGCTTCGCGATACAACAATCCACGCTCGATAGCGTCGTCGATGCCGTTGACAGCACGGGCGTCGGTGCGGGCAATAATGACGAAGTCCGGGTCAGAACGGTGCTCCGAAGCCGCACGGATTTTCTCCGCGAACTCTTTGGCAGGAATCACGGCTTTCCCGGCAATATGGCCGCATTTTTTAGGAAAGACTTGGTCTTCCAGGTGCAGAGCCGCCACACCAGCGCGTTCGTACTCGCGCACGGTGCGGATGACATTCAAAGGATTGCCATACCCAGTGTCAGCGTCAGCAATTAGCGGGACAGTAATACAGCTTGCGATATGTCCGGCATGCGTTGCCATTTCGGTTAAAGTGGTCAGCCCGACATCTGGTTGACCGAGCGCCGACGCCGCCGTCCCAGCACCCGTCATGTAGACGGCCTTGAATCCATGACGCTCAATCAAACGTGCCGAGATCCCGTCATACGCGCCAGGAGCGACGATGATGCCAGGTCCATTCAACATTTGCCGGAGTTGAGTTGTTACACGCATGGGAATTTCCTCCCTCCCCAGTTTTCTCGTCTTTGAGTAGTTCTTGTTTTCTCTCAGCACTGCGTACTCGTCACTCAGCACTGTCATAGCGCATTAACACGTCGCAAGTGCGGGAAAAGCCACGACCACACGCCAACAATCATCAGCGTGCCGATGCCACCGATGAGCGCTGCTGGCACGACACCAAACCAAGCAGCAGTCACACCAGATTCAAATTCTCCTAGTTCATTAGAGGCCCCGATGAAAACCGACTCCACCGCGCTGACACGCCCGCGCATCTCGTCCGGCGTAGACACCTGGACCACCACCCGGCGAATCACCACGCTCACCATGTCTGAAGCGCCCAGGACGACAAGCATCCCCATCGACAACCACAAATGCTCAGACAGGGCAAATCCAATAGTAGCTAAGCCAAACACAGCGACAGTAAGAAACAAGGTCGTGCCCATATTCGAACGAATCGGACGATACGCGAGAAAAGCCGCCATCCCCAGAGCACCAACGGCGGGCGCACTACGTAAAAGCCCGAGTCCCCAAGGGCCGACATGCAAAATGTCCCGCGCAAAGATCGGCAGCAACGCGGTCGTACCGCCTAAAAGTACGGCAAATAAATCCAGCGAGATGGCACCTAGCACAACCGGGTGGCCGCGAATAAAGGCGACCCCAGCTACGACCGATTCCCAGGTCACGGCTTTGCGGTCTCCGCCAACAACCCGCAAGCGAATCACAGCGATTTGCAACGCCGCTACTAACAACAAGGCCACACAGGAGCCGTACACGATTCCCGGGGAAACGGCATACAGCAAACCGCCGAGCGCCGGCCCGATGATCGACGCCGACTGGCGTGCAGAAGAGGTGAGCGCCGCTGCTCGCACGAATTGTTCGGCGGGGACGAGATTCGGTAATAAAGACGCGGAGGCCGGGAACTCGAAGGCACGTGCCGCACCGGTAAGTCCCAAGACGCCGAAGATCAAAGCCACCTGGGTGTTACCCACAAGCGTCAAAGACAGCAACGCTACAGCACAGAGCATTTGCAGCGCGAGGCAACCGAGCAACACCCGGCTGCGGTCGTAACGATCGGCCACCTGCCCAGCCACCAACGCCAACACACACACCGGAAGAAACTGCGCCAAGCCCACAAAACCAAGGTCCAGCGGGCGCTGGGTCATCTCATACACTTGCCAGCCAATGGCCACACTTTGCATCTGCGCAGCAAAAATCGCACAGAGTTGAGAGAGCCAGTATTGGCGAAAACCGCGTTGTTGAAAGATCGCTGTTGCAGCACCACTGCCCGGCTCCTCAGAGGCCGCGCCACGATCAGCGCTATGCGTCATGCACCGTTCCTGTCACAGTCCAACTCTCCTCCACACAGGCAACACAGAACTGTTGGCGTTTTCATCCGAAGCCTCGACCATACCCAGGGAAACCGCCGCGATCAAGCTTGCGCTTTGCTTGTACTACAGGAGCAGACGCACGACGCATTCGGTGCTAACAGAAGAAACCATGACTGCTAAAGAATGGTTCACTGGATTTGCTGCTGCATTAGGCATTGCTCCCCCGACCGGCGATGAGGTACGGGACTTGTTACAACTCGCTGGCGAAGCCGCCCATGCTTCGGAACGCATAGCTGCACCCGTCACTTGCTGGCTGATTGCCCGTGCCGGCCTCACACCAACGGAAGCGTTGCAGAGACTGACCCATTGGCAGGAACGCGGGTTCCCCTTGCCACAAGAGCTGCCCACCAACAAAGAATAAATTTGTTATTTTCAGCAAAAATAGCGAGTCGCCAACCGAGCACGATACCCATGGCCCAACCGCATACATCTTACACACGCCTCGCCGCCCGTATGAACGACATCACTGCATTCGAGGCGGTTGATCTCTTCACCAAAGCCCGTCGCCTCGAAGCCGAAGGTCGGTCGATTATTCATAGAACTGGTTGCAAGTTGTACGAACCGGACAAAGTGCTGTAAAGAGAAGAGGTTGAGTGATTATTCTCAGAAGCATCCTCGGAGACAATGCCATGCCACGTTCGCCATTTGCTACGGCAGCCCAGCCCGCTTCCACCGCC